>NZ_OY759859.1 GCF_963662805.1 uncultured Cohaesibacter sp.
ACCCCGGGCGATGACTTCGGCATGATGCGCGAAGTGCTCCAACGCCGCTTCTCCCGACTGCTCAAGGAAAACGGCCCTCGGCCCGAGCCCAAATCAGGCGACGAGGGTGAGGCTGATCGCGAGGGAAATGTGCCCGATCCCGCCTGGCCAGATCTGCTGCTGATCGACGGTGGACGCGGCCAGCTGAATGCGGTTCTCGAAATTCTTGCCGATCTCGGCATCCATGACCTCCCCGTCGTCGGCGTTGCCAAGGGACCGGACCGCGATGCGGGCCGCGAACATTTCCACCTGCCCGGCAAGGACAGCTTCATGCTCCCCTTGCGCGACCCGGTGCTCTACTTCATCCAGCGCCTGCGCGACGAGGCCCACCGTTTTGCCATCGGCACCCATCGCGCCAAAACGCTCCAAGCAGATTGCCCAGACCGGCCTTGAGGACATCCCCGGCATCGGTCCGGCCCGCAAGAGGGCGTTGCTACATCACTTCGGAACCGCAAAGGCGGTGCGCGGAGCAGCCCTGTCAGATCTGCTGGCGGTTGATGGCATTTCCGAACAGATGGCTCAGGCCATCCACGCCTATTTTAATGAAGATGACGCCTGATGCGCACCAAAGTGTTATGCCGCATTGACGGCAGACAGGCAGTCATGCTTTGAAGAAGGCCGGGACCGAGATACCGACCGCTCTCTGCAAGGAACCGAATAAATGAATGGTGCCAAGACATTCAGCCTACCAAACCTGCTGACTTTTGCGCGCATCCTTGCCGTACCCGGCGTGGTGTTCTTCATGCTCTGGCCAACGCTGGACTGGACGCGCTGGACGGCACTTGGCATCTTCGCTCTCGCTGCCATCACCGACTTTTTCGACGGCTATCTGGCGCGGCGCTGGAACCTGCAATCCGCGCTCGGCCGCATGCTGGACCCGATCGCCGACAAGTTGCTCGTCTCGGTCTGCATCCTCATGCTGGCAATGGACGGCTCGCTCTACGGCTGGCACATCTGGTCTGGCGTGATCATCCTCTGCCGCGAAATTCTTGTTTCCGGCTTGCGCGAATTTCTTGCTGATCTGCAGGTCAGCGTGCCGGTGACGCGCCTTGCCAAATGGAAAACCACCGCCCAACTGGTTGCGCTCGGCTTCTTGCTCGCAGGCCCGGCTGGCGACAAGGTTCTTCCGTTCAACAGCGAAATCGGACTGATCCTTCTTTGGCTGTCCGCACTGCTCACGCTTTACACCGGCTACGACTATTTCCGCGCAGGCATGAAGTATCTACTCAACGACTGAACCACCCGACGGCCTGTCAGCCGACAGAGACGCTTTGCACGGTGCTCTTGTTCGATGGGCACTGAATCGCACATACTGATGTTTTGGGCCCTTCGGGACCTACCCGCAACGCTTTCACACGAAAGCAGCCATGAGGGGTTGACCATGAAACTCGTCTATTTTGCCTGGATCCGCGAACGCATCGGAAAAGAAGAGGAACGGATCACCCTTCCCGATGAGGTCAAGACCGTCCACGACCTTCTCGTCTGGCAACAGCGGCGAGGCGAAGAATATGAAGCCGCCTTCGATGATCTGGAAACCGTACGCGTCGCACTCGACCAGTTCCACGCCGAAGCGGACGACGAAATTGGCGCGGCTGAGGAAATCGCCTTCTTCCCACCCATGACAGGTGGCTGAGACCGGCGGCTCAACCCACACGCTGAACACCATTCCCATCATCACAAGACGAGACAAGACCCATGACCGTTCGGCTGCAGACCGAAGATTTTGACATATCCGCAGAAATCGATGCCCTGACCAATGGCAACACCGCCATCGGCGCGGTTGTCACCTTCACGGGCCTCGTGAGAGACATGGTCGGCGACGCGCGCATCACCGACATGACCCTTGAGCACTATCCCTCCATGGCAAAAGCGGAACTCGACCGCATCGAACAGGAAGCAGCAATCCGCTGGCCGGATCTGATGGGAAGCCGCATCATTCATCGCCACGGCAAGCTGACGCCGGGCGAACGCATCGTCCTCGTGATCACCTATTCCTCCCACCGGCAGGTCGCCTTCGAGTCCGCAGAATTCATCATGGACTATCTGAAGACCCGCGCCCCTTTCTGGAAGAAGGAAAGCCTCGTTTCGGGCACGAGTGGCTGGGTCAAGGCGACCGATGCGGACGATGCCGCCCTCAAACGCTGGCAGGAATGAAGCACCCGCTTCATCAATGACCCAAAACAAAAACGGCGCCTGAGGGGCGCCGTTCGTTCATCATGGATCTTGGCCCAGTGATTATTCGGCAGCCAGTGCATGCGGATGGGCTTCGTTGGTATAGTCATCCATCAGCTGAGTGGTGATGGCACCGGGCTTGAAGCTGTATTTGTCGATGCTGGCAACCGGGGTCACTTCAACCGCAGTACCGGTCAGGAAGCATTCATCGAAATCTGCCATTTCTTCCGGACGGATCTTGCGTTCGATAACTTCGATACCGCGACGGCGGGCAAGATCGACAACGGTCTGGCGCGTGATCCCATCAAGGAAGCAATCAGGAACTGGCGTGTGCAGGGCACCATCCTTGGTGAAGAAGATGTTCGCACCGGTTGCCTCGGCGATATTGCCCTCGAAGTCGAGCATCATCGCATCATTGAAGCCATCATTTTCTGCCTTGTGCTTGGACAGGGTGCAGATCATGTAAAGACCAGCTGCCTTGGCATGACACGGGATGGTACGCGGGTCCGGGCGGCACCATTCCGCGACGGTCAGGCGCAGGCCTTTGAGACGATCTTCCGGCTTGAAGTAGGATGGCCAGTCCCATGCAGCGATGGCAACGTTGATCCGGTTGGCCTGAGCAGAGATGCCCATCAGTTCCGAGCCGCGCCAAATGACCGGACGCAGATAAGCATCCGTGAGGCCTTCCTTCTTCAAGATGTCCTTCTGCTGCTCGATCAGTTCTTCCTTGGTATAGGGAACTTTCATCCCAAGTGTCTCTGCAGACCGGAATAGACGATCCGTGTGCTCCTTCAGCTTGAAGATTTCGCCACCATAGGCACGAACGCCTTCAAAGACGGTGGAGCCATAGTGCAGACCGTGCGAGAGCACGTGCAGTTTGGCATCTTTCCAGTCGACATATTCGCCGTTGTACCAGATATAGCCTTCACGCTGATCAAATGCGGGTCCCGCCATTGTTTCTCTCCTGTGTTATCTACACGATCCTGACCACCCCTACTTGCATAATTGGAGGGCTTTCGGGTACGGATGGGTCGTCTTGTTTATTTTCGCGAAAGGCAGCAATCAGAATGCTTTTTTCGTCAACAATTGCCATTTCTTTCGCGATGTCTGATAAACAAGTAACAAATGCGATAAAATAAGTCAACATTACTGACGTATTTTTTTGAGTTGGAGCCTACGAAATCACACGACGTGACAATTGCATTTGAACCGGCTATGTCAGTAAATGAAGAAAATTCTTCCGCTTCTGGAGCAGAATGAAAAAGTTTGATCGCATGGGCGCGAACGAGCAGGAAAATCGGAGACGGTGAAAAAAAATGGAAAAACCCCAAACAATCTCCACTCCGATGTCGGAGAAGGATGGCATTTCCTTTGAACTGATCGAACTGCTGTTCTTCGCCTATCGCGATTTTGTTGCCGATCCGGACTCGATGCTCGCCGATTTCGGCTATGGCCGGGCGCACCATCGCGTGCTGCATTTCGTCAATCGCACCCCCGGCATTCCGGTCGCCAATCTGCTCGAGACCCTCAAGATCACCAAGCAGAGCCTTTCAAGGGTCCTCAAGCAGTTGATCGAAGACGGCTATATCACGCAGCAGACGGGCGACACGGATCGTCGGCAGAGACTGCTCTATCCGTCAGAGAAGGGTCGAGACCTTGCCCTCAAATTGTCCAAGGTTCAGGCCCGGCGCATCGAGGAAGCCTTTCAGCTGTTGCCCGAAGAAAGCCGTCAATCGAGCAAGGCCTTTCTTTATGCCATGATTGAGCCACAAGACCGGCCCATGGTTCGCCAACTGAACGAAGGACTTCAGGCCCTCAGCTCCATTGAACAGATCGAGCGCCGTCGGAAATCGTAAGGCCTTCCCGCCAGGAGAGTGGATAAGCCCATGCCAGCCGCAGAAAAGAACCTGCCAGACAATGCCCAGCATCTGCTTGTCATCGATGACGACAGCCGCATCCGCAATCTTTTGCAGCGCTACCTGACCAACAATGGCTTCCGCGTCACGACCGCCCAGAATGCCCTCGAGGCGCGCAAGACCATGGACGGCCTCAGTTTCGATCTGTTGATCCTCGACGTCATGATGCCGGGAGAAAGCGGCATGGAGCTGGCAAAGGACCTCAGAACCCGAGACCAGATCCCGATCCTCATGCTCACGGCCCGTGCAGAGAGTGAATCCCGCATTCAGGGTCTGGAGATCGGCGTCGACGATTATCTGGCAAAGCCTTTCGAACCGCGTGAACTCTTGCTGCGCATCCGCAATATCTTCAAGCGCCAGAACGCCCAGAGCAATTCACCCATCGACGAGGTCACCTTCGGCCCTTTCCGCTTCAAGCTCGAGCGACAGGAGCTCATGTGCGGTGAGGACGTCATCCGTCTGACCGACCGCGAGCGTGAGCTGCTCTGCCTGTTTGCCTCCCAACCCGGAGCGACCATCGCCCGCCTTGCGCTGGCCGGAGAGGATGGCACAGGCGAGAGAACCGTGGACGTGCAGATCAATCGCCTCAGACGCAAGATCGAACCGGACCCCTCCAACCCGATTTATCTTCAAACCATTCGCGGGATTGGGTATCGTCTTCTGACCGATTAGGTCATTGCGCGGCACGGCATCGAAAAGACCAAAGAACAGCAGGCATCCAGAGACGGCAAAGATGGTGGATCAGTCACAAAGGGAACCGAGCGAGGAAGAAGCGGCTGCTCTTGCAAACCGGCCCGAGTGGCAGAGGCGCATCGTCAGTCTTCTCGCCCCTTTGCGCATTCTCTATTATTTTTATCGCAGGGGCGCACGCGAGTTGGCCCGCATTATGCCCAAAGGCCTTTATGCCCGCTCCCTGATCATCATCGTCGCGCCCATGGTCATCCTGCAGTCAGTGATCGCCTTCGTCTTCATGGAGCGACACTGGCAGACGGTGACCCATCGCCTATCGACTGCCGTCACGCAGGACATCGCCGCCATCATTGCCGTGCTGGAAAGCTACCCTCAGGATGAGGATTACAACACGATCATCAATCTGGCGCAGGACAAGCTCAACCTGTCAATCACGATCTTGCCCGATGGCCCCCTGCCCCCTCCGGGGCCGAAACCCTTCTTCAACCTGCTAGACCAGACCCTGTCCCGACAGATCACGGACCTGATCGGCCGGCCCTTCTGGATCGACACGGTCGGGCGCTCCAACATTGTGGAGATCCGGATCAAACTGGCAGACAAGGTCTTGCGGGTCTTCACCCGCCGCTCCCAGACCTACGCCTCCAACTCACATATCTTCCTTGTCTGGATGGCGGGCACGTCACTTGTGCTGCTGGTCGTTGCCATTCTCTTCCTGCGCAATCAGATCCGGCCGATCCAGCGTTTGGCAGATGCAGCCGAGCGCTTCGGCAAGGGACAGGAAGCCCAGAACTTTCGCCCTGCTGGCGCGCGCGAAGTCCGCAGGGCGGCCCATGCCTTTCTCGAGATGAAGCGCCGCATCGAGCGCCAGATCGAACAGCGCACGACCATGCTGGCAGGGGTCAGCCACGACCTCAGAACCATCCTGACGCGCTTCAAGCTCCAGCTCGCACTGCTTGGCGACGAGCCGGAAGTCGTGGACATGCAACGCGATGTCGACGAGATGCAGCATATGCTTGAGGACTATCTCGATTTCGCCCGTGGAACTTCATCTGAAGTTGCCGAGGTCATCGACATTCCAACCCTGCTGACAGAACTGCAATATGATGCAGAGCGTGCCGGACACAGCCTGAGCATCGACCACAAGGGTGGCAGCGAAGTCGAGGTCAAACCGCAAACCATCAAGCGCTGCCTCAACAACCTGATCACCAATGCCATCCGCCATGGCACGACCGTCACCCTGACATCCGAACAACTCGGCAACTGGTGGTCTATCGATATCGAGGATGATGGACCGGGCATCCCGGAGGAAGAATGGGAAGCCGTCTTCCGGCCCTTCTATCGCCTCGACACCGCACGAAATCAGGACAGCCCGAGCACGGGCCTCGGCCTTTCGATTGCTCGCGACATCGCCCGCGCGCACGGTGGCGAGATCAGGCTGGGACGAAGCGCCATGGGCGGCCTCAAGGCAACCCTCAGACTGCCAACCTGACGCCTTTCCCAAGCATAGAGCTACTCAGCAAAGACGCTTGCCGTTGGGCACCGGCTTGTCGATTGCGGCAAGAACGATATCCCCGTTCTCATCTTCATAACCAAGGGTCAGCACCTCGGACATGAAGGGACCAATCTGGCGCGGGGGAAAGTTGACCACCGCCATCACCTGCCGCCCGACCAGATCGTCAAGGCTGTAGCGCACCGTGATCTGCGCCGAGCTTTTCTTGACGCCGATATCCTCGCCAAAATCGATCTTGAGCTTATAGGCCGGTTTGCGCGCCTCGGGGAAAGTCTCGGCTTCAAGCACGGTGCCCGCGCGAATATCCACCTTCATAAAATCATCAAACGCGATCTCTGCCGCTGCTTTAGCCATATGACCCTCTGCCTGTGCCTTTGTTTATTGTCTGTGATGATCCGCCTCGATACGGGCGGATAGGGAGTTGCAGACACAATTTGGGGCGTTTCTTGCTTCATTGCAAAGCAGGAAACGCCCCGAGTGTCACAAACAGCAACAGTGTTGCAGGGATGCCAAGGTCAGACAGGCATCCATCAAGACGGCATGGGAGCCATACCGCCCTCGTCTCCGAAGGAAGCCTCGGAGTAACCACCCGTGGATGTCTCGGCGGCCTCAGCGCCTTTCGACTTCCGTTTGGGGCGGCAGCGCGGGCGCATGATGGGCACAACCCGAGCCAGTTTCTCGGCGCGTCGCAACGCCTTTTCTCCGGATTTCAGCGTCTTGTCGAGGCAAGCCATGGTTTTCGAGAGGTCTTCACTCTCATCACCCAGCCAAACGTTGAAGGCTCGCGCATAGGCAACCAAGGCGCCCTTGCTCCGGATTTGTCCGCCAAGACCGGAAGGCGAGATGTGAGACACATCCATGATCCAGTCGGCGGTCAGGCGCGAGAGCGCCATCAGATGAAGGGAAAGCATCGGATCGCAGCGTGCGGCTTTGGTCAGCGCAATCACCAGATCCCGATAAGTCTGCATGGCCTCAAAGCGGGACATGATCGCATCGAACAACCGTTCGCGCGCTGGCTCGTCGGCAATTTCCTTGTCATAGGCATCAAGCATCGCATAGTCGATGCGCCGGACAAGCTCTGTCACATAGGCATAGCGATTGCTGTATTCGACAAAGGCAATCTTGACCTCGACACCACAACGGGTCGCGATGTCGGCGCAGGAAAGATCTCTCCAGCCGCTCTCCAGAACGGTCTGCGAAAATTGCTCGAACAACTGATTTCTGAGCTCTGTGTTGGAATGCATGTCGTTCAACCTCTTTCCATATCGTACGATCAAGAACAGGAGCCGGATCAGTCGGAACACACAACAGCGCCAATCCAATGAAAGCATTATGCAGACGGAATGCGATCAAATTGTGGAAGAGCGATCAAATTCGTCTAACCCATGAAAAACAAAAGCCCCGCCGCCCGCCAGACTGCGAGCGACAGGGCCAAAATTCATTTCAATGCTGTATGTCAGCCTGATCAGGCAGACAGCTCGATCGAGCGGTCGCGAGCGGCAATGGCGGCCTTCTCGACAAGCTCTGGAAATCCGCCCTCCTCGGCCATCAGAACCGCCAGCGCTGCGGCCGTCGTACCACCCGGAGAGGTCACATTCTCGCGCAGCGTCGAAGCCGAAAGCTCGGACTGGTTCAACAGCTCGCCAGCCCCCACGATGGTCTGGCGCGCAAGAATGCCCGCCGTCTCGGCATCAAGCCCCAGCTTCTCGCCAGCCTTGGCCATCGCTTCGACGAGATGGAAGACATAGGCAGGGCCTGATCCGGAAATAGCTGTCACAGAATCGATCAGATCCTCGCTCTGAACCCAGACGAAACGGCCCATAGAGGACAGAAGCGTTGCCACAACATCGCGCATTTCCTGACTGATCTTCTCATCAGCGAAAGCAGCCGTCATGCCCCGACCAACCTGAGCCGGTGTGTTGGGCATGGCGCGCACGACGAGCGTCTCCTCGCCCAGATGCCTGCGGAAGTCGACGGCCCTCTTGCCAGCAGCCACCGAGACAACCACCGTATCGCTACCGACCAGCGACGTTAGTGTCGGTAGAACCTTGTCGATCATCTGCGGCTTGACGGCCACGACCACGATCTGCGGCGAGGCGATACCTTCGGGCGATGCGGCAAGAGTAAAGCCCTTGTTGGCGGCAAAGGCCTTAAGCTCGTCGTTCTGACCCGGATCAATAACCGTCACCTTGGAGGCATCAAGCCCCATCTCCAGCCATCCGGCGAGCATCGCGCCCCCCATCTTGCCCGCTCCGACCAGCGCCAGTGAAAGATTGCCCAGTTCCATAGTCTTTGTTCCTTGAGAAGTGTGATTATCGGTCTGTTTTGACTGACTTAGTCAGTGCCACAGTCCACGCCAGAATTCAAACCGAGAGAGCCGTAAAACGCAAAAAGCCTGCCGCTTTTTGGCGACAGGCCACCTGATGCGAGCAGGGTGCTAGCAAGGTCAACTCCAGATCGCGCCCCATGCCTGCCCAATCTCGATGCCCATACTTAGATGGCAGATGTCGGCTCGTCCGTATCGCTCTGAGGTTTGTCGGCAGAGATGCCAAGCTTTTCCTCAAGCACTGCGATGCGGGCGGCAAGCGCCTCATTTTCGTCGCGGGCTGCAATCGCCATGGCCTTGACCGCTTCGAACTCGTCGCGGGTCACAAGATCCATGTCACCCATGAAGCGCTCAAGCTGGGCGCGAATGGCATTTTCCGCTTCGTCCCGAACCCCTTGGGCAACGCCTGCAGCATCCGTCATCAACTTTGCGAATTCGTCGAAAATCCGATTGTTGGTCTGTGTCATTGCTCTCGCTCCTCACTCGACATGCGTCAACTGGCCCGACTGGCCCTTCGCGCACATCCGCCTAAGATCTTGTCTCTAGCACTGATATAATGCGCCATGGGCATTTCACAATTAAAAAATGGGCTTTCTCTTGACTTGTTACCCTTGGCGCAACTAACCCTCAACAAGTCAAAGATTTCTCAATAGAGGCGTGCCGTGACCTTTCTGGCCATTCCCTTCCCGACCATCGATCCCGTTCTGCTCTCGCTTGGTCCGATCCAGATCCACTGGTATGCCATCGCCTATATCGTCGGCATTCTGCTCGCCTGGTCCTACACCCGCCGCATCGCCAGACTATCCCCCCTCTGGCCCGGCGATCAAAGCCCGCTCAGCGCCACCGATCTTGATGATTTCGTCATCTGGGCAACCCTCGGCATCATTCTAGGCGGGCGGCTCGGCTATGTGCTCTTCTACAATTTCGACGCCTATCTCTCCGATCCCTTGCAGATCTTTGCGGTCTGGAATGGCGGCATGGCCTTCCACGGCGGTTTTCTCGGCGTCACCATCGCCATGATCCTGTTTGCCCGCGTCCGCTCGATCAACATCCTGTCGATGTTCGATCTCGTCGCTCTGGCCGCCCCCTTCGGGCTGTTCTTTGGCCGGGTTGCGAACTTCATCAATTCCGAGCTCTGGGGACGCACGACCGACCTGCCATGGGGCGTCATCTTCCCCAATGCGGGACCCGAGCCGCGCCACCCCAGCCAGCTCTATGAGGCAGCTCTTGAAGGGGTCGCGATCTTCATCATCCTGCGCATTCTCAGCCACTCGACAGGCGCACTGAAACGGCCCGGCACGGTCGCCGGCTGCTTTGCCATCCTCTATGGCATCTTCCGCTCCCTCGTCGAGCTTGTGCGCCTGCCCGACAGCCAGATCGGCTATCTCAGCTTCGGCACCACCATGGGCATGTGGCTGTCCGCCCCGATGATCCTCGCGGGTCTTGTGCTCATTCTCTTTGCCCGGCTCAAGGTCAAGGTATGAGCACCGATACGCCCCTTGGCGTGCGGCTCAAACGACTCATCGCAGCGGGAGGGCCGATTTCCGTTGCCGACTACATGACCCTGTGCCTCACAGATCCCGAGCATGGCTATTACACCAGCCGCCAGCCGATCGGACGCTCCGGCGATTTCATCACCGCTCCCGAGGTCAGCCAGATGTTCGGTGAGCTCATCGGCATCTTCATGCTTGCGGTCTGGCAACAGTCCGGCCGCCCCTCTCCCTTTCATCTCGTCGAGTTTGGCCCGGGCCGTGGCACCCTGATGCGGGACATGCTCAGCGCCATCTCGACCAACCCGGACGCAAAAGTGGCCCTCCGGATCCATCTCATCGACATCAGTCCGAACCTCAAACAACAGCAGAAGACCGTCCTCTCTGATTGCGCCATGCCAACAGAATGGCACACCTCTCTCGCAGATCTGCCAGACGCGCCGCTGTTCTGTGTGGCCAACGAATTCTTCGATTGCCTGCCTATCCATCAGGGCGTGTCCAGGGGAGAGATGATCTACGAGCGGGTCATCGGGCTCGATGAAACTGGCATGCTTGCCTTCGGCCTTGGTGCCCCTCGAGCGATGCGAGAAGACATCCGCCAGCATCCGGCTGAAGACGGTGCAATCCTCGAGGAAAGCCCTGCGAGCATGGCCATCATGGCAGACATCGCACGCCATCTGGCGCTTCACGGTGGTGCTGGGCTCTTCATCGATTATGGCCATACCGAAAGCGGTTTTGGCGACACGCTACAAGCCATCAAGGCGCAGAACTATGCCGATCCTCTCTCTTTGCCCGGAGAACAGGACCTCACCGCTCATGTCGATTTCGCCGCGCTCACTACCTGTGCCAGACAGGAAATCGAAGCAGCAACGACTATCAAAGCCATGACTGTGCCCGAACCGGTCACCCAGTCCGAATTTCTGCTCGCGCTCGGCCTCCTTGAGCGGGCGGGACAATTGGGCACAGGTAAAAGCCCTGAGGAACAGGACGCCATTCGCGATGCCGTCGAACGACTCGCAGGGCCCGAGCAAATGGGAAAACTGTTCAAAATTATGGCGATATTGCCCATTGAAGTCACAATTCCGCCGTTCTCTGAAGGCTAGAATTGGACCTCTTTCTTTGACCCACCCTCAGCAACCGGGACATGATTTCCAGTTGACTTGCTTACCCTGAAACACAACACTCCCAATAGCTTGTAAAAAGTTGCTCACCACGACGAGCACGCCGTCGCCGATCTACCGGCATTCACCAGACCCAGCAGGATGTAGAAGGTCCTTCATGCACATAGAGCATATCGCCCTTTCCGAACTGCCCGGCATTCAGCATGGCTTTTTCACGCGCAACGGCGGCACCTCAAGCGCGACCTATCACAGTCTCAATTGCGGCTATGGCTCCGAGGACGATGCCGAACAGGTGCGCCAGAACCGTGCCCGCGTCGCCGAGACGATGCAGGTCGCCGAAGACAAGCTGGTCACCGCCTATCAGGTTCATTCCCCAGATGCCCTCGTCATCGATGCTCCCTTTGTTCCCGGAAAGGCTCCCAAGGTGGATGCCTTGGTAACGGCTGAAAAGGGTCTGGCCGTTGCCATCCTGACCGCCGACTGCGGCCCGATCCTGTTTGCCGATCCCAAGGCAGGCGTAGTTGCCGCCGCTCATGCCGGTTGGCGCGGAGCCTTTGAGGGGGTGATCGAAACCACCCTTGCCAGAATGACCGAACTTGGCGCGAACAGACGCGACATCACGGCCATTCTCGGCCCCACCATTTCCCGCCCCAGCTACGAGGTCGATCAGGGCTTCAAGGATCGTTTCACGACCCGAGACGCCACGTTCGAGCGCTTTTTCTCGGACGGAACGCGGGATGGGCATGTCCAGTTTGACTTGCCCGCTTTCATTCTCTCCCGGCTGCAGGAGAGCGGATTAGGGACTGCCATCAACCTAGACCGCTGCACCTACGCCGAGGAGGATCAGTTTTTCAGTTACCGGCGCTCGACCCACCGAAGCGAGCCCGATTATGGACGACAGATTTCAGCAATCGCTTTGATCTGATACACTCGACATCGCGACCCGGAGTGACATCGTCAGTTCAACAGGTTCGACAAGCAAGGAGCACATGAATGGCGCTACACTTTTCCCCGGAAGAATATGAAGGCCGAAAGGCTTCAGTCCTGGCAAAGATGGCCGACCGTAAACTGGACGCACTGCTGCTCTTCTCTCAGGAGACCATGTTCTGGTTGACCGGCTACGATACGACCGGCTTCAACCTCTTCCAATGTCTGATTTTGCGCAAGAATGGCGAGACTGACCTGCTGACCCGCTCGGCAGACAGACTGCAGGCGAAGCTGACGTCCAACATCGACAACATCCACATCTGGTCGGATCGGGTGAAGAAGAAAGCCTCTCCCGCCATGCAGTTGCGCGGATTGCTGGATGATCTTGATCTCCTGGGCTGCAAGATCGGCATCGAATATGACGCCCATGGCCTGACCGCCAAGGATGGCAAGACACTGGACGAATCCCTGCGCTCCTTTGCCGACACCGAGGATGTCTCTCGCGTCATTCCACCCTTGAGAGCCATCAAGTCCGGAGCCGAGATCGCCTTTGCCCGAAAGGCGGGCGAACTCACCGATCTTGCCTATCAGGAAACCCTGCCGCTCATCGCGGCAGGTGCCGATGAAAGCAAGATTCTGGCGACCCTTCAGGGCACCATCCTCGAGCATGGCGGCGACTATCCCGCCAATGATTTCGTCATCAGTTCCGGGGCCGAGGCCCTGATGTGCCATTACAAGACCGGCCGGCGAATGCTCGACGCGCAGGATCAGCTCACCCTCGAATGGGCCGGTGCATTCCGCCACTATCACGCCCCGGCATCCCGGACCATCATCATCGGTCGGCCCCAGCCACGCCATCGCGAGCTTTTCAAGATCGCCATGCGGGCGCTCTCTGCAATTGAGAGCGTCATGACACCGGGCCACATGATCGGGGACATTTTCGACACCCATGCCCGGGTGGTCGACGAGATGGGCGGCAACAGCCTGCGAATGAATGCCTGCGGCTACAGCGTCGGCGCAACCTTCGCGCCCAGCTGGATGGACTGGCCGCTGATCTATCGGGGCAACGAGAATCAGGTCAGCCCGAACATGACCCTGTTCGCCCAGATCAATCTGTTGGACAACAATGAAAAGGTCGCGATGAGCTTGGGACAGACCTATCTGACCACAGACGGGGCGCCCGAACCGCTGTCGAATTTGCCGCTCGATCTGGCGATTCGCTAGACAGGCGAACCGGGGCTCGACATCGCCAAAGATACCGAGCTCCGGTGCAAAACTCGACAGACACCCGGCGAACAACTTAGTAAGTTATTACAAAAGACGGGATCGCAGTCCCATTTTGAGGCCGGGGACTGCATCATCGTCCAACGCCGTGATAGGCTTTTGCGGCGGCGAATTCCTTGCGAATCACAGATGCGGAGCAACAATTCAACATGCGAAGACTTTGGAAGCGACCAATCACCAGGACAGGCATAAGCGCTCTTCTTATCCTTGCCTTGGCTGGCTGCATAGGCACCGGTTCACCCACACCACCGGGGAAAATCGGCACCGGCCCGGCCTCCATCGTGGAAAGCCAACCCCCAACCGACGACAATCAGGACAACGCGGCCACCGAACTCGCCGACCAGCAGGGCACCGACACACTCCCGCCAGCCTCTTCCGTCCCCGAGACGACCAGTCAGGTCGCCCAGCAGCAATATAAGCCCCCGGTCTCTGACGCGGTGCTGACGTTCGAACCCATGGTCGGCGCACCCAAGACCGTAGCCCGGGAGCTGTCTGCCGCTCTTGGTCTCAGAGTCGCCCAGCAGGCCTTGCCGGTGGTGGCTCGGTCCGATTCCAAGGTCACCCATCGCATCAAGGGCTATTTCTCCGCCAGTGAATCCGGTGGCGAATGCGTCGTGTCCTATGTCTGGGACATTTTCGATGCCAGAGGCAAGCGCATCAACCGCATCACCGGCTCCAAGAAGACTCCGATGGTCGGATCAGACCCGTGGCAGAGCGTCAAGGGACCTGTTCTTGACGAAGTGGCGGTCGACACGGCTGCCAAACTCAAGAGCTGGCACGCCAGCATCTGACCAAGAGAGCTATAGTCCGGTTGTCACGAGCCCGCGACGACGATCGAGACACAAGGCAATCAGAAGCGCGTGAGGGGCACATGCCCCTTGCAACACCGGCGCGTCGCCCCGGTTTACCGAAAATTGGCAAAATATTGACGCAACTCCGTCACTGAAACTTTACATTCCGCGGATTCCGTGGTTACAAGGCGCTGTCACAGGGTCGCATCGGAGCAGACCCCTCCAATGGCTCCCCCCATCATGCGAATCGACAGGGCACAAGGTTCATGAAACTTCTCGCCGGCAACTCCAATCCCACCCTTACCAAACGCATAGCCGACTATCTCGGCATCGAGCTTAGCGATGTCTCCGTCAGACGCTTTGCGGATCAGGAAATTTTCATCGAAGTGCATGAAAATGTCCGTGGTCAGGATGTTTTCGTGGTTCAGCCCACCTCCTATCCCGCGAACGACCATCTAATGGAGCTGCTGATCCTGATCGATGCCCTGCGCCGCGCCTCAGCCCGCCGCATCACCGCTGTCATCCCATACTTCGGCTACGCCCGACAGGACCGCAAGCCCGGCCCGCGTACGCCGATTTCGGCCAAACTGGTTGCCAACCTGATTTCCCATGCCGGTGCCGACCGCGTTCTGACCCTCGATTTGCATGCCGCCCAGATTCAGGGCTTCTTCGACATCCCGACCGACAACCTCTATGCTGCACCGGTCCTCTCGCGGGACATTCTGGAGCGCAATGAAGTAGAAGACGTTATGGTCGTCTCTCCTGACGTCGGCGGTGTGGTCCGTGCCCGTGCATTGGCAAAACGCATCGGCGCCCCGCTCGCCATCGTCGACAAGCGCCGCGAACGTGCCGGCGAGTCCGAAGTCATGAACATCATCGGTGACGTATCGGGCCGCAACTGCATTCTCGTCGACGACATCATCGATTCCGGCGGCACCCTGTGCAACGCTGCCGAAGCGCTGATGAACAAGGGCGCGGCATCCGTCACCGCCTACATCACCCATGGCGTGCTGTCCGGTGGGGCCGTGGCACGCATCACCGCCTCCAAACTGCGCGAACTGGTGATCACCGATTCCATTCAGCCGACCGAGGCGATCCTCAATGCCCATAACATTCGCGTTCTGAGCGTTGCCAATCTCCTCGGCGAAGCCATCTCGCGCACCGCCAATGAACAATCGGTCTCAAGCCTGTTTGACTAAGCGTTTGGCTGAGCCAAACGCGACTGAGTACCCGGCAAGCGCCTTTGCAAGGCAAAGCCCCCGAAGGCTTGAAGAGAGCCTGAAAAGAGCCTGAAGAAACACGAAAAGCCCGACCAACAGGTCGGGCTTTTTATTTGGCACAATGAAAAGGAACAAGATGTTTAAAGCTTACCCTTCAGGTTGCAAAGCCTGAAAGACGCCGAGCTTCTGATGCCAGAACGATGTGTTAGTGTAACAAGATGATCGAAACCCGCCGATACAGTTTTCGCAGAGTGATGCCGGACGACCTCGCCATGCTTGAGGTCTGGCAGTCCCGCCCGCATGTCCGAGAATGGTGGGACAGGGAGGAGCCATACAGCGAGGCGGATCTGGCCGACCTCCGCGTCGCCCGCTGGATCGTCTCAATCGATAGCCACCCCTTTGCCTTCATGCAGGACTATTCGGTGCATGGATGGGAAGACCACCATTTCGCTGACTTGCCCGAAGGGTCGCGTGGGATTGATCAATTCATCGGTGTCCCCGAACTGGTCTCCGTCGGTCATGGATCGGCCTTTATCGGGCAAAGACTGCAGCACCTCTTCAACGAAGGAGCACCAGTCATTGCCACCGATCCACATCCGGACAACAAGCGGGCGATAGCGGTCTACCGCAAACTGGGCTTCGAAGTGTCAGGAGAGCCCCTGAACACCCCATGGGGCCTGATCCTGCCAATGCTGGCAAGAAGGCAGGCCTGAGACGGCGATCTCATCTCGCCACATACCCCACTCTGTAAGCCTGTATCGCCGCATCTTGCTTCAACGGTTCAGCGTCCCAAAGCGCAAACGTCACATGACGCCAGCCACTGGGATCTAGGCCCGCAAAGGCTGCCAGTGCGCCCTCCGCCATCATCTGCTTGACAGCTCGCTCCCTCTCATGCCGCAGCGTGGCAATGTCAGCATCGAAAGCCAGGTTCGAGATTTTGCGCGTCGCAAATCGTGCCTTTGCCACATCATCCAGACCGGCTTGGGCAAGCGGCAACCAGATATCAAAGTTCGGGCGACCAAAGGCCTCAGACACTGCGGCAAAGCCTGCATGAGACAGAAAATCGGTCGCCCCTTCGGCCTCATCCCAGAGATAGAAGGGCGCATAGAGATTTTGCCTTGAGGCCAATGGCCCATCATCCTGTTTTCTGGCGGTCAGATAGGCCTTGAAGTTGAGATGCGGGAAACCATCAAGCGCAGAGCCTTTGGTTTCGATCCGCTCGTCAATGCGCGCCATGTCATAATCGGCAGGCAGACAGAAACTATATTGCATTGCAATCATTGAATATTCTCCCATTCAGACTGATCGTCCCGCCGCTTGCGGCCAAACCCGTTGCACGAACAGTCCTTACACGAACACTGCCCGCCGGGTTCAACCAGAGCCAAACTCTCCGGTTGACAAGACCTATGTAGCCGATCAACATTATCCTGAAAATCGAATTATATTTGATCATCAATCCCAAAATTCAGGATCGTTATGCAGAAGACCAATCTGGATCTGGCAGCCTTGAGAACTTTCGTTGTTGGCATCGAGACGGGCTCGTTCGCCGCAGCCGCAGATCGTCTGGGCCGGTCAACCTCAGCCGCCAGTGCACAGTTGAAGAAACTGGAAAGCCAGATCGGCAAGCCGCTGACGAAAAAGACCGGTCGACATCTGTCCCTGACCGAAAGTGGCGAGCAGTTGCTGTCTTATGGCCGGAGGCTGCTCGCCCTGAATGATGAAGCCATAAGCGCCCTTCAGGAACCGGAGCTGGAGGGATGGATCCGCCTCGGCTTGCAGGAAGATTTCGGCGAACGCCTGCTGCCGGACGTTCTGGGACAATTCGCCCGCGCCCATCCCAAGGTGCGGATCGAGGGACGCATCGCCCGGAACAGGGAGCTGCGGGACAAGATCGCCAGCGGCCAGCTCGACCTCGCCCTGTGCTGGGATGATGGATCCCCGCCGCCAACATCAGAGAAGCTGGCCGACGTTCCGCTTTGCTGGCTGGGAAGCCGGGACAGCATCGCGCTTGAGAGCCGCGAGAACAACTCGCCGCTTCCCTTGCTCGCACTGGAAGCCCCCTGCCTTTTCCGATCCATTGCCTGCGACAGCCTCGATCAGCACGATATCGCCTGGCGCATCGCTTTTGTCAGCCCCAGCCTTGCCGGTCTCTGGGCGGCAAGCCATGCCGGACTGGGCATTGCCCTGCGCAGCAAAATCGGCTGCCCCGATACCGTGCAGCGATTGGATCCTGAAGACTTCAATCTGCCACCACTGCCGACAGTGGGTCTGGTTTTGCATCATGCCTCGGAACAACAGACCCCGGTGATCCGGCATTTTTCCCAGATCCTGAAGCGCTCCCTGCAGGATATCCTGACCAGCCTCTGAAACGGGGAAAGCAAGTCTCAGCTCTTGCCGAAAGCGGAACGCCGCTTGACATTTCCGAGGGAAATTCATAGATAGTCAGCATGCGAAATCAGGTATTCATCTTTCAGAGCGAGTATTATCTGCCGTTCAATTGACGGCGGGCGCATTTCCATGTTCAACCGCTGCGTTCCAGCGGTTGATAATTAAAAAAGCCATGGCATCGCAGCTTATCCGAGAAAAGCGATGTCCTGCAAAACTTCAATAAAAACAATTGGTATCCTTGGATTCGGGGGATTCGGGCGTTTGATCGCACGGCACCTGCATCCGCATTTCAGCCTGTTCGTCTGCGATCCTGCGCTGTCGCCGGACTGTACCCTGCCGCCCAACACATGCGCGGGCACCGTGGCCGACATTGGGCACTGTGATCTCGTCATCTTGGCCGTCCCGCTCAGTCAATTGGCAACAGCCATCAGCGAGCTCAATCCCCATCTGAGGCCGGGAAGCATCGTCGCGGATGTGGTTTCAGTGAAAATGGAGCCGGTCCGGATCATGGAGGAAATGCTCCCTGAATTCGTTGACATCATCGGCACCCATCCGCTCTTCGGCCCGCAGAGCACCCATGACGGCCTTGTTGGCAAGAAGATTTCCATCTGCGAGATACGCGGTAGGTCCGCAGCACGTGTCGCCGCTTTTCTGCGCTCGGCGCTGGGATTGAAGGTCTACATGACGACCCCTCTTGATCATGACCGGGAGGCCGCGATGGTTCAGGGCGTCACGCATCTGATCGCCAAGGTTCTGGTTCAGATGGAGCCCTTGCCAAAAAGGATGACAACGGTAAGCTTCGACAGGTTGATGCAGGCGATTGGCATGGTTCGGGACGATCCCGAGACGGTCTTCAAGGCAATTGAATGCAGCAATCCTTTTTCTCGTGAGACAAGACAACGCTTTTTCGAAATTGCAGAACAGGTCAGATCCGAAATGGAGGCAACTTGACGGAACTGCACATACTGATGTCATGATGCATTCGCCCTGCCCCCGTCTTTTGCCCTTATCACAATTCCCTATCGGGCTAGAAATCGCTGATTTCTGCGTTGCGGATGCTTGCCATATCCTCTGCTTTGCCCTATAAGCCCTCGAAGCTGCCTCTACACCCTTGGAGGAGTTGCAGCAAACGGGCCGACAAATCGGCCTTTTTCTATTGTTTTTAGGAGAATTCCAATGGCTGACTTTGAATTCAAAGCAGAGCGCCGTGATCGAGTTGGTAAGGGGGCCGCTCGTGCAGTGCGCCGTGAGGGCCGCGTCCCTGCTGTTGTCTATGGTGACAAGAAAGACCCCGTCTCGATCTCTATTCCTTTCAAGGAAACCCAGATCCAGATCCAGAAAGGCGGCTTCCTGTCCCACATCATCTCTATTGATGTGGATGGCGAGAAAATGCGCGTGATCCCTCGCGACTATCAGCTCGACGTTGTTCGTGACTTCCCGATCCATGTCGACTTCCTGCGCGTTTCCAGCACCACCAAGATCACCGTCGGTATCTCCGTTGAGTTCATCAACGAAGAAGCCTGCCCGGGTCTGAAACGCGGTGGCGCCCTCAACATCGTTCGTCGCGAAGTTGAAGTGGAATGCCCGGCAACCAGCATTCCCGAATCCATCGTCGTTGACCTCAAAGACGCCGACATCGGTGACTCGATCCACATTTCTGCAGTGACCCTGCCGAAAGGTGTGACCCCGACCATCACCGACCGCGACTTCACCATTGCCACCATTGCAGCTCCGGCTGGCTTCAACGAGCCTGCTGAAGGTGAAGAAGGCGGCGAAGGCGACGCTGAATAATCGGACCTGCTCTAACGCAGATCCCTACCAAGACAGGGTTCGGGAGGACAATCCATGTATCTGCTCGTCGGACTTGGAAATCCCGGACCCCAATATGCCTCCAACCGCCACAACATCGGCTTCATGGTGGTGGACGAGATTGCCCGGGTTCACAATTTCGGCCCATGGCGACGCAAGTTTCAGGGCGAAGTGTGCGAAGGCCAGATAGGTCCACACAAGGCCCTGCTCCTGAAGCCAACCACCTACATGAACGAGTCCGGACGCGCGGTGACCGAAGCCTGTCGCTTCTACAAGATTGCGCCCAAGGACGTCTTCGTCTTTCATGACGAACTGGACCTCGCACCGGGCAAGGTAAAGGCCAAGCTCGGAGGCGGTGTCGCCGGTCACAACGGCCTGCGTTCGACCAGCGCCCATATCGGCAACGAGTTCCACCGGGTTCGCCTCGGCATCGGCCATCCGGGTCGGGAGCGGGTGACCCAATGGGTTCTGGGGGATTTTGCCAAGGCCGACCGCGAATGGCTGGAGCCGGAGCTTGATGCCCTCGCCAAAGCCGCTCCGAGCCTGCTGGAAGGCGATCTTGGTCGCTTCATGACCGACTATAGCCAGATCCTGTCGCCGCCCATCAACGGCCACAAGAAACCGAAATCCGCCGACAAGCGCGAGCCATCCTCCAAAGGGGGAGAAGCCGCAGCTGGCACATCGAAACAGACATCAAAAGAGGCATCGAAACCGGCAGCGACCCCGTCCGGGTCTGCAGCCGAGGACGCCGCCCCCAGAAACGCCATGGCCGAAGCGCTGATGCGTCTGGTCTCACCGAAAAAGGATAAATAGCAATGGGTTTCAAATGCGGTATCGTCGGACTGCCCAACGTCGGCAAATCGACCCTGTTCAACGCCCTGACCAAGACGGCAGCCGCACAGGCAGCCAACTATCCTTTCTGCACCATCGAGCCGAACACCGGTGACGTGGCCGTGCCCGATCCGCGTATGGAAGCCATCGCCAAGATCGCAGGCTCCAAGGAAATCATCCCGACGCGCCTGACTTTCGTCGACATCGCAGGCCTCGTTCGTGGTGCTTCCAAGGGTGAAGGCCTCGGCAACCAGTTCCTTGCCAACATTCGCGAAGTCGACGCCATCGTGCATGTGCTGCGCTGTTTCGAGGACGACGACATCACTCACGTCGAGGGCACCATCGATCCGGTTTCCGATGCAGCAACCGTCGAAACCGAGCTGATGATCTCGGATATGGAAAGCCTTGAACGCCGCGTTGTATCCCTGCGCAAGCGTGGCCAGACCGGCGACAAGGACGCCAAGGCTCAGGCCGAACTGATGGACAGCCTCCTCGCCCTGCTCCACGATGGCAAACCGGGCCGCATGCTCGAGATCATCGATGAAGAGCACAGAAAGGCCATCAAGGATCTCAACCTGTTGACCACCAAACCGGTACTCTACATCTGCAACGTCGACGAAGACAGTGCCGCTGAAGGCAACAAATTCTCCGCTGCGGTGGAAGAAATGGCCATCGCTCAGGGTGCCGGCGCCGTCGTGATTTCTGCGGCTATCGAAGCAGAAATCTCCCAGCTCGACCTTGAGGAGCAGAAAGACTTCCTTGAAACCATGGGCCTTGAAGAACCCGGCCTTGATCGCATGATCCGCGCAGGTTACGAGCTCCTTCACCTGATCACCTATTTCACCGCTGGTCCGAAAGAAACCCGCGCCTGGACGGTGACCAAGGGCTCACGCGCACCGCAAGCCGCCGGTGTGATCCACACCGATTTCGAGCGCGGCTTCATCCGTGCCCAGACCATCGCTTACAACGACTATGTCACCCTCGGCGGCGAAACCGCAGCCAAGGAAGCCGGCAAAGCCCGCGACGAAGGCAAGGAATACATCGTTCAGGACGGCGACGTGATGCTCTTCAAGTTCAACACTTGAGGAACTGAACACGGCGAGAGACAGGAAGAGGGGGCGATACCCAATGTCCCCTCAGCTCAGGATTTCGACCGGTTCGGCCCATTGGATGAGGACAACGCATCCGTCTTCTGACCAGACATCGTGGTAGGTCCCTTCCGGGTTGCAGATGACGGTGCCCACCTCGTAGCGGCCATTCTGATCGCTCTGCGATCCTTCAACCACAATGATGGTTTCCAGACCCTTGTGCAGATGGCGAGGCACGCTGGCGCCCGCTTCATAGCGCAGGAAGGCCCAGACGGGTCCGCTCTCCTGTTGCCAGAGATAATGAACCTCGACGCCATCGCGAAAGGGCTCGAAAGGCAGATCCTTCCAGCCATCGTTGAGAAGGCCTGCAAAAGCGCGCTGTTCAATCATGGATGGCCTCCAGAATGGTGTCGGTTTCGCAGGCCCAGCCGACAATACCGCCCTGAGCGACGATCATCTCGATGGCTGCATCTTTGAAATGCTGGAAATAGCTCTCCGTGGCATCGGTCGCGAGCAGACAGTCATAGCCGCGATCATTGGCTTCGCGCATGGTGGTCTGCACGCAAACCTCGGTGGTGACACCGGCAAAAACCAGCTGTTTCAGACCCTTCTGCTCAAGAATGGTACCGAAGTCGGTGTGGTAGAAGGCCCCCTTGCCCGGCTTGTCGACGACCGCTTCACCGACGACGGGCAGAAGAGCAGGGACAATTTCCGTCCCCGGCTCACCAGCCACCAGCAACCGCCCCATCGGGCCTTCGTCACCAATGCGCAAGGACGGGTTGCCCCGATCCCGCTTGGCTGGGGGCAGATCGGACAGGTCCGGACGGTGGCATTCGCGTGTGTGGATCACCGGCAAGTCGGCCGAGCGAAAGCCCTCGATGAGACGGGCAACCGTCGGCACAATGGCCCGCAGGCGCGAAACATCATTGCCGAGGGAGGCTCCGAAGCCTCCATCTTCGAGAAAATCCCGCTGCATGTCGATGACCACAAGGCCAACACTATCCAGCGAGAAGGGAAAGTCGAAGGGGCGAGCCTCGATATGTCTGATGTCTGATTTGGTCATGCTCATGCGTGCCCTGCCATGAAGTGCCCGAGTGCCTTCGGATCGGCCTCTGCAGCGGGGGTTTCAAACGCGATCCGTCCTTCGCTGATGACAGCAACGCGGTCGGACAGTTCGAGAATTTCGTCAAGGTCCTCGCTGATCAAAAGCACGGCAGCGCCGTTGTTGCGGGCCTCCATGATGCGATCACGGATTGCCCGGGCAGCCGAGAAATCGAGCCCGAAGCACGGGTTGGAGACGATGAGCAACGAGACATCGCCGCTCAGCTCACGCGCAAGGGCCGCGCGCTGCACATTGCCGCCAGACAGATCCCGAATCGGGGCGCGAGGTCCCTGTGTCCTGATATCGAAATCCTCGATGAGCTCATTGGCTCTCTTCAGGATCCCCTTGCGATCAAGCAACAGGCGACTGTCATCATCAAAGCTTCTGAGCGCCAGATTGTCCGCCACGCTCATATGCGGAGCCGAAGCATTGAGCAGCGGCTCTTCTGGCAGATAGCGCACCTTGTGCTGGCGCGCCTCACCACGGGTCGCGTGATAGGCTGTATCCTCAACACGAATGGCGCCCGACAGGAGGCTGCGTTGCCCTGTCAGCATTTCCATCAATTCCACCTGACCGTTGCCGGAAATGCCTGCGAGCCCGACGATCTCGCCCGAACGCACGGCCAGAGCTTCAATGGAAATCTCCTTGGTGCCGCTGCGATCAATCGCCTTGGCTTGCTCGAGCGACAGGACCGTGCGCCCCATTTCTCCGGATCGTTCCAGCGGAACAGAAACATCCGACTGCCCCATCATCATCGCGGCCATGTCGTCGTTGGTCAGATCCTTAACCAACCCGGTGCCAACGCGCTTGCCGCGCCTCAGAACCGTGACGCTGTCGGCGAAGGCACGAACCTCGCGGAACTTGTGCGTGATCATCAGAACCGTCAGGTCCCCCGCCTTGGTCATCTTATGAACATGACCAAGAACTTCGTCAGCCTCTGATGGCGTCAACACCGAGGTCGGCTCGTCGAGAATGAGAAAATGATTGCCGAGATAGAGTTGTTTGAGGATTTCCAGCTTCTGTTTCTCGCCCGCGGCCAGACTATGAACCGGCCGGTTGAGCGGCACGGAAAAGGGCATCGAGGCCATAAAGCTCTCGAGCCGTTCGCGCTCCTTGCGCCAGTCGATGACCGTGGGCGTATCGGTCCGGGCAATCACCAGATTCTCCGCTGCCGTCAGCGAGGGAACCAGCGTGAAATGCTGATAGACCATGCCTAGCCCGAGGTCATAGGCGTCCTTGGGATCGTTGATCTCCACTTCCTTGTCATTGACCGTCATCTGCCCGTCGGTTGCCTGATAAAACCCCATCATGCATTTGACGAGCGTTGACTTGCCTGCGCCGTTTTCGCCGAGCAGGGCATGAAACGACCCTGCCTCGACCTTTATGCTGACAGCATCCAGCGCGGTGAAGTCACCAAAACGCATGGTCATGTCGATGGTTTCAACCTTGGGGGCTTTGAGACGATCACTCATGCGGGCAACCCCGCGATGAGGGACACGCTGTCGGAAATGGCGCCGAACACGCCACCCTGCATCTTGACCATATTGATCGCGGCGTCATGGTTGCCCTTGTCAGTCGCCCCGCAGCAATCTTCCAGCAACACGCATTCAAAGCCACGATCATTGGCTTCGCGCATGGTGGTGTGGACGCAGACGTCGGTGGTGATGCCCGTAAGGATGATATTCTCGATGCCTCTGAGGCGCAGGATCATTTCAAGATCGGTTGCGCAGAAGCTGCCCTTGCCGGGCTTGTCGATGATGACCTCGCCGTCAAGCGGAGCCAGCTCCTCGATGATGTCCCAGCCCGGCTCGCCCCGCACAAGGATCTTGCCGCACGGCCCGGCGTCTCCAATGCCCGCGCCGATCTGCTGCGAGCGCCAACGCTTGTTGGCGGGCAGGTCCGACAGGTCCGGGCGATGGCCTTCACGGGTGTGAATGATATGATATCCCTTGGCGCGCATCGCTGCCATCACCGCCTTGATCGGCTCGATCGGGGCACGGGTCAGGGACAGGTCATAGCCCATCTTGTCGACATAACCGCCCTTGCCGCAGAAGTCGGTCTGCATGTCGATGACGATGAGGGCGGTGTTGTCCGGACGCAGGTCCCCATTGTAGGGCCAGGCATAGGGCGAAGAAGCAATGGTCGTCATGGTCTTCAAGCCTTCTCTTTGTCGCCATAGAGGCGAGTGGGGACGGGGAAACCGCAGCTCGTGCCGTCGGTGACCTTGATGTCATCCTCCCATAGGAGGCGGTACTGTCCGGCAGCCAAGTCGGTCATGTAGCTGTAGGGGCAATCCTGAGCGCCACCCTTGACGGCGACATAGCCGCGATGGCCGAACTGATAGATATTGTTCTCAACACCCCAGCCTAGACGGGCCTCGCGCACCAGATCGGGACGCACCTCGGCGGTGATGATCTCGTCGGCCCGTCCGGTCGTGCCATGGGAGAGGATCGTGCCATCGAAATTGCAGATCATGCCTTCTCCCATGGAATCGAACGTACCGTCCGAGCCGCACATGCAGACGTTTGCCGTGACCATCAGATTGCAGAAGGCGTTGGTCTGGTTGGTGAAGCGCCATGCCTCACGCAAGGGAGCGGTATAGCCTGCAGTGCGGATCATGATCTCCGCCCCCTTGTAGGCACATTCGCGAGCCATCTCAGGGAACATGCCGTCATGGCAGATGATAAGCGCGATCTTTGATCCCTTCGGTCCGTCACAGACGGGAATGCCGCCATCGCCCGGCTCCCAAGGCTCCACCGGCACCCAAGGATGCATCTTGCGATAATAGAGTTTCAGCTCGCCCTGATCATCGAAGATGATGCCGGTGTTGTAGGGCATGCCGCCGGGATTGAGTTCCATGATGGAGAAACAGCCCCAAATGTGATTGTCGATGCAGGCCTGCCGCATCGCAACCACTTCCGGACCATCCATCGTGCACATGATCTCGGGGTTGATGTCCATTGAGAGGCCGTGGAGTGCATATTCGGGGAACACCACCAGATCCATGCCTGCCTGATTGCGCCGGGCCTTGCCGACCAGCTCGACCACGCGGGCGGTCTGGGCGGTGAGGTCGGCCTTGGTCTTGACGTCTGGCAGCTGCAATTGCACAAGGCCGATGCCGACACCCTTTTCCGATACGTTGAGGCCACTTAGTCCGCTCATGCGAATTCTCCGTTATTTGGTGATGCTCAATTCGCCCGGTGCCCCGACCATGGCTCGCTCGGTTGACGAGGTCGCGATGAGAATGCCCAGCGTCAGGACGTAAGGCGTGGCGTAGAAAAGATAATAGCCTTCCGTAATGCCGACCGACTGTAGCGCCGGGCCGATGGCCCCCTGCCCCGCCGAACAGCAAGGCCGCCCAGAAACAATTGATCGGGTTCCAGCGGGCAAAGATTACCAGCGCGACGGCCATCAGGCCCTGCCCGGACGCAATGCCCTCGCTCCAGCTTCCCGGATAGAAGAGAGACAGGTACGAGCCGCCCACGCCGGCAAAAGCGCCCCCGACCGCGGTCGATAACACACGAACGCGCGTCGGGCTGATACCGAGCGTACGAGCCGCGTCAGTGCTGTCACCCACCACCCGCACGGTGAGGCCCACGCGGGTGTTCCTGAACATCCACGCCATGACAAAGGCAAGGATCGCCCCCGCGATGAACAGGACATTGACCTGAAGGGCGGCCCGAACCTGCGGCACGTCCGACCACCAGCCAAAGGGAATGGATGGCAGGCGCGGTGCGGAAGGCTGGATGTAGGGTTTGCCAAAATAGAAGGCGAGGCCAAGTCCGATGATCATCATCGAAATGCCAACCGCGATGTCATTGACGCCCCGAAAGCTACAGAGCCAGCCATGGAGCAGCCCGAAGAGCAGCCCGGCAAGGGCGGCACAGGCAACGCCGACAAAGGGAGAGCCGGAATGATAGGACATGGCGTAACCTGTCATCGCACCGATGACGAGCGTCCCTTCCAGCCCGAGGTTGATGCGCCCGGACCGCTCGGTCAGGCACTCACCGAGCGAGACAAACAGGAAGGGCGTGGAGACGCGGATCGCGCCGCCAAGAATGGCGAGGGGAACACCCCACATACCCAGTGCTGAAGCATCTGTCATTTCGTCCTCCCGGCAAAGAGAAGTTTGCGGATGAGACTGTCAGAACGGCCATAAAGGGTCTCACTCATCAGGACCACGATGAAGATACAGCCCTGAAAGACGAGGATCGTCGCATCAGGCAGATCCATGCGTCGCTGCACCAGACCGCTGGAGGCCTCGAACCCGCCGAGCAGCAGAGCCACCGGAACGATCGCCAACGGATTGTGCCGCGCAAGAAAGGCGACAAGAATGCCGGTGTAACCGACGCCGGAGATCAGCGAGTCATTGGCATTGCCATAGATCGCGGCCACTTCGAAGAAGCCCCCGAGACCGGCAAGGCTACCGGCAAGGGCCGTGAAGCCGACCACCAGCTTGGAGACCGGCAGTCCCTGCACCTGTGCAGCGCGGATATTGTCCCCGGTGACACGCGCGGCAAAGCCAACCGTGGTGCGTTCGAGCAGAAAATAGCAGGCAATGCAGAGCAGGATGCCAACAGGCACCCCCCAATGGGCGCTCGGCCAAGACATCATCCCGACCCGCAGCCCTTCCGGGATGGGCAGTGTCGCCGGTTTGTTGAGGCTGGCCGGATCACGAAATACGCTTTCGACCAGCTGATTGAACAGAGCCGTGGCGATATAGGCCATCAGCAGAGACGAGATCGTCTCATTCACGCCCCGCTTGACGCGAAGGGCCCCAATCGCTCCGATCCAGAGCCCCCCGGCAATGATGGCCGCAAAGATCATCGCGGCGAAACCCAGAACCGCAGGCACACCACCAAGGCTGGCGCCAACGACCGCTGCTGCAAGGCCACCAAGAATGATGGCGCCCTCTCCACCGATCACCATCAGCCCCAACCGTGCGGGGATGGCGACACACAGGGCAGCCATCAGAAGAGGGCTGACCCGTGATAGCGTGTTCTGCCAGGAAAAGGCCGTGCTGAAAGCTGCACGCCAGACCAGAGAGAAGAATTCGATCGGTGATTTTTCCTGCGTCATGAGGAAGATCGAAAACAACACTGACCCGGCAATCAGGGCAAAGAGCGGAATGGCGAATGCTTCGATCCGGCCAATTGCCCAGCTTGTCAGCAGGGGGCGGCGGCCTGTAGCCGCCACTTGGGTTTCGCTCGCGTTGCTCATGTGTCAGTTCGTCGAGCCGATGACACCTTCCACCAGATAGTCCATGGACTCCAGTGCGATGTCGGTTTCGGGAAGGCCTGACCGGCGGTCGCGACGACGTTGCCCTTGTTGTCCTTCAGCGGACCCTTGATGGCAGCAAAGCCGCCTTTGAGGATTTCCGCCTTGACCGCTTCGAACTGGTTTTTGGCAGCTTCGGTAACAGCTGGGCCAAGCGGCGACATCTTGATGAAGCCCTCGGACAGGCCACCACGAACGAAATTGTCGATCGGCTCACCCGCAATGGTCTTCTTGATGAAATCGGTGTAGACGCTGGACCAGTTCCACTCGGCACCGGTGAGGTAAAGCTCAGGAGCCAGCGGGCTCTGGTTGGCGTGATAGCCGCAGATGTAGCAGCCACGAGCCGCAGCGGTCTCGACAACCACTTTCGGTCCATCGACGTGGCAGGTGATGACATCAGCGCCCTGATCGGCCAGAGCGTTGGTGGCTTCGGCTTCCTTGACCGGTTCAGACCAGTTGCCGGTGAAGATCACCTGACAGGTGATTTCGGGATCAACCGCGCGGGCACCGAGCAGGAAGGAGTTGATGTTGTTGAGCACCTGCGGAATGGGTTTGGCCGCGACAAAACCGATCTTCTTGGTTTTGCTCATATGACCGGCAACAACGCCGTTGAGATACTGGCCCATGCCGATGTAGCCAAAATAGGACCCTGCGTTCGCTGGATCGCCTTCGCTCCAAAGACCGCCGCAATGCTCAAAACGGACATCGCCATATTTCGGAGCCAGTTCCTTCACATACGGATCATAATAGCCGAAAGAGGTCGGGAACAGCAGCGCAGCGCCATCGAAGTTGATCATGGATTCCATGGTGTTCTTCACATCCACGGATTCGGGCACATTCTCTTCCTCGATGACTTTGATGCCGTCCATGGCCTTGACGGCGGCGGCCCCTTCGGCATGAGCCTGGTTGTAGCCATAGTCATCCTTGGCGCCAACATAGACGAAGCCGACGGTCAGGTTTCCGGCAGCAAGAGCTGCCCGCATTCCAAACGGCATGGCCGTGGTTGCAACAAGAGCTCCTGTTGTTTTCAGGAAGCTACGACGAGAAAAAGGGGAAACAAGGGTTTTCTTCATTGGTTTTCTCTCCGAAATCACAGGCAAGCTATGAGAATGCGGTGGTTTGTCCCGGTTTTTGGACAGGTGAGGCTTGGTAAAAGCGAGAGTAGCGGCGTCTTGCGCTTCTGGCTTCTGCTATTTTTTCCCAAGTCCGGTGCAAAAAATGCAGCACTCAGATTTTTATCACGCCTGACCACTAGCCAGCCGCTCCATGGCCACGATCAACGTTTCGGCAAAACGGGCCGAGGCAATCGGCAGCGTGCGCCCCTTCATCTGCCCCAGAAGAAGAGAGCCTGCAGGCATGTCACGCGTCGAAATCGGACGGCTGACCAGACCGCTGTCATCGGTCAGTCGCAAGCCGATCGAGATCTGGAAGCTAATGGCATCCTCGAACTCGACATAGTGGCGCATGAAATCGAAGGAGTCCGACTGGATGACCGGTTGCAGCGTGCGCGATGTTCCGGCAAGGGCCATTTCCATCATGTGCCGTACAGCATAGGCCGAAGACGGCATCACATGGGGATAGTCAAGGCATTCCCTCAGCCCTCACCTCGGACTGCCCGCCAGCGGATGATCCTTGCGCATCACGGCATTGACCACCTGCGGAATGGCCGACAGCACCGCGAAATCCACCATATGCACCGGTTCAAGCACCAGAGCCAGATCGCTCTCGAAGTTGATCAGGTCTCTCTCTGCTGCCGCCCTGTCGCGAATGTTGACGCTGAAGGTCACGCCGGGATGCTCTGTGCGATAGGCAGCGATATGGGCGGGCAGGAAATAGGGGCTGAGCGCTTGCGAGCAGGCGATGGAAATATGCCCGCGCCGCTCACCCGCAAGGTCGGCGACCTGACTTTGGACCCGCTTGAGATCGGATTGCTGGGAGCGAAAATGCTGAAGCAGCAACTCTCCTGCCGGATTGAGACGAACACCGCGCGGCAATCGCTCAAAGATCTCATAGCCGAACTCGCCCTCGAAACGCTGGATCCGTCGGTTCAGCGCCGATGCGGTGATGTTCATGTCATCGGCGGCCTTGCGAATTGAGCCAGCGCGCATGACGGCTTCAATGTAGCGGAAATCCTGGAGATGTTTCATGCTCTCTCCCTGCGAGGAAATAAGTGTTGCATTAAATGCACCAGTTTTGTGAAATAATAGCAATAGAGTTTTCGCTCCGATCGGGCAATGTCTTTGTGAGAACCAAAGAGGACGCGACTAGATGACCACTCCCATGACGATTTCCGATCTCCACAAGGCCTACGCTGCGGGCACCCCCCTCGAAGAGATCATCGCTGCGGTTTATGCCCGGATAGCGGAGGTTGCTGATCCGGGGATTTTCATCACCCTCAGGGACGAGCAGGATGTCATGGAAGAAGCACGAGCCATGGGAACATTCGATCCCGACAAGCCGCTGTGGGGCATCCCCTTCGCCGTCAAGGACAATATCGATGTGGCAGGCCTGCCAACGACCGCGGCCTGCCCCGCATGGGAATATCACGCCTCAGAAGATGCCTTTGTCGTCAACCGTCTGCGAAAGGCCGGGGCCATCGTCATCGGCAAGACCAATCTTGATCAGTTCGCCACCGGCCTTGTCGGCGTGCGTACGCCATATGGTGCTCCGAAAAACTCGCTCGATCCGGACATCGTGCCGGGCGGCTCATCCGGAGGATCTGGAGTGAGCGTCGGCCACGGCATCGTTTCTTTTGCTCTGGGAACCGACACCGCCGGATCGGGGCGCGTTCCGGCAGCTCTCAACAACATCGTCGGCCTGAGCCATCGCTCGGCTCCTGGTCCGCATCGGGCTCCGTCCCGGCCTGTCGGTCAATCGAGACGATCTCCGCCTTCGCACTGACGGTCGAGGATGCCTATCGCGTGCATCAGGTCGCCTCGGCCTTTGATGAAGCCGACGCCTACTCGCGCCTGATCGATGCGCCCTCTCTCTTTGCCATCAAGACGCCTCTCACCATTGGCATCCCCGATAGCGCCAGCATCAAATTCTTCGGTGACGATGCGCAGGCGGCCTCGTTCGCTGAGGGCGTCGCGCTGCTTGAAGCCGCCGGGCACACCATCGAGCCGGTCGACTTTTCGCCCTTCTATGCGATTGCCGAAATGCTCTATGAGGGCGCTTGGGTGGCCGAACGCAACAGCGTCATCGAAAAGCTGATGGCCAGTGATCCCGAAGCGATCCTGCCGGTCACGCGCAAGATTGTCGGCAAAGCCAACGATCTTTCCGCGACCGATGCCTTCAGGGGCTTCTATCGCCTCAAGGAACTGAGCCGCAAAGTCGAGCCCCTGCTGAAACGGCTCGACTTGCTGTGCGTGCCCACCATCCGACCTTCTACTCGGTCGCCGATCTGGAAGCCGATCCGGTCACGCCAAACTCCAACTTCGGTACCTACACCAATTTCGTCAACCTGCTCGACATGTGCGGACTGGCCGTGCCGATCCCGACACGAACGGACGGACGCCCCGGCAGCATCACCCTGTTGGCCCCATCCGGCAAGGATGCCCTGCTTGCCTCCCTGTCCGCCTGTCTCGAACAGGCCGGAGACCGCACGCTCGGCGCGACAGGCTGGCCCCGACCCGAAAGAGCGCCCGTGTCCGATCTCCCTGCCGGTCATATCAAGCTGGCCGTCTGCGGAGCGCATTTGAAAGGCCTGCCGCTCAACTGGCAACTGACGGACCGAGGGGCCTTCCTGCTGGAGGAAACCACCTCGGCACCCTTTTATCGCTTCTATTCGCTCGCCGGTGATGGCGTAAAGCGGCCCGGCATGATCCGAACCAACGAGCAGCAGGCCAACGGCATCGCTGTCGAGGTCTGGGCCATACCGACGTCCGAGCTCGGCTCTTTCCTTGCTGGCATTCCTGCCCCCCTTGGACTGGGGAAGGTCGAACTGGCAAGCGGAGAGGAAGTCTGTGGCTTCATTTGCGAAGCAACCGGTGCGGAAGGCGCAACCGACATCACCGCGATGGGAAGCTGGCGCACCTTCCTCAATGCCTGATCCGATGCCGCAAGGGGCAGCGGCACAAACTACCGCCCCTCAGCGGCTCCTGTCACTAATCCAATCACTGGCCCATATAATGTGGCTCGCGGCGCTCTATCCAGGCATCAAGCCCCTCGAGCACATCCTGTGTGGCACACATGCGGGCGAACTGCTCACGCTCGATCAGCAACCCTTCATCAATCGTCGTGTTGATGCCGCGCGTCACCGCTGCAAGAATGCGCGAGGCGGCAACCGGTGAGTGACAGAGGATCCGGTTGGCAAGATCGATGGCGGCAGGTATAAGCTCAGCATGGGGGGACGACCCTATTGACGAGCCCGAGCTCGTAGGCGCGATCCGGACCAAAACTCTCGCCTGTCAGCAACAGCTCGAGCGCGCGTTTGCGTCCCGCGAGACGCGGCAGCCGCTGGGTACCGCCGAATGTGGGCGGAATGCCGATCCTGATCTCGGGCTTGGCAAAGACAGCCCTGTCTGAAGCCACCGCAAGATGCGCTGCCTCCGTGATCTCGCACCCTCCCCCATAGGCGATGCCATTGACCGCGACGATCACCGGCTTTGGGAAGGCTTCCAGACGCCCCGTCATCGTCTGTCCGAGCCGACAGAAATCCCTGACTGCCCCGTCTGTGCTATGGCGAATGCTGCGGGTGAACTCGTGGATGTCACCACCAGCCGAAAAGGCACGTTCCCCGGCTCCCGTCAGAATGACCGCCCGGATGCTGTTGTCGACTTCGATCTCGTCCAATAGCACCAGCAAGCGATCATTCATCGCATAGTCGATGGCATTGAGCTTTTGCGGCCGATTGAGGGTCAACAGGGCAATTCTGCCCTTCTGCTCGAAAATGACGGATTGATTGTTTTGCATGATGTCACTCCTCTGTGGTTGACAGGGAGAGTAGCGGGCGACACTCTGTAAGCAAACTCACTAGTCAGTATACATACCTATTTCAGCAAAGAGCGAGCGCATGCCGTCACCAGAAAAACCCGCCCGGGAAAGGATCATCGACGCCGCCAACCGGCTGTTCTATCAAGAAGGTATCCGCGCCGTCAGCGTCGACGCCGTGGCGGAAAAGGCCGGTGTCACCAAGAAGACGCTCTATTACCATTTCAAGAGCAAGGACGACCTCATCACGGCCTATCTCACCTCGCGCGATCAACCCAATCTCGCGCTCTACGAAGAGTGGTTCGACACGGCTGATGGCCAAATCGAGGACAAGGTGGAGGCGATCTTCGTGCATCTCGCTCGGTCTGCCCGCCATTCGAAATGGAGAGGTTGCGGCTTCCTGCGTACAGCAGCAGAGCTTGCCAACATGCCCGGTCATCCAGCGATGAAGGTGGGAGCGGCCCACAAGAAGAAATTCGAGAGCTGGCTTGCAGGCAGATTGTCCGAAGCACAGATCCCGCGCCCCGAAGCAATTGCCCGCCAGATCATCCTGCTGCTTGATGGTGCCTTCTCCATCATGCTGGTGCATCGCGATCCAGACTATATCGAAGAAGCCGGCAGAGCGGCGCGGGCACTCATCGCTTGAGCTCATCCGCGAGAAAATCAAAGACCCTACGGATGCGGCGGCTCGTCGCCAGTTCCCGATGCGCAACCAGCCAGATGGGAAACATCAGCGGCTCAAGCTCCGGCAACACCCGGACGACGGCAGGATCGGCATCACCGATCAGCGAGTCGAGGATCCCGATGGCAGCACCTTGCCGAACAAGCTCCCACATCACCACATGGCTTTCGGTCAGCAGAGGGAAATTCTCTTCCGTGAGACCGAGGCCAAGCAGGTTGAAGGCCTTGATCATCATACCCGCATGATCGACGCTGACGAACTCGGCCACCTTGAGATCTTCCGGCCTCGATGGATGCCCCAGTCGGGCAATATAGTCCGGCGTAGCATAGAGCACGGCAGCTGCATCGCCGACCTTGCGCGCAATCAGATCGGGTTCGGTCGGGCGAAAGTTCCGAACCGCAATGTCCGCTTCCCGGCGTCGCAGGTCGCTGGCATGATTGGCGACAACGATTTCCACCTGAATGCCCGGCTCCAATCGACGCAGCTTCGCAATGATCGGAGGCAGCAGGGCGGTTGCATAGGTCTCGCTTGCGGAAATGCAGATCGACCCCTCAAGGGCCTGCGACTGACCTTGCGCGGCGAGAGACAGACGACCGGCGGCCTCTCCCATCTCTCGGACATGTTCGAGCAGTTCCAGTCCGCTCGGCGTCAGACTGAGCCCACGCCCGACGCGTTCGAACAGGACAACACCCAACTCGCCTTCAAGCCCCTCGACCTGCCGCCCAAGGGTGGTCTGGGCAACGCCCAACGCCCTTGCAGCTCCCGACAGAGACCCTTCCTCTGCCGTCACCAAGAAGGCACGAGCCTTGTTCCAGTCGAATTTTATCGAACGCCAATCCATGCAAATATGCATATCAAACTGCAAAAATTAGTCAATTTGCATATGATATTCACCACTATAAAGTGCGCAAAATTGACAGATACACGGGGTATGAAACGGATATGGCAACACTCATTGTCGGTGCAAGCGGCGCAACGGGGCGCTTGCTGGTGGAGCAGATGTTGAACAGGGGCGAGCAGGTCAAGGCCGTGGTGCGGTCGGTGGGTCGCCTGCCCGACGCCATCAGAGACCACCCAAACCTCAGCATCATAGAAGCGAGCATACTCGACCTTGATGACATGGAACTGCAACAGCTGGTCGCGGGATGCACCGCCGTCGCGTCCTGTCTTGGACACAATCTGAGCTTCAAGGGCCTGTTCGGCCACCCGCGTCGACTGGTCACGGACGCAACGGCCCGCCTGTGCGAAGCAATCAGAAGTACCGCTCCTGCTGAACCGGTGAAATTCGTCCTCATGAACACAACCGGCAACCGGAACCGCGACCTCGATGAGCCGGTCTCCCTCGCGCAGAGGATCATCATCGGCCTCTTGCGTCTGTTGCTACCGCCCCATGTCGACAACGAACAGGCAGCCGATCATCTCCGCGTCCGGATCGGCCAGCAGGACCCATTCGTACAATGGGTCGCCGTCCGGCCCGACGGGTTGGTGGATCACGAGCAAGCCAGCCCTTACGATCTCCACGCCTCCCCAATCCGAAGTCCGATCTTCGATCCGGGCACAACGAGCCGTATCAATGTCGCACATTTGATGGCGCGCCTGATCAGCGACGGCGCTCTCTGGCAGACATGGAAAGGCCGGATGCCGGTCATCTACAATAGACAGGAGCCTTGAGACCCCATCGTAAAAACGTCACTTACAAAATATGCCCGACCTTGCAGCACGTGGCTATGGAATCGCGAAGACCAGATCCAAGGTCTTCAAGACAAGACCACAGGGATATACTCGGATATCGTGCAAAATCCCCGACACTGAAGCAGTGTGCAAAGCAAATTCAAGTCACAGCACCCTAAAACCGCAGCTTCTATTTTTGCTTATATTTGACCTTAACTCAGCATAAACGTACATAACGAATTCCACACGCATTGAGGGTATTACTACGCAGAAAAATAAGGGAAATCCGTTTTAATTGCTTTTCAGATTCATTTTTCCTTAATCGCACCCCTCAATCATGACGCCAAACAATCCCCGATTCCAGTGAGGCTTTCATGATCGGCAATGAGCTGTCCGAACTTACCCAATCAATCTCCATGGAGACCAAGGCACGCGCGCGGAAATTGTGGCCGCTGCTTGAACCGCATGTACGCGAAGGGGTAACGAGAGCCTGCAAGAGAACCAACTTTCCCGCCGATCTTGTCGAACAGGTCATCCAGGCCGACAGCCGCCGCTTCAAGGCCCTGTTTGAACGGGGCTTCGATCAGGACTATCTGCAGATCACGACCGAAACCGTCCGCTCACTGATCTCTATGGGCGTTTCTCCGTCGGTCTATGTCATGGGCTATCAGGAAATTGTGCAAGTGTTCAGCACGGTCGCAGCAAAAGGGCGTCATCGCAGGGCAGATGTCGCGACAGTCGTGGAATGCTGTTTCGCGGACATCGGCATTGCCTTCAACCTGTTCATCAGTTTGCTCAAGGAGAAAAATCTCGAAGAGCGCCAACAGCTCTCCGACCATTTCAAAAGGCAGGTCCATACAGCAATCACCGACATCAAGCAGATTTCACAGGACGTCGCCCATTCCAGCAAGGATCTCCTCTCCCAGATCGAGCGGGCCAACGACCACTCCGAGACGCTGCACATGGAAATCAACGGCTCACTCGCACAATATGTCGACAACCTCGAAGCAATCGCCGCCAACTCCACACAGCTTGAGAATACGATGGGCGAGATCGGTGAAAACATCGCCTCGGGAGTTGAATCAATCACCTTAAGCTGCGAGCGGGCTGACCGCGCAAAATCCAACATCGACATGCTGAACGCATCAGCACACCGGATCAACAGCCTGATCAAGATGATCGAGGACATCGCCCAGCAAACCAACCTCCTCGCCCTCAATGCCACCATCGAGGCGGCACGGGCCGGAGAAGCAGGCAAGGGCTTTGCAGTCGTCGCCTCGGAAGTCAAGGCTCTGGCCGACCAGAGCCAGAAAACGGCTGTGTCGGTCACCGCCCAGATCTCCCAGATCAACGAACTCGTCCAGACTTCGGTCGCCGATATGGACACTCTGTCGGGCTTGATCACCGCCGCTGGCGACAACATGAAGGCCGTTTCCGACTCCATGATGCAGCAAACCGAGGCCATGCAGCGCCTGACCCACCGCAACGAAGCGGTGGCAGAAGGCACCAGTCAGTTGCAGCAGAATCTGGGCAGCATGAGCGAGACCACAAAGGCCAACACGGAGGCCTGCCATCTCATTGTCGATCACTCGACCAAGCTCAGTCAGTCCTCCACCAGCCTTCAGAGCAACACCGAGGCATTCCTGAAAAAGCTGATGCAGTCCTAGCGACAGAAGGACGGCTCCTCACGAAAACAAAACCCGCCAGCGCGAAAGACATCACGCGGCGAATGGTGTTGAAAAAGTCGCTCTTGAAGTAATCGCTTGGTCCTGATTCAATCCTTTTAGGAAAAAGGGGGGATTTGCGAATGTTGGGGCCAAGGCAAGTTGCGCAGGCAGCACTCTTTTATGAATTTTCGATTGAAGATCACGTTCCTGCTGATCACTTGTTGAGGAAGGTCGACCACTTTCTCGATCTGAGTGAAGTCAGATCTTTCCTTGCTCCCTATTACAGCAGCCAGGGTCGTCCTTCGATTGATCCAGAACTGATGATCCGGATGTTGTTGGTCGGCTACATTATGGGCATTCGCTCTGAACGGCGCATCTGTGAGGAGGTTCACCTGAACCTGGCCTATAGATGGTTTTGCCGTTTGGACTTGGATGACCCTGTTCCTGACCATTCGACATTTTCCAAGAACAGACATGGCCGTTTCCGGGATAGCGATCTTTTCCGTCACCTCTTCGAACTGGTGTTGGCCCGCTGCATCGCAGAGGGGCTTGTCGGTGGGGAGGCTTTGGGTGTTGATGCTTCTATCGTGCAAGCTGATGCAAAGCGGCTGAACAAAGTTGAAGCATCAGATTGGACGCCAGAACGGATCACGCGGGCGACAGAAGAATACTTCGAGACCCTTGATGATGCCGCTTTCGGCGCAGCAACCACAGTGAAGCCAAAGGTGCTATCGCCGGTTGATCCGGCAGCACGCTTTACTGGAGCAAAGAAGGCCTATTCGATCTTTGCCTATTCCACTAACTATCTAGTGGACTTGGATAATGCCGTGATTGTTGACGTTGAAACAACAGCGCCAATCCGGCAGGCGGAAGTCAATGCCGCACTGGATATGGTTGATCGTGTTGAGGAGAAGTTCGGAATTTATCCTGAGCGCTTCGTCGGTGATGGCGCTTATGGCAATGCCGAGACACTTGCTTGGCTAGTTCATGAAAAAGGTATCGAGCCACATGTTCCTGTCCTCGACAGATCGCAACGGCTCGACCAGACATTCTCGAGGACCGACTTCAAATTCGACTACGAGAATGACCGATACATTTGCCCTGATGGCAAAGAACTGCTGCCCAATCGCCGTCAATTCCAGACAATCCGACCTAAGGTGAAGGATGATGAAAACATCCGATATCGTGCTGCGAAGGCGGACTGCCATAACTGTGAGTTGAAGTTCAGATGCTGCCCCAATACTGCCACCCGACACATCACCAGATCGATCCATGAAGGAGCGCGAGACTTCGCCCGAGATCTGGCAGATACCGATGCCTATATTGCCTCTAGGCACGCCAGGCGAAAAGTTGAGATGCTGTTCGCTCACATGAAGAAGATCATGGGGCTGAATAGACTGCGTCTTCGAGGACCAAATGGAGCAAAAGACGAGTTCACACTGGCAGCCACAGCGCAGAACCTGCGCAAGATGGCAAAGCTGCTCCCAACACCAGCATGAGGGAGCGTCGAGCCTCCCAAAACCACCCTTCATTTTGCGCTGCAACACATAATTTTTCAACAGAATTGGCGGGTCTTTTATCTTCACGGCAGGCACTTCACTTGCCGGTGCTGCAGGTGTTCAGCCCGAGGATTGTATAGAGCGGGCAGAAACGAAACAGCCCTGTGGCCAACGGCACAATACCAATCAGCCCCCACATGGTCTGAGGCCCGATGAACACCATTGCGAGCAGCGCAACACCCACAATGATGCGCAACACGCGATCAAGACTGCCAACATTGATTGTCATATTTGTCTCCCCATTCTGAGCGTCTCACCGCCCGTTGTGCCGCACCAAGATTACTCCCGCTTGATCCGGGGAGATACAAAACCTTGGTTCACTTCACCGTGAAAATGAGCCCCATTCCCTGCGGTGAATGAGCACAGGACTGGCAGCCAAAGGCTGGTTGAGAAGCGGTTATTCCCTGCGAGGTCCTAGAGCCCTTCGAAGGCCATAAGGCAATGAACCTTCACGCCCTTCTCGCGCAGCAGTGCTGCCCCGCCAAGATCAGGCAAATCGATCACGAAGGCAGAGGCCACGATGTCCCCGCCGACCCGCTCGAGCAGATCGATGGCAGCAACGGCGGTGCCACCCGTGGCGATGAGGTCATCGATGAGGAGAACCTTCTCACCCGGTTGGATCGCGTCCGCATGCAGCTCGATCCGGTCGGTGCCATATTCGAGCGCATAATCCTGCCCGACCACCTCGCCGGGCAGCTTGCCCTGCTTGCGGATGGGCACAAAACCGACGCCGAGCAGATCGGCAATCGCGCCGCCAAAGATGAAGCCACGCGCCTCGATCCCGGCAACCTTGGAAATCCCCATCGCCTCGAACGGTTCTGCCAGCTCACGCACCGATTGACGAAAGCCCTGACCATGGGCAATCAGACTGGTAATGTCACGAAAGATGATCCCTGCCTTGGGATAGTCCGGAATGGAACGGATCAGGCTTTTGAGATCAAGGGCTTGGCTGTCCATGACAGAACTCCTTTACAGAACGCGGCCGGCAACGGCATCAAGACGGGCGACAAGCTCCGGATCCCGTTTGTCCGGAGCCGTCATAATGGCAAAATCGAGTGCCCGGTCAGACCCGATCGGGCAGGCAACATGCTCCTCGGGCAGGATCTGGGCAATGCGCGAGACAAGACGCTGCGCCTTGTCCGTATTCTCCTTGAGCACACGGATGATATCCTGAATGTCGACACTGCCGTGATCCGGGTGCCAGCAGTCATAGTCTGTGACCATGGCAACCGTCGAGTAGCAGATCTCCGCCTCCCGCGCCAGCTTGGCTTCGGGCATGTTGGTCATCCCGATGACATCACATCCCCAGCTGCGATAAAGCTCGCTCTCGGCGAGGGACGAGAATTGCGGACCTTCCATGGCGAGATAGGTGCCGCCCTTATAGAAGGTAAGCTGTTCCTGTGTCGCGGCATCGGCAACCATCTCCATCAGGGCCGGGCTCACCGGGTGGGCCAGCGAGACATGGGCAACGCACCCGCGAGAGAAGAAGCTCTTGGCCCGTGCGAAGGTGCGGTCAATGAACTGATCCACCAACACGAAGCTGCCTGGAGCATAGGCTTCCTTCAGCGAGCCACAAGCCGAGATGGAGACGAGATCCGTCACCCCTGCCCGCTTCATCACATCAATGTTGGCGCGATAGTTGATGTCCGACGGCGCATAGACATGGCCGCGGCCATGACGGGGCAGAAACACGACCTTGCGGCCATTCAGCTCCCCGATCCGCAGATCATCGGATGGTGTCCCCCACGGGCTTTTGATCGACACCCATTCGCTGTCCTCAAACCCGGGCAGATCATAGAGTCCCGATCCACCAATGATCCCCAAAACCGCCTTCACCATCTCTTCGCCCCCGAAAGTGCCTGTTGCATTCAAATTCTTGTCTTCCGCCCTGATCACGACTGTCATGTGCGTCGATCAGACTCGCTCACCTGCCACCTTAGGCCGGAAGGCCGGGGGATGCCAGCATGAGATTTAGGCAATAAAAAAGGGGCTGCGATGAGCCCCTTTTCAGTGTCTTGATCAGAGATCAGTGATCCACATTCGACCACAGCTTGCGCTTGGTGAAGAACATCAGACCGGCAAAGACCACAAGGAAGATCAGAGCGTTGATACCAATGCGCTTGCGCTCTTCCAGCTTCGGCTCGGCGGTCCACATCAGGAAGGCCGTGATGTCCTTGGCATACTGCTCGGTGGTCATCGGCGTGCCATCAGTATACTCAACCAGTTCATCGGACAGCGGCGGCGCCATGGCCAGCTTGTTGCCACCGATGAAGGCAGGGTTGTAGTTGAGCGCGCCGATCTCATCTTCCAGTTCGGCCGGGGTTTCTTCATACCCGGTCAGAAGCGCGTAGATATAGTCCGGCCCATATTCCTGATAGGTCGTCAGCGGATGCCAGACAAGGCGGATCAGATCGTTGAACAGGGTGATGCCCGTGTTCGGTCCGATGTCGCCAGCGCGAGCCTTCGCCATTAGGCTGAGATCGGGCGGCAGAGCCCCACCGTTGGCAGCCTTGGCAGCTTCATCGTTGGGGAACGGTTTCGGCAGATGGTCGAATGGCTTGCCGGGGCGCATGAACATTTCGCCATCCGCATCCGGTCCGTCCTGAACTTCATATTCCTCGGCCAGAGCCTTGATCTGCTCCTCGGAGAAGCCCGGTCCGCCTTCATCGCCAAGGTTACGGAAGGCGATGTATTTCAGCGAATGGCAGCTGGAGCAGACTTCCTTGTAGATGTGGAAGCCGCGCTGAAGCTGCGCCTTGTCGAACTTGCCGAACGGCCCCGAGAAGGTCCAGTCCTGCTTGGTATAATGGTGGCCACCCTCTGCAGCGAGGACACCGGCGGAACCCACCGCCAGAGCACAAGCTGCAACGAGCGCGCGAACCGAGTTTTTGGTCAACGTAATCATCGGTTTCCCTTTCCTCGCTCGTTAGGCTTTGGCGTCTGCAGGAGCAGACTTGCCATGTTTGGCCAGCACGGCCTCGTTGATCGATGCAGGCAACGGCTTCGGCTTCTCGATCTTGCCCAGAAGCGGCAGGACGACGAGGAAGTAGGCGAAGTAGTAGACCGTCAGGATCTGGCTCGCGATGACATATCCACCCTCTGCCGGCTTGCCACCGAGGTAGCCAAGCCCGACACAGCAGATGGCAAAGGCCCAGAAGAAGACCTTGCCCAGCGGGCGGTAGGTCATGGACCGAACCTTGGAGGTATCGAGCCACGGCAGCACGAAGAGCACGGCAATGGCACCGAACATCGCCAGAACGCCGCCGAGCTTGTCGGGAATGGCGCGCAGGATCGCGTAGAACGGCAGGAAGTACCATTCAGGCACGATGTGCGGAGGCGTGACGAGCGAATCCGCCGGGATATAGTTATCCGGGTGACCCATGAAGTTGGGCACGAGGAACATCATCCATGCAAAGAAGATGAAGAACATAACGATCGCGAACAGATCCTTGACCGTGTAGTACGGCGTGAACGGAACCGTATCCTGGCTGTCCTTCGGCTCAATGCCGGTCGGGTTGTTGTTGCCAACTTCATGGAAGGCCCAGATATGCAGACCAACCACCGCTGCCAGCATGAACGGCAGCAGATAGTGCAACGAGAAGAAGCGGTTGAGCGTCGGGTTGTCGACCGAGAAGCCACCCCACAGCAACTGCACGATCGGGTCACCCACGATCGGGAAGGCTGAGAAGAGGTTGGTGATAACCGTTGCACCCCAGAAGGACATCTGACCCCAGGGCAGAACGTAGCCCATGAAGCCGGTTGCCATCATCAGAAGGAAGATTACGACACCCAGAATCCAGACCACTTCGCGAGGCTCCTTGTAGGAACCGTAGTAGAGGCCACGGAAGATATGGATATAGACGGCGATGAAGAACATCGAGGCCCCGTTGGCATGCATGTAGCGCATCAACCAGCCCCAGTTCACGTCGCGCATGATGTGCTCGACGGAATCAAAGGCCATGGAAGTGTGCGGCGTGTAATGCATGACCAGCACGATGCCGGTGATGATCTGCGCAACAAGGCAGATCGCCAGAATGCCACCGAAGGTCCAATAGTAATTGAGGTTTTTCGGAACAGGATAGGCAACAAATGAATTGTAGGTCAGGCTGATAACCGGCAGCCGACGCTCCATCCATTTTACAAACCCGTTCTGCGGCTCGAAAGTCGAATGTCCGCTCATGACTGGTCTCCTTAAGACATTTGCCGGACGTTATCCGATTTTGATCAGAGTATCGGACAGGAATTCGTAGGGCGGCAGCTCCAGATTGAGCGGGGCCGGGCCCTGACGAATACGACCAGCACTATCATAGTGCGACCCATGACATGGACAGAACCAGCCATCATAGTCACCCTGCTCGCCGAGCGGCACACAACCAAGATGGGTGCAGATACCGATCATGATCAGCCACTGTTCCTTGCCAGGTTTCGTGCGCTCTTCATCGGTTTGCGGATCGCGCAACGTTGCCACGTCGACGGCTCTCGCTTCATCGATTTCTGTCTGTGTACGATACCGGATGAAAATCGGTTTACCGCGCCATTTGACGGTCATGCTCTGTCCTTCTTCGAGCGAAGAAAGGTCTACTTCGGTAGACGCCAGAGCCAGTGCGGTAGCATCGGGATTCATCTGGTCAATAAACGGCCAAGCAAGCGCAGCTGCGCCAACGGCCCCAAACGCTCCGGTCGCGATATAAAGAAAATCGCGGCGAGTGTGTTCTGCCTTATCGCTGGTAGCCAAGGCTAGGTCCTCTTCTAACCAGTGTCCAACTCCAAGCCCGTCTGCTCCTGACAAAAAATGATCCTGTGAGGGTCAGTCCAGTCCCCTGACGGCAGGCGAGCCAATTCACCTGCGGCCTGCACTCAACACAGCCGCAGCGCATTTCTTTTTGCATTGATCGTGGGGCTTGTCCAGTGTGCGAGAGGCGTCAACGGCCTTTTGAAGCGAAATATGCATGACAAATTCGTCTTATACCCCTTGAATTTGGGACAAAATGCCTCAGATTTCACTGACATGGAGAGTTCCGGACGCGAAAATGCCGTCAAATATGACAAGAAATGCCGCGACAATTTGAACGATTATAAATTAGTTCAAAGCGCCCCGCCATCGGCACCACCTCCCAATCAGGCGATGAAGCCGCCCGACTGCCGGCTCCAGAGCGAGGAATAGATCCCGCCTGCCGCAAGCAATTCCTCGTGGTTGCCCATCTCGACGATCCGTCCCGCATCCATGACGATCAGGCGATCCATTGAGGCGATGGTCGACAGACGGTGAGCAATCGCCAGCACGGTCTTGCCTTCCATCAGCACGTTGAGGCTGTCCTGAATGGCCGCCTCGACTTCCGAATCGAGCGCCGAGGTCGCCTCGTCAAGCACAAGGATCGGCGCATTCTTCAGAAGCACCCGAGCAATCGCGATGCGCTGACGCTGGCCACCGGACAGCTTGACACCGCGTTCGCCGACCTGCGCCTGCATGCCCACATTGCCTTCGGTGTCGACAAGACCATTGATGAAGTCGAGCGCCTGCGCCTTGCGGGCGGCCTCAATGGCTTCTTCCTCGCTCGCCCCTTCCTTGCCATAGACGATATTCTCGAGCACCGTCCGGTGCAGCAACGACGTATCCTGCGTGACCACACCAATCTGTGCCCGAAGGCTGTCCTGCTGCACATCGGCAACGCTCTGCCCGTCGACACGAATGTCGCCCGAATTGAGATCATAGAAGCGCAGCAAAAGGTTGATCATTGTCGACTTACCGGCACCGGAACGCCCAACAAGACCGATCTTCTCGCCCGGACGGATCGTCAGATCGAGACAATCGACCACTGGCTCATCTTTGCCATAGTCAAAGCTCGCCTTGTCAAACTCGATGCCACCCTTGGTGACCACGAGTGGCACGGCATTCGGCTTGTCGAGCACGACACGTGGCTGCGAAATCGTGCCGATACCATCCTGTACCGTACCGATATTCTCGAACACACCGCCCACTTCCCAGAGGATCCATTCGGACATGCCTCTGAGACGCATGACAAGACCCGTTGCAATCGCCACATCGCCCGGCGTCACCGCACCCTGATACCAGAAATAGATCGCCACAACGACCGTGCCCACCAGCAGCAACTGATTGATCGACTTGAGCGCAATCTCGAGCACCGTCACCAGACGCATCTGGCGATGCACCGCCGCCATGAAGCCGACCATCGACTCCTTGGCATAGGCGTCCTCACGCGACGCATGAGAGAACAGCTTGACCACCGAAATGTTGGAATAAGCGTCCACCACCTTGCCCATCATGTCCGAACGGGCATTGGCCTGAATCTTAGAGATCTTGCGCAGGCGCGGCACGAAAAACACCATCACGCCCACGTAGCAGACGATCCAGATGAACAGTGGCAAGGCCATTTGCCATCGCGTCTGACCGATCATGTAGAGCGCGGAAATGAAATAGACGAGCACGAACACCAGCACGTCGGCGAGACGCGTGATCACCTCGCGCACGGCCAAGGCCGTCTGCATCAGCTTCTGGGCCACCCGACCGGCAAACTCATCCTGATAGAAGGTCATCGACTGGCGTAACAGATAGCGATGCACCCGCCACCGGATCGACATGGGATAGTTCCCCATGATGGTCTGGTGGAAGATGAATTGCCAGACCGTCTCGATCACCGGCATGACAACAAGCACCAGAATCCCCATCCAGAGCAGTTCGCCACCATGCTCCTCAAAGAAGGTCACTTTGTCCGCAGCGGAGAACCAGTTCACCAGATCGCCAACGAAGCCATAGATTGTCACCTCGATCAGCGCGACCATGGCACTCAGGATCGACACGACCAACATATAGGGCGCGACGGGGCGGGTGTAATACCAGCAAAAGCCCCAGAAGCTTTTCGGCGGCTGGGCAAGATCATAGTTTGCGAACGGGTCAACGAGCTTTTCAAAAAAGGAAAACATCGCCGGGCTCCTGACAGGACAATCGGACGGAAAGACGGATGGGGTTATTGGATTGGTTTGAAACAGGCGGACGACGCAGCGACAGAGAGCCCGCTTCAGTGGCAAGACAGGGCGGCACCATATCACAGGCGATTTTACTGGCGAGCGCAAAAGGGGAACAAACGTCAGGAGCAGACCGAAATCGGGTAGCCTGTGACATATATCCCACGCAAAGGACAACGTGACTGACCTGTTCATGATCGAACCGGGGAGTGCAGCCCCGCAATGGAGCCGTTGTGACAGGGATTTAACGAAAAGGCCATTGCGTTACGCGCCCGATTGGGCCAAAGCTTCGCCCATGACCGAGCTAAGCCTTGCCCTCTATCAACCGGACATCCCCCAGAATACCGGCACTATCCTCAGGATGGCGGCCTGTCTGGATCTGCACGTCCACATCATTGAGCCCTGTGGCTTCGCCCTCAATGACCGCACCCTGCGCCGGGCGGGAATGGACTATCTGGAACGGGCAAGCTTCACCAAGCATCTGTCATGGCAGCATTTCCTCGACCATGCTCGTCAAAACGGCAATCGACTGCTGCTGGCCACGACCAAGGCCGAACGCTCCTTCTATGACATCGATTATCGCTCAGGCGACATCCTGCTGTTCGGGCGGGAATCGGTTGGCGCTCCGGAGGATGTCCATGCAAGCGCCGACGAGCGGATCACCATTCCGATGAAATCAGGCGAGCGCTCTCTCAATCTCGCCATTTCCACCGCCATGATCACCACCGAAGCCATGCGGCAATTGAGGGCCATTCCCACATGACCGAGACCATCAACGCGACCCTTCCCGAAGACCTGCCGGATAACATCGAGGACAAGAAGGCCTTGGCAGCCGACTGGTTCGCCAGCTTGCGCGACCGGATCTGCGAAGCCTTCGAAGCGATTGAAGACGACATCGTCAACCCAAACAACCCGTTACCCGCCGGTCGGTTCGAACGCACGCCATGGGAGCGCACGGACCATTCAGGCGCCAAGGGAGGCGGCGGCATCATGTCGATCATGAAGGGGCGGGTATTCGAAAAGGTCGGTGTCCATGTCTCCACGGTGCACGGGGAATTTGCCCCCCAGTTCCGCGATCAGATCCCCGGCGCATCAAAGGATCCGCACTTCTGGGCTGCAGGCATCTCGCTCATCGCCCATCTGCACAATCCCCATGTCCCGGCGGTGCACATGAACACCCGGATGATCGTCACGACGCGGCAGTGGTTTGGTGGTGGCGCCGATCTGACACCGGTTCTCGACAACCGGCGCACGCAAGAAGACCCGGACAGCGTAGCCTTTCACGCCGCGATGAAAAAGGCCTGTGACGCCCATGAAGTCGCCGACTACGACGCCTACAAGGCATGGTGCGACCGCTATTTCTATCTCCCCCATAGGCAGGAGCCGCGCGGCATCGGCGGCATTTTCTATGATCGTCACAACAGCGGCAATTGGGATGCGGACTTCGCCTTCACCAAGGACGTCGGCCTCGCCTTCCTCGATATCTACCCCGAGCTTGTTCGCCGCAACATGGAAACTCCATGGTCAGAGGCCGAGCGCGAGGAACAGCTGATCCGGCGTGGACGCTATGTGGAGTTCAATTTGCTCCATGACAGGGGAACAATCTTCGGGCTGAAGACGGGCGGCAATGTCGATTCGATCCTGTCCTCGATGCCCCCCGTCGTCAAATGGCCTTAGAAGGGTCAAGACAACTCAAAGGCATTTCATCAACTTGGCCGACAACAGCTCGGATCGCGTGAGGGCAAAACCGCTCTTCACCCAGCGAGCTTCGAGTCGTGACAGACAGGAGCCAACTTCCGGCCCCGGTGCCATGCCGTGATCGAGCAGATCGCGCCCGCTGATGGGAAAATCCGGTACAGACCAGAGCTCCAGCCCGTGCAATTCCATCGAAAGCTCGGTCAAATCAGGATCAAGCCGCCGGTCAACGATCGCCAGCATGATCATGCTCGTTGCGACCTCTTTGCCATGCAGATAGGCAAGCGTCTGAATGGCTGCCTCGGACGGATCATTGACGCTTCGATAGCCCCGCACCAGACGAACCATGATGTCCCGGATCCGGTTGGGCAGCCTCAAAGTCTTCGCAACACGCTGCGCATCCTCCTCGACCTCAACACAAAGAGCCGTCAGCAACAGCGACAGGTCGGGCTTCAGCCGCAAGGAAGACGCAAGTCTCAGAAGACCTGAAAACCGTGACAAACGCGGCACAGAGCCGAGCACGTCACCAAGCATCCCGCCCACATGCATCGCGTGAAGAGCAGCCATCGCAAAGGGCCCCTGAACGAGCTTGACCATTTCCACGCCAACCCGCTCAGCAGACAGGGTCGAAAGCGATTTTTGCGCAGCGATGCAGGCGCGATAATCCTCGCGGCGGAAATTCTCACCATATTGCGCATAAAAGCGGAAGAAGCGCAGGATCCTGAGATAGTCCTCGGCGATGCGCCTATCCGCATTTCCAATGAAGCGGACCACACGCAAGCGCGCATCCTCGATGCCGCATCCTGTGGGATCATGAAGACACCCGTCCTTATCCAGATAGACCGCATTCATCGTGAAATCACGCCGATGCGCGTCGACACTCCAGTCTCGCCCGAAGGCGACCTGCGCATGACGGCCATCGGTCTCAACATCGGTGCGCAGGGTCGTAACCTCAAAGGCCATATCGTCGATCAGCAGTGTCACAGTGCCATGATCAAGGCCCGTCGGCAGCACCCGGACATCCGCATCATGCGCCCAATGCATGACGAGGCTCGGCTCGGCTGTTGCGGCGCAGTCAAAATCCTTCACCACCATGCCAAGCAGGGAATTCCTGACGGCACCGCCAACAATGCGAACTTCCTCGCCATCCCGATTGAGCAGCTTAAACAGCGCCTGCACCTGCGGCAGCTTCAACCAGTCGAAGGCCGGATCATCTCCGACAAAGGCCAGCCGCTTGTCTCCGCTCATTCGGCACCCTTGATCTGGCCGGGAACGAGCACGCCATTCTCATCATAATGCGTCGGGATATAGACCCCGTTGACCGGATTGTTGTCGATCTGCGACAGGATGACAAAACCGACGAGCGAGAAAAGAATCCCTGCCATGATCAGCCAATAGCGCGGCGCGTCGATGAAGGCCTGCCGGTTCATCTTCTTGGTCAGAAACAAATATCCCGCATACATGAGGAAGGGCAGCAGGAAGAGAATGACTTGTGTAACGAGGACCCTGATCATGAACGATAGACCGTTTCATAGAGATTGCGCAAAATACCGGCGGTAACACCCCAAATATAATAATCGTGATAGGGCATTGCGATATATTGCCGTAATTTTCCTCGCCATTCCGCGCTTTCATGACGATGATTGTCCGGGTTCATCAAAAATCCCAGCGGCACTTCGAAAATCTCGGCAACCTCTTCGGGGTTGGCCTCAAGCTGAAAGCCGGGAGTGACCATCGAAAGCTGCGGGAAGATGCGGTATCCAGTCGAAGAGATATAGGGCCGCATCTGACCGAAAACGCGCACGAAGGTGCGATCAAGACCGATCTCTTCCTCCGCCTCCCTGAGTGCAGCCGCCCGGGCCGAGGCATCGCCCTCATCGAGCTTTCCACCCGGAAAGGCAATCTGACCTGCATGAGACGGAAGATGATGGGTCCGTTTGGTCAGGATGACCGTCGCTTCCACATCGGGACCGCGATCAACAACCGGGATGAGAACGGCTGCATCCTTGAGATCAACCACCTCCCCCTCGTGCCAGGCAAGATCCTTGATCGGCGCTCCGATGGCAGCCTCGCCTTCACCAAGTTCGCCATCGCGCTGAAGCGCGGTCTCAACGCGGCTGCGAAAGCTTTCAGCAGAAAATTCATTCATGAAAGGGCTCCGAACTGCTCCACCTCGGCCATCGAACAGATTGCAAAGAACTGCCCGCCACTTGCCACGCCGAAGGAGCCGCGATGCTCGCCCTCCCCCTCATTGGCGTGGGACACAAGATCGAACATCAGCGCCCGTGTCAGGCGAGCCTCAAGCCGCCCTCTGACCAGCACATAGGCCTTGAAGCCGCCGGTTTCCGGCTCAACCGCGAAGCGGAGCGGATGGTCGGCGTCGACGGAGACCACGTCGCCGACATTGGTGCGGAAGGTTAAGTGGGCAGTACCACTATCCTCAACCACGGCCATTTCGACGGCCTGAAACGGTGCGTCCTCGACCGTAATCCTGATCTTCTCGACCGGTGTGACGAGATAAGTCTCGCCATCCTCATCCTTGCGCAGAACTGAGGCGAAGAGGCGCACCAGAGCCTCGCGCCCGATGGGCGAGCCCATATAGTGCCAACTGCCATCCGGCGAGATGCGCATATCGAGCGCCCCGCAATAGTCCGGGTGCCAGCGTTCGACAGGAGGGCGGGACTGACTGTCCTGCGCCCGAGAAATGAGCGCAGACAGGCTTGCGGGCATGCCCTTGAGCGCTCCATCCGATCCGGACTGGGCGTCAGATTGCTGAGTGTTGTCTTTATTGGTCATCACACTTTTACGTCTTGATGCAGGCCATCGGGGCCGCTCACGAATCCGGGATGACTATAGGGTGGGACAGCCCCGAAGCAAAGAGGGCGCTTCGGAGCCATTTGTAGCGAAAAAGTCCGCCTAGACGCCGGGCTTCACCAGCCCCTTGCATTCGGCCACTTTCTCATCATTGAGCGGCAGCAGCAAAAGGCGCAGCGGGTCTACTGGTCCGGGCATCGCGATGACGCCATGGGGCACACGTTCGAAACCGAACCGGGAATAATAATCATAGTCGCCGACCAGCAGGATCGAGCAATAATCAAGCTTCCGTGCCTCTTCGATGGCCTTGACCATCAGCAGGCGGCCCGCGCCCTGATTCTTGAACCGGGGATGGACAGCGAGCGGCCCAAGCAGCAGCGCACGGCATTTGCCGATCGTGATCGGCGACAGCCGCACCGATCCTGCGAGGTGCCCCGCACAGACAGCAACGTAGCTGAGAGATGGTTCCGGATCGACAGATTCGCGCACACGAAAAGCCGTACGGGCAAACCGGCCCGGACCGAACGCATCACGATGCAATTGTTCGATGGCATCGTTATGGAGCGGCAATTCACGCTCCAGATTGAAGTCTGGCTGGCACATGGAAGTCTGTCCAGTTTGTCCACTTTGAGTGGTGACGCCTTCAAGATACATAGCGCAACTTTCAAGCAAGGGGCCATTCATGGCGAATGGCAACTGATAGAGTGATGTGATTGCCGCATCCAATTCGGGGGAAAGGCTGATGATACGGCCACATCATCCTCATTCCCTAACGTCGTCGCATGGTTTTCCGTCCGTCCGGTTGATCGTCATATCGAAAATTTCTCCCCCACTAACATACTGGCCAAGACCTGTCTATATGAGATTAAATGATATAATCAGAATTTTTACAGCACATTGTGCTGATAAATTACCCTTGAGAAGAATTTAATCACACAAAAGCTCTCAAGCGGCTTCAGACGATCAATTACCAATAGGGAGCGGGACCTCTGCCCTGTCGCCATTCTTCAAGGCGTGTCCGCGTGGCGCGCGTGATATCCTCGGGCAGGGCATCAAGCGGGAAGAACCGACCTTCGATGATTTCACCGTCAGCCGATGGAAAGACCGTGGGCAGACCCTCCTCATTGTCCCATCGCCAGTCCCGCACGATGTAACAGGCGATATAGTCCGGGATGACGAACTTGTCATTGAGGAAAAGCCCCCATAACTCTGGCTCGGACAGCGCGATGATCCCCGCCTCCTCCTGCATTTCCCTCTTGGCCGCAACGAGTGGCAGCTCCCCACGTTCGACGCCGCCGCCGGGCAAATACCAGCCTGCCAAATAACTGTGCTTGACTAAAAAAACGGCATTTTGGTCATTCAGGATAAGGACGCGCGTTCCGACCGAAACACCGCGGAATCCGCACTGAAAAACCAGAGACAGACTTATCAACCACCTCGGGGCACGAAATGATATTTTAAATATCGATAATAACTTGAATATGTTCATGTTTTCACCTATGCATTAATCGCATAGCAGGTATGTTAGTATTTTTGCCATTTATCATTGGTTTTGAAATGCTTTCGGAGCACATTGGGGCCAATTGCTGAATAATTCAGCACCTTGTGATTAAAATCTGAACACATGAAGAGGCCCATCATGAAGTTCCTGAAGAAAAGCAAAAAGACTGCTCGCTTTCATTGGCGCCCTGCAGTCAACATGTCCGACCGTCGTGTTGTCAACACCCTGATCAACCCGATTGGATAAGCATCCAGACACCGGCCCACAGCGTCGGAGCACTGGAACCAGATAAGAGCGGTGACAGACCTTCCCAGTCTGCCACCGCTTTTTCTTTGCAAATATGTCGGGATTGCTCAGACAAAATCCATTCTGCTCTGGACGCAAAGGCAAAAAGCGACTATCGCCAAGGCTATGTTTCGCTTGGCACATATCTCGGATCCACACCTCGGTCCCCTTCCCTCCCCGACGCTTGCCCAGTTGGCGAGCAAACGGATCTTCGGCTACATCAACTGGCGCCGGAACAGGAAAGGTGTGCTGACCAACAGCACGTTGGACGCCCTCATCGATGACATGCAAACGCAGGCACCCGATCATCTTGCTGTGACCGGAGACCTCGTCAACCTTGCGCTGCCGGCCGAGATCACCAATGCCCGCAAATGGCTCGAAACGCTCGGCACCCCTGAGGACGTCTCTGCCATCCCCGGCAATCATGATGCCTATGTGCCGCGCGCCCGCATGAGCGCCGAGAAATCCTGGGCTCCTTTCATGCGCGGGGATCAACACGACGAGCGGGATTGGTCCCCTGCTTACCCCTACCTGCGCATCCGTGACAACATCGCGCTCATCGGTGTCAGTTCGGCGACCGCCACGATGCCTCTGATGGCGACCGGCTATTTTCGCAAGGCTCAGGCCAGACGCCTTGAAGCCCTTCTGGAAGATTGCGCCCGGCGGGATTTCTTCCGCGTGGTGATGATCCATCACCCACCCTGCCGCAACGCCACCCAATGGTACAAACGCCTCGTCGGTGGTTCACTGTTCCGCAAGGTGATCGCCAAACACGGCGCCGAGTTGATCCTTCACGGTCACACCCACCTTGCCACCAAGATGTCGACCGCCTCGCCCAAAGGGCCAGTCCCCGTCATCTGCGTGCCGAGCGCCTCACAGGGCACCGGCACCAAGAAGCCCGCAGCCCGCTACAATCTCTTTGACATTGACGGCGCACCAGGCAGCTGGCGCTGCAATCTTATCGAACGAGGCTTTGACGAGACGGGAACACTGAGGGAAATAGAGCGGCAATATCTGTCGATCCCCAACGGCTAGAACAACCGCGCACATCCTCGCGACCAGTCGCCTTGCGCGGGCCTGGCCTCATGCGCCTCATGCCTAGAGATGGGGTTAAGTATCAGAATTTGGTCGGCAGATACCAGGCATAGGCCACGAGCCCCACCGCCCCGGCAAAGATACCGAGCAAGAACCACCACAGCCACGCCGTTCCGACACCGTCTTGCTTGGCATTCTTGGCATTCTTGGCGGCTTCCACCTTGGAGGGGTCAACGGCAGTGTCAGCCATCTTCTTGAGCAGATAGTCAGACTCGATCGCCTTTTCGCGCTCGACAATCCGCTCGGCCAGATAATGGGTCACCTTGTCGGCGACATCCTCGACATCGTGGCTTTCGATCAGCACCACGCGCCCGAGCCGCGTATCCTTGAGAAAGCGATAAGTGCGCTTGTCCCGCGCCATCTCGACAAAGCTCGTGATGTCGATCCAGAACCGCGGCTTGCGCCCCGGCACGATTTGGAACGTGAGCATCTCCATGTCTTCGGGCAGTTCCTTGGCAACATCGTCCAGAGCCTCATGCAGAATCTCGAGACGCGCCCGCTCGGTATCCCCCAGCTCGACAACCACATTGCTCTGTTCGGCATCGGCTATGCGGACATCACGAATGGCGCGACCAAGGCTGCGAACCTGTTCCGTTTTCTTCTGCTCATCCATGCTTGCTCACCATTCTGTTGCCGATCACCACCCGCACCGGGCACGACATCTGGTCGGATCGGCTGCCGTTTTCCCTTGCCGTTCAAGGGCATCAACACTGCCAAACGCACAAGGGCCAATAGAAAGAACCCATCCGCACTATAGTCGGCGCTCAGGTGTTAAGCAATTGGTAAGGAGTTTATCCGGCACGATATCGTCAATTTCGAGAAGGCTCTGAGGCCAGCCCCTATTCTCACTGCAAAGCCTTTAACGGGCCGACCGGATTGTCTGGCGGATGAGGGACAGCACCGCGCGTCCCGCTTCCAGATGAGGCATATGGCCAACGCCGGGAAAAACATGCAAAGCCATCATCGCGGGCAAGCCAACGGTTTGACTGACGGGGATGACAGCATCATCCACACCCCAGATCACCCGCATCGGACAAGGCAGCGCACCAATCCGTTCAAGCGGAAGGACCTTCTGCCCGTCGCCGTGCAGGATCGCATTCGCCGTTGCTTCCAGCGCTTCCACCGCCCCGGGCCTTTGCCGCTGGGTGAAATCATGTTCGGCCATTTTGCGCGGCAAGCGAAACTCCGGCCCGAAGAATTGCGAAAGCGCCGCATGGATCGTGTCGACATCCCTCGCACTCGCAAATCTGCGCAGCAACGCCTGATCGATGTCCCCTCCGAACCCTCCGGGCGCCAGCAACGTCATCGATATCACTCTTTCCGGGTGCTTGAGCGCCATGATCGCGGCCGTCGCCCCGCCCATAGAGTGCCCCACCAGATGGACCTTCGAGATCGCCATGGCGTCGAGGTCTTCCCAGACGGCCTTTGCCGCCACCACCGCATTGCAAGTCGCCCCATAGTCGAGCGAGCCACCATGCCCGGGCAAATCGAAGGCCAGCGTGTTGTAGGAGGCAGACAGGCCGATCTGGAAGTTCGTCCAGCCCATCAGATCGCCACCGAACCCATGCAGAAACACCACCGGATCCCTGCGCACACCATCACCAACCGGCACCTCAGGCCCCATAGCCTTGTGATTGAGCTTCCCTGCCATCTACTGCCTCAAACCGAGCCCTGCCGGACCCCACCCATGACAAGATCCTGATAGTGCCGGACCAGCTCATCGATGGAATAATCGCCCTTCGGGTCATACCACATGCACACCCCGGTCATCATCGCGATCAGCGCCTTTGCCGTCACCCGCATGTCAGACTTCGCCCAGCAGCCTTGCTCGGCGCCTTTCTCAAGGATCGAAACCAGCCGCTTTTCATATTGGTCGCGCAACAGAACAATCTGCTTGTAATGATCGCCCGTCAGGCTCCTCAGTTCGAAGTTGCCAATGAAGACCTGCTTCTTGCGCGAGGCATAGTAGGTAATATGGGACCGTGTGAAGGCCATCAGCGCCTCTGCCGGATCGTCCCGCCCTCTGAGCGCCTCATCAATCGCAGCATTGTGCTCGAGCATGATCTCGAGCGTCAGCTTGTAGAGCAGGTCCTGCTTGGAGGCGATGTGGTTGTAGAGAGAGCCGGCCTGAATGCCCACCGCGCCAGCGAGCTGTCTCAGGGACACCGCCTCAAATCCGTTGAGATAGATGAGATCTGTCGCTGCGGCATAAATGGCCTTAAGCGTCTTTTCTCCATTCGATCCGGGAATGCGCGACATGGTAGGTGACCCGATTACTGGTGAGGCACACGACCGTGCCCAAACTCAACATGACCAGTCGAACGCCCGATCAGTTTCTTGCCCAAAAGACCGACTTAGCGGAAATCACTATGATTGTCAGCCCCGAAAGCGGCAACCTGCCCCAAAGGCACCAGTCACGCCATCAGTAAGCACCCTCTTTTCTGCACCTGTAAGCTCATTTTGCCTCACCGGGATCCCGCAACAATCTAGTCATTGCCGAGATGTCTTGACGGGCCATTCCGAGAGTCAAAACAGGCAGAACGCCTCACATAGCCACCCCGCTCCAAGCCGTTATTCACAATGGCAGAATTTCTCGCTCCCAGCATCGATGTCAGCTTGACAGTCAACCGCACGATGCCTATAAGCCTGACACGCCTCGCCCCTTCGGGGCAGATGTTGGTATGGCGGAGTAGCTCAGTCGGTTAGAGCAGCGGAATCATAATCCGCGTGTCGGGGGTTCAAGTCCCTCCTCCGCTACCATCAATCCACACACTCGCTTGACTTTATTTGGATATGCATGGTCTCCCAAAATAGGGTTCAAGCGACCTGTTATCTCCACCTCAACCGCACCGGGAGAAGATGTATCTCTCTTAACGGTAACCGTGTTTACAAGATCGCGAATTGCTTCAGCACACTCTTGATCTCCAGCCCGAATTCCTTTGGTCAAAGAATCTTGCAATGCTTCAAGCTGTTTCTCATAACGTTTTATAATTGAAGGATGCAGTGACACCACTTCTAAGGTCGGCTGCATCTGAGCGAGTTGCCGGAGAATATCCTCACGTTCATGGTAAAGCTCAGTGGAACGCGGGCCAATCACGTAAGGATCGCCAATCCCCTTAGCCAAGTAATTAACCAAACGATTGATTTCACTTTGAAGCCGATCTGCCTTGTTCTCTAAGTTGCTCCGTTGCTCATTAGCTTCAGTTGCCAGCCTCACTCGTTCTTCATGATAGGCCCTCGCATATTCAGCCAGCACCTTGGGATGCTTGAGTTCTGCTTTTAGACCGGCCAAAACCGCATTCTCAACTGTATCCAGGTAAAAAGTTTTGGGATCTGAACATGTGCCGCTTTCAGTTGCAGCAGAACAACGGATACGAACACGCCCAGACTTGTCCTTTCCATTCGTAGACATGCCAGAGCCACAAACCCCACACCGTAAGAGACCAGACAGCAGGTGGCGAGGTCGACGATTTTGGTGGGGTAGATTGAGATGTCTCTCTCGTTTACGAGCCTGTGCTTTATCAAACAGATCATGGTTGACGGTAGCCAGATCAGGAATATCAACAGACTGCCACTCTTCCCTAGGATTTGGTCGAGAGACACGCCTGCCCGTGTCGGGATCTTTCACCATGCGCACTTTGTTCCAGACAAGCCGCCCATCATAGAGCTCATTCTGTAAGATCCCTGTGCCTCGCTGCATATTCCCATTGATCGTTGAAGCATTCCATTTGTTGCCACGCGGGGCTTGAACACCGTCCTGGTTCAAATCATGCGCGATATCGCGAGGCGATTTACCAGAAACATATTCTTCAAAAATACGCCTCACTGCCACTGCTTCGCTTTCAACAATCTGTCGCTTACCTGGCTCTCCAACAACAGGGGCATAGCCATAAGTCAAACCACCTGCGTTAAGGCCTTGGCTCACTCGCCCTGATTGTCCTCGTCTAATTTTGTGAGCATTGTCTTCACGGTAAAGCTGACCGACGAGGCCTCGCAAGCCGACAAGAACAGTGCTGGCAACACCTTCATGAACAGCCCGGATTTCAATATCGAGAAAAGTAAGACGCTTGTGAATTCCTGCAAGATCTTCCATATCACGCGACAGGCGATCAAGCGCTTCAACAATAACAGTGTCAAACGCACCTTCGCGGGCAGCATCCATCAGGGAGATCAATCCCTCCCGCCCGAAAACAGATGCTCCAGATCTTGCCCGATCTTCATAGGTTGCCACAACATCCAGATTATGCTGGGCAGCATATTTCTTGCATAAAGCGAATTGATCCTCAACCGAACGTTCACTCTGCAAATCTGTCGAAAACCGAGCGTATATCACAGCACGTTTCTTCATGAATTCCATCCTCGCTTCCATTGAGCTGAAGCGCATGGTCTTCTCTCGCGGCTTGGCGTGCGAGTACCCGCGCGATTTTCAGAATCGCACTGTCGACATCATTCGACAAGTCTTTGTTTTCTGATTGATCTCTTTGACTGTTGTCATAAACATCCGATAGATGCAGTTTATTATCAACAGCGCCATCCGGCTGCGTTGGGAAAACACTGGCATTCGCCGAAAAGAAGTTTGCCGAATTTGTTTTGCGCTGGACCATAAACAGGATCATCCCGCAGAACCCTACCTATTCCTAGACACCAACGCTTAAGGTCGCGCAATGGCGAAGCAGATCGAACAATAAGGATAGGGAAAACAGTCTGGCTGCGGAGCGAGAGCAAGACACACCCAGGAAGACAAAAATAATTTCGAACAATTATCTGACGACTGCTTTGCTTGCTTTTTCAAAATTTTGATGATGGCCTGACGGCAAAAAAGTAGTATTCATCGCAACAACGCCCGAAAAATAAATTAGAAAAACTGTATTTATCGCAACATTTTAGGCGCCACACCAAAATAATTAACAACTAACTAAAATAATATGTCACCCATGATACCATCAATTCTCGACAATATTAAATTGTAATTTATTATATAATTACATTATGATGCCGAAAATACACAATAAATATCAGAAATTACCTTTACGTTGCACGCAGAATGATACGACACAGCTAAAATATACTAAAGATAAATTCTGCATAAAAACATACTTTCTATATGGGAGATTTGCAGCCTAACGTTTAAAGGCGATAGGAACGGTAAAATTCATCGCTCTCCCCGCTGGTTCGGGTAATTCAGGAAAGGGCGCAGCGCGACGCACAGTATCGAGCGCAGCCTCGTCTAGAACGGCCTCGCCGCTAGATCGGGCTAACCTGATACCCGAAGCAGCTCCACTGGCCTGAATAGTAAATTGCACCACCGCCACTCCAGTTAGGTGTCGAGAACTGGCCCTTGAAGGGTACCGGCGTGCCCAGTTCAGCCTCGCCCTGACTTTACCCTTGTAGTTTGCAACCAGCGCCGTTCCTTGCGCGCTCAAAGTCTTACCGCCATCTCCACCGCGAGCGCCTTGCTTGCCACCAGCTTGCGCTTTGTTTCCCCCCTTTTTCAAAGCGACTGAAGAATCCTGGGCTGGCCGCTCCGCTTTTTTCTGCGTTTTCTGCGCAGGCTTCCGGGGTGGAGTTTTGCTGGCCATGACTTTCTTCGGTCTTGGCGCAGGAGAGGGCAGCATCTCCGGTTCCACCTGCGCCTCAATCCGCACCAGCGACGGGGAGACGGGCGCACGGGCTTCCACCGGCCGCACTTCGACTGCGACGGGCTTGGAAATATCCGGCGCGGCCACATCATCATGAGCGGTCAGTTCCGTAAGCAGCGGCGTTTCAGGGGGCTGGACCGGCTGTGCGGCAAGCGCCGTCACCGGCCGGGCCTCGTTGCTGGCGACAGGCTCGGCAATGCGCGCGTCGGCAACCGCAGCCGTGATGGAGGCAGCCACGGTGGTGACTTCGCGCACCACTACCGGCGCAACATCTTCAACCGGCATCCGGGCCGTGACGGTCTCCGGCTCCACGGCCACCTGCGCCGCCGAGTCGAACAGGCCGCCGATTTCAAGCGCCGCCTCTCCCGCCCCCCGTTCTTCAAGAACCGGCTCTGGACGGATAACGAAAAGGGCCGCCCCCGCAATATGCGCCATTAGCGAGATCAACAGAAAGATCGAAAAACCAAGCTGGCGCATTATCCCGCCTCCCTAAGAGTGACGAGACGGATGGATTTGTGCCCGGCCGCGCGGAAAGCCAGCATAATCGGCATCAATTGACGCGCCGACAGACCCCTGTCCGCCAGAATATGCTGAATAGCCTCACTCTCTCGCCCCGCACCGGGCGGCGGAAAACGGGCCAGAACGGCATCAAGCGGCAGCATCTCGCCCCGATGGATCAGGCTTCCATCCGCCAATATCTCCACTGCATTGGCCGCCGGCGCGATCTGCGGCAGATCTGGCGCGCCGGGCGGGCGCAGACCGGGCGAGACCGACGGCGCAACCGTGCCGGCGATCAGAAAGAAAATCAGCATTAGAAACACCACATTGATCAGTGCAATGGTGTTGTCCGGCATTACTCTTTTGTGCTTGCGCGCCTTAACCGGATGCATTGCGTCTCCCTTTCTTCAATCCGCCAGCGAAATGGTTTCAAGGCCGCTCTGCCTGAGCGCTTCGAGCACGCCGACCAGCCTTTGCAATGCGACGTCGCCTCTGGGCATCACCACCGCCTGGCGCACATCCTGATCGAGAAGAGGCTGCACCGCGACGGCCAGTTCGTCCATCGCCACCGGTCGGCCATTGAGACGCAACGCCACCTCGTCGCTGACCACTATCAGCAGCCGTGGCCGCTCGCCACCCTCTGTGCCCGCCGCCGCCACTCCCAGATCAAGCCGGCTGTAGCGCGAAAAAGTCGAGGACAGCATGAAGAACAACAACAGAAGGAAAATCACGTCAATCAGCGAGGTCAGCCCAACTGGCAAGCGCCGACGGCGGTGGCTTTCAAGGCGCATGAGACATCCCCGCATCGGTGATCTGCCCGGTCTGCACCGAGGTGATTAATTCCTCAATCACGTCCTGTTCCTTTTCCACCCGAGTGGTGAACCAGTCGGCGAACAGGCTGGCCGGAATGGCCACCGCCAGCCCCACAGCGGTGGTCAGAAGGGCCACCCAGATACCCCCGGCCAGCACCGAAGGGTCCACTGTCGCCCCAGCCTGTTGCAGCCGCTGGAACGCCTCGATCATGCCCAACACCGTGCCGAAGAGCCCCAGAAGCGGCGAGACTTGCCCCACGGTCTCCAGAAATCGCAACAGAAAGCGGGTTTTCGACAGCGAGCCGAGCGCCACCCGCTCCACATCCTCGCGCACCAGCGCGCCCTTGTCGGGATGATGCAGCGCCCCACGCATAGCGTGCGCCAGTACTATGCTGACAGGAGCCTTGCCCTGTTCGAGAAGCGCGATAGCCGCCTCCCGTCCGCCCTCGCGCCACAATACCAACGCCTGCCGCGCCCGCTTGTGCCGGCCGATGCCGATATAGGAAAAGTGCCAGAGCTTGTAGAGAATGGCCGCCGAAGACAGAACCGACAGCAAGACCAGCAGCATCACCACCGGCCCGCCCATTTTCATCAGCGTATGGATCTGCGCAAAAATATCCACCATCCTCACAGTCCCAGCCCGATAGCGATTCTCGACTGCACCCGCAGCGCTTCGAGGCACCGGTCTGGCGACAGGCTTTCGCCCTCTTTCTCTGCTTGGCAATCGGCAACATCATTGATCAAGATTTCGCCCAACTCCGCGCATGCGACATCAGGAAGATCGAACTGACGCACTCTCCGCTTGCCAGAAGGAAGACGCCCAGTACGAAGTGTCATAAAATCTCGCGCCAGTCCGGCATCATCCAGCAGTACGACCTCAACCCCCAGATCGCCAATTGTCATCTCCAGCCCGTTGCGGACCAGAAAGCTCAGGCGACATGTCTGCTCCTTTTGTATTGCGTTATTCAATTCAACCTCAATCTCTCCAGAGGAAGCGGCTGGAGAGACTGACGCAAGTAACATGACGGACATTGGGGCGAGCAGAATAAACCGTAACATCTCAGTCCTTTCATTCGACTAATTTTGGCTGGTAAGGCGTTGACTGGCGATAGTGATTGCAGTCGGTTCGGGTCGACAAATGATCCAAATCGCGACTCCGGCCATGATGATAAGTACTAGGCAGGCCAACCATAATGATGGCTTGACCATCACGACAAACAGCACAAAGCCAACAGCCTTACCCAGACAAGCGGCGACTTTTGCCCGTCGCGGAATCGCCCGACTTGTTCGCCATGCTCTCAAAGTGGCACCGAAGCGTGGATGATCAAGCAGCCATAGCTCCAACTGAGGAGATGAACGCCCAAATGCCCATGCCGCACCAATGACAAAAACCGTTGTTGGTAGACCCGGCAGAAAAGCTCCGAGGATTCCCAGGCCAAGCAGTACGCAACCTAGCGCTATGAAGCCTATTGACGCACTTCCATTCCAGAAATTAGAGATGGCAGCTAAAACGGCGCTGCGTCTAGCATTACCCATTTTTCAATTCCTTTTCCGCAAGCATTTGCAGGTGGCGTAGAATTCGAGAAATGGCTGCTTGCAGCTCATCTACTGCGACACCATCACGGATCATAGCGTTGGCGTGGATGCAGGTTTGCCTCCATCGCGAATTGAACAACGCGGCGGTTCCTGCCAAATGACGAGCTCCGTAGGTTTCATGGAAACCGATTATTTGCGCTTTCTCGAGAAAGTGCGGAGAAAAGGACGCAATAGCTTCACTGACCAATATCCAACCTAGAGCTGTTGCATTGTCCAACTCACTACTCATAAGGTGATCATTGCCTTTTGGGGTAGGATAAGAGCCTGTGAGATCGGCGATATCCTTCTCCAAGAAGGAAGGATACATGCGAATTTCCAGATTACGCATACAAGACTGCATTTGGTGCGACATGTAAGCATTGTGCGCCTGAAGAATAAAAAGATATCGAGTGTGAAGATATCGCAGGTATAATTCCCTATTACAAAACGGATTCACCTCCCGAATTAGCTTTAATAAACACAAATTCATTGCAAGAATGTCTTTATTTGAGAGATAATCCAGACTTAGTTCACCCCTATCGGTATAATTCTCTTTTTGATTTTTCAGATTTATTTTCATGCTGATGCTTTTGTATCTAATATTGGAGTTCTGATTGAGTTCACTCTTCACGGAAAGCTCGATTGAATTGATCGACTAGTGGTTTAAGAAGGTAGGACAATGCAGTCCTCTTCTCTGTTCGAATAAAGCTTTCGGAGGGCATTCCCGGCGATAGAGCCAAGTCACTCAATTGGGCCAGTTCTTCCGGAGGGATGGAAATTCGAACAAGGTACCAAGACAAGCCTGTATGCTCGTCTCGGGTTAAATCAGCAGCTATACGGCTAACAAAACCATTTAATTCGGGAGTGGTAGAACGGTTGAAAGCAGATAACCGCAGCAAAGCAGGTTGGCCGAGAGTAATTTGGTCTATATCCTGTGGCGAAATCTGAACCTCGAGCACCAGTCTGTCGCTTTCCGGTACGATCTGCATGATCACATCGGCTGGCGAAATCACCCCACCAACAGTATGGGTGGCGAGTTCATGTACGAAGCCAGATTGCGGAGCAATAATATCGATTCTCTTTAATTGATCTTCTGCCGCCACCTTACGTTCAACAAATTCGCCGATTTGAGCTTGCACTTCGCGCAACTCACTTCCGACCTCTGTTCTGAGCTCTTGATCTATCGAGAGAATCTGCAACTTCGTTTCTGTGATTTTCCCAGCAATCTGCGCTTGATATGCGATTTTTTCTCCGCGCTCCGCTTCGAAAGTAGTAGCCTCGGCTTCGAGCGAATTGAGGCGTTGCATATTCACCAATCCTTTATCGAACAACAGCCGCAGTGTGGCTATCTCCTTTTCCAGCACGGCGAGACCTCTGGTATAGGCAACTTCCTGCGCTTTGAAGCCTTCGATCTCGTGACCATATTGTGCTATACGCTCTCGCAATTGAGCTTTTTTCCCCTCTCGGACTTCACGACGAAAGCTAAACAGCCGTGCTTCACTGCCTATCGTTGCTTTTACGTTGGGGTCGTTGATCCGAGCTCTCAGAGAGGCGGGAAATGTGATTTCTAGCTTATCATCCCGTTCAGCTTCCAGTCGTGCCAGCCGTGCATTCAGTTCATCAAGGCGCTTGATAACGATTGCGAGTTGTGCACGCGTCTGAGTGGCATCCAGCCTGATAAGCACTTTGCCAGCGGAGACCAGATCGCCCTCTTTCACCAAAATGTCTCCCACCACGCCGCCTGTGGGATGCTGCACCATCTTAACGTGGGTATCGACGACGAAAACGCCATTGCTGACTACCGCCCCGGCAAGTGAAAACGATGTCGCCCAAAAGCCAACTCCAACCAACAGCAAAATTCCCACCAACAGGCCGGCGACCAAATGACGACGAATCGAGCGGGAAACGGGCGAGATTTCAGCCATCGGTCTGTCTCCCTGAATCGGCAGTTACGTCGTCTGCAGGATCAACAATTCGAAGCGGACTGAATGTCCCGACAGAGGATCGGAACGGCTGAAACGGGGCGGGCGCAGTGACACCAGCCGCCGATTGTTTGAAAACTTTTTTCAATATTTCTTCACGTGGTCCAAAGGCTTTCATGCGCCCTCCTCCCAGCACCAAGATGTGATCAACAGCATTGATCGCGCTTGGTCGGTGGGCGACAATCACCACAATTCCGTTGCGCCTGCGTACTGCTTCGATCGCCGTACCCAGAGCTATTTCGCCATTGCCGTCGAGATTGGAGTTAGGCTCATCCAGCACCACCAGAAACGGATCGCCATAAAGGGCGCGAGCGAGGCCGATGCGCTGGCGCTGACCGGCAGATAGTCTGGAACCAGCCTCACCAATGAAAGTTTCGTACCCATTCTCCAAGCTCAAGATGAGATCGTGCGCACCAGCGGTCTTCGCTGCAGCAACGATTTTTTCCGCCTTCTCCCCGACCTCAAAACGGGAAATATTGTCCGCAATTGTGCCATCGAAAAGCTCTACATCCTGCGGCAGATAGCCGATGTGGCGGCCAAGTGCCTCGCGATCCCACTGGTCAAAGCAGGCACCATCTAAGCGGATTTTGCCCGCCACAGTCGGCCAGACGCCGACCAAAGCGCGGGCCAGCGAGGATTTACCGCAACCCGACGGCCCCACCACTCCAAGCACATCGCTAGCTTGAAGAGCGAAGGTGACGCCGATGACAACGGGCTTTTTGATACCGGGTGGAGCGATGGCGACAGCATCCGCACGCAACTCACGTTCGGGGGTAGGTAGGGCCATGACCACATCAATCTGAGGCACGTTCTCCAGCAATTCCTTCAGGCGCGCCCAACTCTGACGCGCCATCAGGAAAGGCCTCCAGCTCGCGATGGCCATATCGACCGGCGCCAGCGCCCGACCCATCATGATCGATGCCGCAATCATTACCCCGGGGCTGGCCTCCTGGCGGATGACAAGGAAAGCTCCAACCGCGAGAATGGCCGATTGAAGCAAGATGCGCAGCGCCTTTGAAATCCCGCCCAATCCGCAAGCAATATCGCCAGCCCAACGATTGGCAGCCAGATAAGCATCATTGTCTTTTTGCCAGCGGGCCTTTATCCGGTTTTCAAGACCTAGCGCTCGTACGATTTCCGCATTACGACGGCTTGCCTCCATCTGAGCGTTGCGAGCCATGTTAAACTCCATAGCTTGACGAACTGGCCCTTCCGACATCAGGTTGGTTAGAAGAGTTATTGCGATTAGGACAATTGCGCCTGCAAGCGCCGTCATTCCGAGCCAAGGGTGGAAAGCAAAGCATATCAGCAGATAGAGCGGCATCCATGGCAAGTCGAACAGACCGACCGGCCCGTTGCTACCAAGAAACCCGCGTATATTGTCCAGATCACGTAAAGGCTGCAGGCCATCGCCTGACATTGGCTTTACAAGAGGCAAATGCACCACGGCCTCATGCACTTGACCAGAGAACCGATTATCAAAATGCTCGCCCAAACGAAGCAAAATGCGCGCGCGTATAATATCGAGAACCGCCTGAAAGGCGTAAAGCCCGCTGGCCAGCACGGCAAGGCCAGCCAGAGTAGGCACGCTGCCGCTGGTTAGCACCCGGTCATAAATCTGAAGCATGAATAGCGGCGCAGTCAGAGCCAAAAGGTTGACCACGCCGCTGATCGCGGCGATACCCGCCACGAATCTGTAGACGGAAAAGGCGACCACCGCAGCGTGACGCTGCGATGGTGCCCGGCCTTTTGAAAAGGTCGTCATGGGGTGATCAAGCCGCAAAGAGGAAGTCACTGGAATTGAGTGTTCCAGAGAAGTTAGCAAGCGTGATCGTGCTGGTGACACTGTTGCTGTCCGTGTAGGAGATCACCGTATCGGTACCACTGGTGGTGACGGTTGTATCAGCGTCGAAGCTGGCGTAATCAGACCAGTAGCCATTGAAACTAATATAGTCGTTACCATCGATAAAATCGGTGATGGTGTCGTCTCCCCAGCCGGTCGAAGTGCTGGCATAGTCAGCATCGAACACGAAGAAGTCATAGTCGCCTGCCCCGCCGCCGGTAAGAATATCATCGCCGGAGAAGCTGTAGAGAAAATCGGTACCACCGCTATTGCCGGTTTGCTCCGTTCCTTGCTCTCCCAGATAATTGTAAAGATAGGACAAATCCTGGTAGTTGGAGATATAGTAGATGGCATAGGTGTATGCCGATGTCGCTGAAGCTTCGGTCAAATCCAGCGTCAATGCGGTATCGATCGCATAGCCTGAACCGGAACTGCCGGTCAGATTATCACCGAACTGCAAACTGTCGACATCACCGGAGAAACCGCCGGGAGGCGCATAGCTGAAATCACCGTCCATAAGAACTGCGGATTGGGTCGTATTCACATTGCCAGCGACCCATTGACCATAGTTGTAGTTTTGTGCTCCGTAGGCACTGAAAGAACCATGACCATCATAGCCGAAACTGCCAAGCCATGTGTTCTCGAGATAAGATACCCAATCGCTCATACCGGTGGGTATATCAATTTTTACTGCCATTTTGATTCTCCCTTGGTTGCATTCCTGTTCGCGTCATTGCGAACATGCTCTTCACGACAGATGTCGCGAAATTAGTCAGAAAGAAAAATTGAGTGAGACGGTCGCCGTCCGTCCCGGGCCGGGATAACTGCTCGCTCCAAGCGCGGGGACATAAGCCACATCCGTTACGTTGTTTACGGCAGCGCGTAACGTCACATTTTCGGTAAACTTGTAGGAGCCATAGAGATCATAGAGGGTGTAATCCTCCGTCTCATAGCTAGCCACCAGCAGGCCGATATTCGGCGACGTGCCACCCACGTGACTGATTTTACCGCCCAACGTCAGTTTTTCGTCAAAAAGACGCATTCCTGCATCCAACGTGAATTTATCGGTTGGTGGTACAAAGATGACAGACGGCTCAACATCATAAGATGTACCAGAGTAAGTATAGCTGTCGCCAAAATCCGTATTGAGGTGGGTGTAAGACAGGCCTGCATACCAAAGACGAGCATCGTAGCTGGCTTCAATTTCGATACCCTTCATCTGCGTCTGGCCATCGACATTGACAAAGGCAGTGTGATCTCTGCCAGTCTCCGGGCGGTAGACCTCGCCAAGTGAGATATAATCGTCAATCAGCCGGTAAAAGCCCACGGCTTTGAAGCGGAAACTGTCCCTGTCTGTGAACAGGCCATTGTGGCTGATATTGGCGCCGATCTCGAAGGTGTCGCCGCTTTCCGCCTTCAAATCCGGGTTGGGCGCATTCTGGGTAATATTGACGCCTGGATGACCGCCGGTGAAGAAGGTCTCCATAATGCTCGGCGGGCGCATGCTGCGGGAATATTTAACAAATGGTTGCAGCCAGTCAAAGGGCTTGACGGCGATCATAGCGCTCGGCAGCAACGCTCCTTCCGACTGGTCGATGTCGAGAACCGTCTCGGGATAACTCCTTGTTGCCTCAGAGTAGTTCCATTTAATGCATAACGTCGGAACGGCGGGATGATAAATCGCACATGTAGTTTGGACAGGCCCGGTTCTCTCGTATCCATAGATCGAAGCGTTGCCGTGCAGCTTGTAATAGTCATAGCGCAAACCGCCAGAAAGAGTGAGCCAGTCACCATGATCCAGAGTGGCGTTGGCAAAGGCGCTGTAAACGTCGCGATTGCCCGAAGGGGTCATCCCCGTGTAGGAGGCGGTGAAATCGTGAGTACCCTCATTGGTACTATAGAAGGTATCCGAGTCGGTTGAGCCGCGATCCCAGAAAGCCTCAGCGCCATAATTCAAGGACAGCGCACCGAACGGCGTGACAAATTCGCTGGTATTGTCCAGACTGGCTCCCAATGTGCCCAGGCTGTAATCGACAGGCCAGTCCGTGTAATTGTTGGTGACGGTCGCCCCGCGCACTTCGGCGTTTTTCAGATGGTTGTACCAGAGACGGGCCTTCAGATCGACAAGATCGCTGTCAGGATTCCAGTCCAGCGTTGCCGTGATGGTATTGTTGACCACATGCTGGCTGTTCTCTGTAAAGGTTTCACGCCCCGTACTATAGCCTCCGTGCGTGAATTCGGAATCGTTGCGCATCCATGCAAGCGATCCTTTGAGATCGTCGCTGAATTGCGCTTCCGCCTTCAGGAATGTGGAGAACACTTCCGAGCCCGTAGAAACCACGGCATTGTCATCGACGGTCAGTTCCGGGACTTTCAGATCGCCATTTTTGCCGATATTGTATTCACCAATCTTTTTATGGCTAATGCCAGCAAGGATAGAAAATGCATCTGACACACGGACAGCGACTGTGCCCGAACCATCGAACTCGAAAGCATTGGTACCTGTGGCGACAGTTCCCTCAAATCCCCATTCTCGCCCAGGTTTAATCAAATCGCTGGCGTTGAGGGAACGGAAATTCACAGAACCGCCGAGAGCTCCTGCTCCTCCGACGCCTGACGTACCGCTTTTTTCAATATCGATTTCGCGCAGAAAAGCCGTGTCAACATATGTTCTTTGCGTAGAGCCATGCCCATTCCTTTGGAAATTTTGACGCGCTCCATCTACCATTGTAACAACACGGTTCTGGTCTTGTAGACCACGAACACTAACAGTAATCCCCGGGTTCTGCGCTTCGGATCGGTTGGCATAAACACCAGCCACATTATCCAGCAAATCACGGGTTTCACGCACCGGCGCGTTTTTAATGGTTTCTCGCGAGATTACACTGACTGCAGAAGGTGACGCATAGACCCAATCTGGCGTCCCCTGAAAACCAGAACCGCTAATGGCATTCTGGTTGTTTGGATCAGCAACAATGATTGTGTCGAGCAATGATGTATCGCCACTGAAATCACTGCCTTGCGCTCCGTCTAGAGTTTGCTCTGTTCCAACAATCGCCCCTTGTCTGGAAATATACCAATCGATCCCCGTTCCCTGAAGCAAGAGAGATAGAGCCTGCTGCGCGGTCATCATGCCCGAAACAGCTGATGAGTTCATTCCTTGCGGTACATTTGCAGGAAAGACGACTTGAAGACCCGATTGACGGCCGAACTGAGCCAGTGCGATGGATAGGCGCTGGGCAGGGATACTAAATAAACGAGGTGTGGACGCATCATCACCAATGACCTGCACGCTTTGAGCCGAGGCGGTTGAGAATACAGGTAAAAATATGCCGAAAGTGGCACCAGCAATGACACCAATAGCCAGCTGTTCCGCAAGTCTGGGAAGAACCTGCCTTTTACTGTTAGATTTTTTTTGCGATAGCATTCTAAACTACTCATTGACTGAAACGCATGCCCCCTGTGCGCATGCTTCACAGACTTAGAGACGAATGAAATCGGCCTATTTTTCACGTAAATTAACGATTGATTAAAAAAGTTGAGTTTTTTTCTCAAATTTATTTTTTTATCGAGTGATGACCCGAGCCAGTGATGTGATGTGATACACTTTGCCGCCAAATGGCTGGACCAATGCCGACAAAGCATCATCGGGATTATTCAGATCGAAAAGACCACTTACTTTGAAAGCAGCCAGTTCGCGATCAGGAATGGAAATCCACGCTGTATGATAGCGCTGTATCGTCTCGGCAACAAAACCAACAGAAACATCGTTCAAAAAGACTTGACCATCTCTCCAAGAACCGATCTCGCTGGGTTCAATAGAGCTGACTCTTATGGCACCGGTTTCATGATCTTGTTCGAGCATTTCACCCGGCTTAAGCTGTCTGATCCATTGTCCTTGGTTAGAAAAGACCTCAAGTGAGCCCTCAAGCAGAGCTACAGCGGTGTTTAGTGAGGAGGTTCTCACGTCGAACGCAGTACCGGTGACATGCAATTCCAGCCCTTGGGCATCAAGGACGAAAAGGCGCTTGGCATCTTTTGCAACATCGAAGAAAGCTTCACCAGACAACAACCGCACAGCACGATGATCGCCGTCCATGTCGGCTTTAATCGCGCTCTTTCCACCAAGATCAACCACACTGCCATCACTGAGATGGATATGGTCGATTTGAGCAGATGCAGTCGAATAATCTGCACGCAACCAGATGAGAAAGGAAGGGGTTATCAGAAGCAGTGTCAAACCAACAACCAGTAGGATTGCTAGATTTGGAATACTGAGAAATTTTGCAAGATCGATTTTGCGAAAAGGCTGAACACTCATACCCCCTTCGCATTCATCACTCGCTATACTTTGATGATTTACTTCATTGCTAATCGAAACATCAAGCATATTCCAAGCTGAATTGACACTGTGCCATGCCCGTCGATGGTCTTGCGAAGTTGCGAGCCATTTACTGAAACGTTCAGGTAACGGCTTGCCCACTGGGGCATCGTTAAGTATAAGCAGCCAGTCGGCAGCCTCCTCGAACAATGCCTTCTTTTCTTCCGCCTCTTTACTAGTCATCCGGTCCTCGTCAGGTCTTTAGCACGCAGTTTCATCCTTATTGCTTCCGCTGAATCGAAGAAAGGCTTTACAAGTCTTCACTGTCGAGCTGCATTGCTAGCGATGCCAAGGCACTGCGTACCAGACGATGGGCAGTAGATACGGAAACATCAAGATGAACGCCGATTTGCTCAAGCGTGTAATTACCGAAGCGATGCATCTGAAGAGCTGTGCGTTGATCTTCAGGCAATTGTGCCATCATTTCTATAGTGCGCCTAACTTTTTCGCAATGCAACAATGCTTCTTCGGGAGACGGTTCATCCTGAGGGCGCGTCCAAAACGGTGCATCATCGCCGATCTGTGTGCATTCGATCTTTTCTCGGCGTATAATATCCAACGCCAGATTATGAACGATACGAAAGAGATAGCTAGCAGAAGGTAACTTTTCGGACTCGGCAGGAGACGGTGGCACAAAACGTATAAACGCCTCTTGCACTACTTCCTCTGCAACTTCGCGCGAACCCAACATGCGGTAGGCATAGTCCAACAACATAGGCCTCTTCGCCAGATACAATGCCATTCGCATATCGAGGTTATCCTTCATTGCAGTGTTATCTGGATGAATTGCAACAAATTGCACCTTCTGCAGTCATGTTGGCTTTGCAGACACGAATTGTATGAAGCTGTGTCACTTGTTTCATCACAAGCATCCTGCTTTCCCAAGGCAACAACGAGTTGAGTGAACGTGTTTTTTATTGAAAGAACCCGAATAAGTTCGCGCTTCTCAACTTTTGTCATTTGACTAACAAGCCAGCTATAAAAGCGCTCCGTAATACGGCAGGAATCCTGAGAAACCATGAAGTTTGGCGTTAACGTCGGTTCAATAGAAACTCTTGGGAAAAACGCAAACGATGCTTGCCATCTGCAAAACCCTCAACTCAAAAATAACAATATGCGTTGATATCGCAACCTAAATTCTTGAATTTTGCACTCAACTTAATGTGCCGCAGTTCGTTTTAGCTGAAATTTCTCCATCACAACTTTATAGTGAATTGACTTAATTGAGCATTCACCCGCGATACAGTATCGCTCTCCTAAACGCCCAGAGCGAATTTAGCACCATTCCTTTACAACAACTCGGTCTTTCAAGCGTCAAGATCATGCCTCTCTCGAGTAAGAATTTTTTGATGACAACCCTTGCGGGCATAGCCACTGTAAGCAAACGTACAAAAACTACAAAATACCTTCGATCTAGCGCACCTTCAGCCTAATGGTTTTAAAGGCTTACTGCTTCTTGATTGCTCTTCCGCGAGAACTGAAATTAGGCCTTCACGGTAATCCGCGTAGCGCGGTACGAAGCCGAGTTCTGTTCTGGCACGCGAAATATCCAGCCGCTTGCATTCTTCATAAAAATGCATTGCCATGGGTGGAAGTCCTGCTTCTGCAATCGGAACCCGAGGGGGGCTTGGTTGCCCGAGAAGGCTGGCGGCATAGTCCAGAACATCATCCGAGGCCGCAGGATTTCCATCAGCAATATGGAAGACCGGACCGGCAAAGGGTCTCTCTATGCCTTTCAGGCAGGCTGCCACGATATCATCGACATGGATGCGATTGAATACCTGCCCGGGTTTGATGATGCTGCGTGCCTGTCCACTCCGGATGCGGGAAAAGGGAGAGCGGCCCGGACCGTAAACCCCCGGCAGACGGAAAATCTGGACGGCCTTGTGTGCGACCTTTGCAAAGTCCAGCCATCCCTCTTCCATGGCCAGTCGCCGCCGATTGGCCTCTGTCAGCGGGCTAGGCGGAAATGTCTCGTCGATCCACTGTCCTGCAGCATCGCCGTACACTCCGGTGGTTGAGAGAACGCCAATCCACTCCAGCTCTTGAGAAGACGCCAATCTGTCGCGATGGTGCAGCAGGCTTTGATCCCCGTTCTCATCCGGCGGTATGGAGACGAGGCAATGGGTAACCCCTTCCCACGCGGATGGAGGCAATGGCTCCGAACCATCAAACAAATGCGGTGTAATGCTCTTGGTTGCGAGCGCTCGACAGCCTTCGGTGGTGCGCGATGTGCCAGATACTTGCCAGCCACCATCAAGCAACACACCGGCAAGGCGGCTGGCGCTGTAACCGCACCCAAGCGCCATCAAATGACCGGTCTTGCGCATGCTTCACCCCGTAATCCTGTCGCGCAATGTCTTGAAGGCATCGACCTGGCCAGGCAGGATGTTGCGACCCTCATCTCTTCCGAGATAGACTTTGAACATGCATGTGCCGTCTTTGGCATAGAACTGAACGGAGTGGGTCTCCGAATTCATGAACGTGCGCGATACGAAGGCGATCAACTCGCAGGCGTCGGCCTTCAAATGCCCGCCAATCGGCTTGCCGTGCAGATTATAATATCCGTGACCCAGACTTCCATCGGGTATCTGCCCCTTCGCCTCGAAGATTACGGTTCCTGTATTGACAATGAACGTGATGTCGCCCCAGTTGCGCATGCTTTGCATGACGTCCACAAAATGCTCTCCATCGACGCAGTGAGCTTCCCCATCGGGCAAGTTTCGGACCACATCGATTACCCGCACATTGGCGCGTTTTGCGATGTCTTCCAGCGCTGATGTCGGCTTTTCCGCCAGTGCAGCGGCGACGCGTGCCGAAATTTCTTCAGACATGTTCTGTTTTCCTTGCATTCTTGTGGTTTGAATGTGGGTGTCGGGAAGGCTTGTGTCCTGCGTTGCCGCTCTGGTCTGGCGGAAGAAATGGCCGGACAGCCACGCCACTATCCTTTGTGTCATTTGGACATTCCAGAAGCGCCCCGGCAGCGTCAGGTCGAAGAAGCGATGCCTTGACACCATGAGACCGGATTCCTGATATTGTTCAAGCAATGGCTGAAGGAGTTCAAGAACGTCCTGTCCTTTCATCCTGCTTTCGAGCTGCGCCGTCCTGATCGCCGAAGGATCAATCCGGGATCTCTCCATCCCGGCGCGAATTGCGTTCATCACCGGCGTGAATGCGGTTGGTCGCGACATGCCGATCACCGGGTTTTTCCCCGCTTCGACCAGCTTCCCATATGCTGCAAGAGACGGATTGTTGAAAAAGCTGCAGCCATTCAACTTGCCGCCCGCCCCGGAGCCGAAGGCGAAGAAATCCCAACCTGTCTTGGCCCCGAAATTGTACACGGACCGTTCCCTGAGCCCCAGATTGCGCCAATGGGACGGTGAGATCTGTTCCCAGCCCATCGTCTGCATCACTTCGGTGCCGTGTGCGTAATATGTGCCCAGTTGTTTTCTGGTTACCGGTTCAAGCTTGCCTTTCTCAATGGATAGCATGAGCGGCGTACCCGGGATCAGGTTGAGGCCATAGTGATCGACCCCATCCAGACCCAACTGATCAACGATCGTAAGATCTGTCCTGCCAACTCTTGAGAGTTTGACCCGGCAGGCCATACATCATGTCGATGACGATTGCGGCGCTATCCATGGCCATCAAGGTTTGCAGGGTTCGAATGACGTCGTCCTTGGTGCGTTTTCGACCAAGCGAGCGACGAATGCGGGTATCAAAGGTTTGCACGCCAAGTGAAACTCGGTTGACGCCTGCCTTGAAGGCGGCCTCCATCTTGTCCTCTGTAAAGGAATGCACCCGACCTTCCAGAGTGATTTCGCAATCGGGAGCCAGTGGCAGGAGTGTCCGCAAGCCGGAGACGAGACGGCCGATGTCCTTTGCCGCGAGGGCGGTTGGTGTGCCTCCACCAAAATAGAGTGCGCGTAGTGGTGGTCCTTCCATCACTTTCTTGCCTTCAAACGTGGCAGCCTGCTTCAGGACCAGATCGACGTAGGACGCACCCGCATCGACCCGCCAAGGGTTTTGATAGAAGCCACAAAACAGACAATGATTTTCGCAGAAGGGGATATGCACATATGCCATGCCGGGGGCGGTCCTGCCCGTGTTGAGGCAATCTTGCCATGCGGCCTCCTGCTCATCGTTGGCAACCGGCACTTGCCCATTGGTCGAGTGTGCCTGTCGGCCATCGTCAAATGCATCAGCGAGAGGGGTATCCGTTACCTTGGCAAAATACGGGGTGGGGTCAGAGATGGCTGTCAACAAGCAGCTCCTAAAAATACTTCACTGCTGAAAGGTTTGACAAACAATTTTGTCTCATCAATTCTATTAAACTTGTATTTAAGATTCAAGAAATAAACCCTACGGAAAAACACCAATAAAGTGCATTCATTCACGTCATGGAGACTAGTCAGCTCTGCGACTTCGGGGAAAGCCACAACGAACTGGCCCTCGGCATGCTCGTTTGAACAAGAGTTGCGCAGGATCGCAGTAACGACACTCAGATCTTGCCGGAGCCGCTGGGCAAATGAACAGAGGGTGTGTTCTTGAGCCAAAGATCCGGCTCACCAGCATTTGAGTTTGGCATTCTACTTGCAGTGGATGATATCTAGGCTGGAATTAGTTCGCAGAAAAACGCCTCAACAAAACTAAACTGCATTTCAATCGACGTATAAAAAGATAGGTGTTCGCTGAACCAATTGACTATTGCGCAAAGCGGTGCGAAAACAATTTCGAAGGTTCTCTCAAAGCTACATGCCTAGAGAGATGAAAAGGGAATATGGTGAAGGTGACCCAAACAGGGACCGAGTCCATAGCTGCCCCCGCAACTGTAAGCGGATAGGATAGTGCGAAATGCCACTGGGAAGATCCTCGGGAAGGTGCACTGATCTGCCATGCCGCGAGCCAGGAGACCTGCCTTTACAGATGCCTAAAGCAGGGCGTCGATCAACCGAACGGGGTGTTCGGCGATTGTGAGGGTCTTCTTCGTATCCAGCTTTCTGACACACCCATGTTCATTGCCAAATATGCTTCGGGGTGAAGTCGTATCGGTCCAATTTCGACTCGTTTACTTAGGCTCTTTGCCTCTTTCCCCGATCATATTGTTTAGCCGTTTCTCCCCGGGGAGGGGAAAAATGGATATGATCCCGAGGGATGAAGAATGCCGTTCAAACTGAAAGCGATTTACCGCGTAGCCATCGCAGCTATAAGTATTTTGGCTACTACCGCAGCAGCAAGGACTGCTGAACCAATCGAAATAGGTTCCACCTTTTTGACACGCGGTGTTGAACCGACCAAAGGTTCCAACGGCTGGGCTCTTGTTAGCCACGGCGTTGGTGAAAATCTTTATACCGTTGATGAAAAAGGTGCTCTAGTGCCTCAGCTTGCGAGCAAAGCAGAGCGTGTTGATGATATGATCTGGACGATCACCTTGACCAAAGGCAAGTTTTTCTCCGATGGCTCGCCTGTGACAGCCGAAGCACTAGCCGCCGGTTTTACGAAAGTCTTCGCAGATAATAAGGCCGCTCTGGCAACCGGAGGCAAACTGTCTTTCGAGGCGACATCCAATCTGGAGATGAAAGTCGTCACTGAAAAGCCAGTTCCGCGTATTCAAGCTCTGTTCGCTGAATGGCCGCTGATTGCATTCAAGCCTACTACGGATGGCGCTGTTTTCTCTGGGCCTTACGCCGTGAAAAGCTTCAAGGCCGACACCGCAGTCGAGTTAGCCCCAAACGCATACTATGCTGGAGCGGAGAATCGCGCTCCTGTTAACATCCGCAAGTTCGGAGATGCTCAGGCAATGACGTTGGCGCTAGAATCTGGCGTTCTAGATCTTGCCTTTGGCCTGCCCTCTGACGCCATTTCCCGTTTGAAAGCCAATCCGGACGTGACTGTCAAATCCTTCCCTGTTGGCTATCAGTATTTCGCATGGCTCAACACAAACCGCCCAGCACTCGGTGACAAGAAAGTGCGTCAAGCTCTAGATCTGACCTTTGATCGACGGGAACTCGTGGCGGCGATCAATGGAGGCTTGCCCGCCACCGGCGCCTATGCGCCTTACTTTCCATTTGCTGGCAAAGATCCTCGCCCAACCGACCTGGAAAAGGCGGCCGCTTTACTGGATGAGGCCGGTTGGGTAAAGGGTGACGATGGCATACGTTACAAAAACGGCAAGCCGCTTAGCGTGCTGGCCCTCACTTATCCGCAGCGCCCGGACCTTGTTACTATGCTTCCTGTAGTCAAGGCTGAGCTGGCGCGGGTTGGTATCGTCGTCGAGACCAAAATCGTAGACAATATCATGCAGGCTCTCGCCGGTGGGGACTATGACATCGCGCTCTGGGCACAGCATACCGCTCCAAGTGGCGACCCCGCCTTTTTTCTCAGCTCAATGCTCACAACTGGAGCATCCATGAATCAGGCAAAATACGCATCCGAGGACTTTGACGCCATTGTCGCCAAATTCGCAAGCTTGAGTGATGCGAAGAAGCGCAATGAACTGGCTCTCGAGGCACAGGCAAAACTATTCGAGGATGTGCCAATCAGTTTCCTAGTCTCCCCTGTCTGGTATGTCGGCATGTCCAAACGCCTTAAAAACTACCAACCATGGGGCTCCGACTATCACGTGCTGCGCGCGAATATTGGGGAATAAAGGCGCTTATGAAAGCTCTGCTGCGGCAATTGATCGGGATTGTAGCAAGCTTGCTTGTGGTTTCGTTCATTACCTTTGTGGTGATCTCCAATATGCCCTCTGATCCGGTCGAGATTGCCATCAGAGCATGGAACCTCGCAGCGACGGATGAAACCGTCGCTGCGCTTCGACAGGATTGGGGGCTTAACCGGCCCTTTTTTCAACGCTACAGCAGCTGGCTATTGGGGTTCATCAAGGGCGATTGGGGTCATTCCTTCCAATCTGGACTTCCCGTATTCAATGAGTTTTTAGAACGCTTCCCCGTATCATTTACGCTCGGTTTTGGGGGACTTGGATTTGCCATCCTTGTTGCCATTCCATTGGGTTTTTTTGCAGCGTTGACGCCCGGCGGGGCCACTGATCGCGCTGGCCGGATCCTTTCCGTTTTCGTTCAAACGGTACCAGCTTTTTGGAGTGGCTTGCTTCTGCTCTGGATCCTTGGCGCCAAATTGCACTGGATCCGCCCCTTTGCGCAGGACATCAATGCCTATGCGCTGGCGATATTTTTGATCGCTATTCATTCCACGGCAGTCTTTGCCAGAGTTTATCGCAAAGCCCTGCGTGAATTTTCAATGGAGCCTTACTTTGCGACAGCTCTGTCCAAAGGACTGACGCGCAGACAGGCGTTTTGGCGTCATGGAAACAAAGCTGCGCTCTTCTCTCTGCTTACCGCAGTGCATTCAGAAGCAGGATGGGTGCTTGGCGGCACCGCCACCATGGAAATCCTATTCAATTTCCCCGGTATCAGCCAGTTTTTGGTTCAGAGCATCGAGGCGCGTGACCAGATGATCCTTCAGGCATATGTAATGGTAGCTGCTCTCTGGATGGTAGCGATTTCTATCCTCGTCAAAATTACTCAACAAGTACTCGATCCGAGGATCGGATCATGAGGCTGCTAGGTATTCTGTCGTTGCTACTCGTCGTTAGCCTCTGCGGTTTTTGGCAACCGGTTAATCCAGATGTTATTGATGTGCTCAACAAGTTCGCACCCATGAGTTCGGAGCATTGGCTCGGCACGGATCACCTAGGTAGAGACTTACTTTCTCGTATCATGGTAGGCGGTTGGCGAACCGGCATTGTGCTTTTGTTTGTGGCTCTTGTGGGCTTCATCAACGGCACTTTCTTTGGTAGCCTTGCAGCCATAATGGGAGGATGGGCTGAAGAGGTAATCTTACGGTCAACGCAAATCTTCATCATCGTGCCAACGCTCATCATTGCCCTATCTGCTGCCGCAATCTTTGGACTGTCTCCTGTAACCGGTGGCTTGGCACTGGGCTTGGCGAGCGTTGGACAGCAGACACTTATGGCGCATGGTTTGACTAAAAGTGTTCTGGGCAAGCCTTTCATCGCAGCCGCCCACGCGATGGGTGTGTCTCGCACGTCAATTCTGACCCGCCATGTCTTGCCCAACACATTGCCAACTCTGTTTACTTATCTGGGCAATCAGATGGGGTCCGCCGCCGTGGCCTACGCTTCCCTTGCCTTTATCGGGCTAGGAGCTGATCCTTCCAAACCGGACTGGGGCGGCATGCTGTTCGAATATCGCATGTTTATTTTCGATCACGCCATGCTGATGATCTGGCCCGGCATCGCGCTGTCTATTGTCGTCTTAACGCTCCATCGCACATTTGATCCAGAATGAATTGGGCAATGTCCTCAAAGCGTACTAGCAGATTAGCGCATTGATCTTGTAAATGGGCTTTAGGAACAGAGCGAGCAAATGCGATACACATCAACAATCATTCCCGATTACTCGTGCAAGGAAAATTGGCCCGTATCTCTTGCCGAACGTTGCCATGAGTTCCGGGCGCAGCATCTAGATGATCACGCGTCTGCACTGCAAATTTTGAGACATTCGCAGCAGTGCAAAGACCTAGAGGGCTTTGAAGGTGTCTCTGGTAAAATGGGCGGAAACCGGACATTTCCCCGTGTTGCGAGATCGCTCGCGTCATAAGCAAAAGCAGCCATTCGAGGGTTCTCGAAGCTCGTTTTCCTAACTATAACGGTGGACCAATTCATTGGGGGAGGATCATGTTTCAACAGTCACAGCTTGCCGAGCATTGTGGTCGACAAGATGTTGCGTCGAAAAACGCTGAACTTGCGTATCGCCACTCACCTTCGGTGCGAACAGCCTGGCGCTTTGCCGTCTGTCTTGCGAGATGCAAAGAAATGGTTGCTGCAGAAGAATTGTTGCGGGAAGCGCTCAAAACTTATCCTGGCTCGAAGTCCTTGATGGAAGAGCTTTGCCGCATTCTCGCGGCTACACAAGGTTGGTCCGAGGAACTGCGAACCTCAAATGAAATGGTCCGCTCGGAAGTAATTGACTTGGACCGCTTTATAAGAGAATTGGCAGATATCGCCATTCAGAATGGTCATGCCGATGTGGACCTTTCGTTTTTGGAAATTCAAACGAGCTGATGATGGTCGGCACTGACCCTCGAAGCTTTAGCTCTCAAACCCATGGAACAAGTTGGCTCCCGACCTCCACGGACCGCTCCAGCCCGAACGAGCTTTGAGACCCCATGAATGGCCGCCTTTGCCGGTGACATTCACGGGATCTCACGCTCATTTTAAAAGGTCCGCTTTTCGCTCTTTAGTCCTTGAACATCTTGCAGTGATGAGCTCGACCGGCTCTAGGACCTTTTTGTGATGTCTGGTCAGGTAGATCCAGTTTGCTGCTAGAAGAGTTTTTATCTGCAGAATTTAAGGGATTTATAGCCTTCGTGGGTCGATAATATTGAGATGAATTGCCCCTAGAATTGTGAACCGTTGATATCTAGCAGTCGAGACTGGACTTCCAATGGAAGTGAAGTTATTGATCGTAATGATATAACGTTGCGTCTATTTGACGGTCCGCCGTCTCACCTGCTATGAGTGTGTTCAGGGAGTTTTCTAAATTGGTTGCTCAGATCCCCATGCCCCTCAAGGCCAGTTGCGTCAGCTGTTCTCCGTGAAGCTGCGACAACATGCGTTGAATAATTTCACACTTGCAGAAAACAACAACTTGTTTGATCGGTGAGATTCATCCAACTTACAGGAGCTGATGGTGTCTTCAGGAAAACCAAATTCCTCGAAGAAAGGGAACACAGTGAGGCGATTGATTTCGCCAATTCTGTGACTGCCCCCGCAACTGTAATTGGCGAGCGCACCCGAAAGGTCACTGAATCGAATGATTTGGGAAGGCCGGGAAGGCGTTGTGACCCATGAGTCAGGATACCTGCCATCATTCCATTCACCCAAGTCCGGTGCGGGGCGCGCCGAGAGGAGTTTGCCATGACGATCCTGCAGTCATTGATCCCCTGTTTCTCACAATCCTGTCACCGGTTGGAATTTGAGCTCTAGAGCCCGTTCGGTTTGGGAGTTTCCTTTCTAGCCTAGCTTTGCACTCCGTGCAGAGAGCGAAGCGACGTGCGAATTGCAGTCCTTGTTGCCTCCCAAAATCCAGCAGCCTTGCACCTCCCTACGCCCATTTTGCGTAAGCCCTCCCGTATCTTTTTTCAGGACGAGTTCTTTGTCGACGCCACACATAAACAAGCTGATTGCCAATCATCGACGCGAGGCCCTCTATGCCTTCCTGCTCATCTGTCTGGCTCTGGTGCTTGGGACCATCTCGATTGGCATCGGACCGGTTTACATCGACCCACTGACCGTACTGACTGTCGTTGTCCAACATTTGACCAATGCAGACCCGGGGCAGGATTACTCATGGGCCTTTGATGCCATTGTCTGGACGTCCCGTGCTCCCCGCATTCTGATGGCCTTGGCGGTTGGCGCAACGCTGGCCGTCTGTGGCACGGCCATCCAGTCAATGGTTCGCAACCCGTTGGCAGACCCATTTGTGCTGGGGATCAGCTCGGGGGCGTCCACGGGAGCCGCCTTTGCCATCACGATCTGGGGCACTGCAGCGAGCAGTGCGATCACACTTTCTGGCTTTGCCTTTCTGGGTGCTCTATTTGCCATGATGCTCGTTCTGGTCATTGGCGGACGGTCTGGCGGCAATGATCCCTTGCGGCTGATCATGGTCGGCATCGCCATCGGCTATGCCATGAATGCGGCCACCGGCTTTCTGATCTTTGCCTCGGATTCCCCGGAAGCCAGCCGTTCGGTGATGTTCTGGATGATGGGTTCTCTTGCCAACACCCACTGGGAAATGGCTCTCGCCTGCATCCTTGTGGCCCTTGCGACGATCTTTCTGCTCCAAATTGCAGCGCGGCATCTGGACGCGATGGCGTCGGGTGATGACACCGCTCTAGCAATCGGAATCCGGCCTGAACGGGTGCGGCTTTATGTGATGATCATCGTGTCGCTGAGTGTGGGTGTGATGGTCGCCGGGTCTGGCATCATCGGGTTCGTTGGTCTCGTCTCTCCCCACATCGGACGCATTCTGATCGGATCGCGTCACCGCATCCTGATCCCGGCCTCAGCCGGCATCGGCGCGGTCTTCCTCGTTATTGCCGACATTGGAGCGCGAACCCTCTTTCCCCCTCAGGAACTGGCCATCGGTGTTGTGACTGGCGTCACAGGGGCACCTTTCCTGATTTTCCTTCTAAGCCGGATGCGCCGACGCTTCTCGGCCACACCCTGAACCACCCGATCCAATGAGAGGAGACGAACATGACCCCCAATAAGATCGCTGCATTATGCGGTCTCGCCTTGATTGCTTTCTCAGGCAGCTTTGCGGCCCCTGCTAGGGCAGATGACTTCCCCTACAGTTTTGACAATTGTGGCTCAGAGGTCACCATCAAGGCCGAACCGAAGCACATCCTTCTGGTCAACAACAGCGTGCTTCCGATCCTGAACTCACTTGATGCGCTTGACTTGTTGGTCGGACGAACCGCAGATCCCATCGAAGGCATTTATGCCGACGAAATCGTCAAGAAATTCCAGACAGTCCCCCTCCTGTCCAAGGCGAGGAACAGCACCGGTGGCTCGGTCATCTCTCTGGAGGCTATCTTGTCAACGCAGCCTGATCTGGTTCTGGCTCCGGAAAATGCAGCCGACCGGGAACTGTTGGCAAAAAGCGGTGTCCCTCTGATCTGTCCGCCAGCTTACTGCACAGACACATCCAAGATTCCGGCCGGACGCGCCACCTTCGATCTGGTCTATGATGTGATGCTTACCTATGGTCGGGCTCTTGGGCGCTCCGAGCTGGCTGAGAAAAAGATTGCAGAGCTGAAGGCAAGCGTGGAAGCTCTCGCTCCTGAGAAGCCGGGCGTGAACGGGACTGCCGTCGCTCTCTATGCCACAGCAGGGGGTAAGGTTCTTTACCCTTATGGAGCGCAAAGCATGGTCACGCCGGTGTTCGAGGCAGCAGGGCTGACGAATGTGTATGGCGATACGGATGAGCGCGTTTTCGAAGGCAGCGTTGAAGATCTCATTGCCAAGGATCCTGAAACAATCGTGATGCTCTATTCCTTCGGGGCTCCCGAGGATGCAACGAAAACGCTCAAGATGATCCCGGCGCTGGCTGGCCTTAAAGCCGTGCGCAATGACCGGGTGATCGCCTTCCCGTTCCCCTATACCGATCCTCCGACCCCTCTGTCGGTCAAAGGTGTCTCTGTTCTGCTTGAAAAGCTCAAAGAGCTGCAATGATCAGCGCCCGAAATCTGCATTGCAGCCGTGACGGGAACGTCATCCTCGACGCTGTCGATCTTGACGTGCCCAACGGTGAGACGGTTGGGCTAGTAGGGCCGAACGGCAGCGGCAAGACGACGCTGCTGCGTCTTCTCTATGGGGCATGTACTCCCGATGAGGGAACGATCCTGCTCGATGGAACAGATGTCAGGCAGTTCAAACAAGGTCAGTTGGCACGGCGCATTGCGGTCGTGCCGCAAGAACGACCCGCGACCTACAGTCAGACGCTGGCAGACATGGTCATGCTGGGGCGGATGCCCCATCAGGGTTTGATCAGCCCTCACAAGACATCCGACTATCAAGCCGTGGTTGAGGCTCTGGAAGAGGTCGGATTGTTGGCCCTTGCCGAACGTCACATCAACTCGCTGTCAGGGGGCGAAATGCAGCGCGCCCTGATCGCCAGAGCCCTGTGTCAGCAAGTCGATCACCTGCTGCTCGACGAGCCGACCAATCACCTCGATCTGCGCTACCAGCTCGATGTCCTTGCCATGATCCGCGATCTCCCCGGAACAAAGGTCGTCGTGTTGCATGACCTCAATCTGGCAGCCCGCTTTTGTGACCGGATCGCAGTTATGGACAACGGTCGCATCGTGGCAACGGGTCAACCGGATCGCGTTCTGCGCGGGGATCTCATCCAATCCGTCTATCAGGTCTCGATGGTTCGCCTTCACGCCCCCGGAGGACAGATCCATCTTTCTTTTGACAGGCTTTCTCAAGCCTCAACACTTATGGAGCTTCAATCATGACCGAAACAACAGGCCCGGTTCCTTCAGAACGGATCGATCTGGCGCAATCTCTACTCCTGCGCTGGGATGCACAGCAGACCGGGTTTATCCGTCATCGAGACTTGCGGTTCGAGGCCATGGTCACCGTTATCCGGAACATTTGCCCGAACAAGAAACCGCGCATTCTCGATCTTGCCTGCGGTCCGGGATCGCTCATTGGGTTGCTGCTGAAATCCATTCCGGACATCGAGATAATTGGCGTCGACAAGGATCCTCTTCTTATTACCATCGCGAAGGATATCTTTGGCGATGAGGATCGCGTCACCCTTCTGGAGGCGGATCTCGATGCTCCAAGCTGGCTGGACGAGATTTCAGGCGAGTTTGACGCTGTGGTCAGCACGACGGCCCTGCATTGGTTGGAGCCACACATCCTCTCGCGGGTCTATTTCGAGATCGCCGATCTGATCCGTCCGGGCGGCGTCTTCATGAATGGCGACCACCTGCAATATGATGAGCACTCCCAATCCACCTTCAAGGCGATTGCCAAACAAGACGACAAGGATGCGCAATCGGCCTCCTTCGATCATGGCGTCGACAATTGGGAGCAATGGTGGGACGTCGCCGAAGCAGTCCCCGACTATGCTTGTGCCGTTACCAGAAGAAAAGTCATCTGGGAGAACAAAAACACTGCAATGCCCAAAGTGACACTGGGGTACCATCTCGAAACCCTTCGCAGCGCGGGCTTTTCACAAACCGGGACCGTCTGGCAATATCTGGACGATTATGTCCTCGCGGCCTTTCGATAGGTTTTGAATGCAAAACCGAACTGCCACATTGCGCCTTTTCGTCGCTTTGTGGCAGCTCGTTACCCACTCAAAAACTGGGTTGGTCACCTCGCAGCTTGTGTGTCTCGAACGCCTTTGTTAGGGTGCCCGAGCATGTGGTTCCGCAAGTAGAAGCGGATCAAAAGGGAACCCGGTGCGGATTACCCAAAAGGGGCCAAATCCGGGGCTGCCCTCGCAACTGTAAACGGCGAGCAAACCTTCATTGCCACTGGGATCGTTGGATGCTGGGAAGGGAAGGAACGCGCATGAGCCGTGAGCCAGGAGACCTGCCACAGCATCAAACCACGCAAACCGGACGAGGGAATCCGGCAAGAGAATAATTTGGTACAGACCAACCCGAGTTTCAGCACTCTGTAAGATGCCGTCTATCTGGATAGAACAGGGTGCCATACCACTGTTTCTCATCCAGTTTCAGCCTCTTGGCCTCGTTCCATTTTTCTTTGCCAGATTCAAGGTCTCAATCTCCGTTGACTTTGGATATCAAACATGACTTTCACATCTCAAACCAGATACGTCCTCGCTTTGAGCGCAGCCCTGCTGACATCTGTCACTTTTAGCGCTGCGTCTTGGGCAGAGGACACGCAATACCCTGTCACGATCGAGAATTGTGGCTATGAGACGACCTTCGATGCCGCACCGACCCATGCAGTTACCTTGAGCAACAACGCCACAGAACTGATGCTTGCACTGGGCCTTGAGGATCACATGGCCGGGACATCCTACATGGCCAATCTGACGATCAGTCCCGAATATGCGGAGGCCTATAAAAAGGTGCCAATCCTGTCACCGCTCGTGGCGACCACAGAGCAGTTGATCGATGCCGAGGCCGACTTTGTTTATGCCGGTTATCCCGACGGCTTCAGCAAGAAGCGTCACTCACGGGAGCAGCTTCAGGATCTGGGCATGAAAACCCACATGAACACCGAAGGCTGCAATCTGGGTGAATATGGCTTCGAGGAGCTCTATGCGGAGATCCGCACCATTGCCAAGATTTTCAATGTCAATGACCGTGGGGAAGCGCTGATTGGAGACCTTTCTGCTCGCGTTTCAGACGTAGAAGAGAAGCTCAAAAATGTCGAGCCCATACCCGTCTTCCTTTTCAATGGCGGGGAGTCGGCTCCAAACGCAGTGCTGGGCAACACCATGCATTCCACCGTCGTTGAACTCGCCAAGGGCAAGAACATCTTTGGTGACATGCCCAAACGCTATGGAACCGTCTCTTGGGAGCAAATCGCGGAACGCAACCCGACCTTCATTGACGTTTTTTATTCCGGCACTGCAAGTGGCAAGGTCGTCGACAATCCGACCAAGGATCTGGGGGACGTTCGCATCAGTATCCTGAAATCCAATCCGACCATTGCCGAAACAACGGCGATCAAACAGGACAATTTCGTCATGATTGACTCGGTCATGGGCCAGCCCGGCCCAAGCTCTGTCCATGCACTGGAGCGTCTTGCCAAGGCCTTCCACCCCGAAGCCTTCAAATAGAGTCAAGAACGGAGGTGGCTTTTCTCTGAGCCATCGCCGTTCCTTCAAGAGCACACCATGCCATTCCTCCAATCTCAAGATACGCCCGAGACTGATCGACAAGCACACTTGATCGCAGCGCTGCAAACACCGGCATCCGCATCTCATGCTGTGGCGAAAGACAGGTCTTCTTCTGATCAAGGAGAGCGACGTACGATTGCACGCCGCAGATACCTTCTCGTCCTTGCGGGCCTGTGTCTCTTGCTGGGCCTCATGTCGCTGGCGGGTCTGATGCTCGGTTCCGTTCATATCCCGGCCACGACAGCAGTCAAAATTCTGGCCAATGCGCTTCTGGGCGACGGCGTGATCGCGCCGGACTGGCGTCATGCACACGAAGTCATCGTCATCCAGTCCCGCGTGCCACGGGTCATTCTGGCAGCGATTGTCGGGGGTAGTCTTGGGGCGACCGGCATGACCATTCAGGCCATTGTGCGCAATCCTCTCGCTGGCCCAAGCATCCTGGGGGTATCGTCTGGCGCCGCGACAGGAGCGGTGATCGTCATGCGCTGGGGTCTGATTGGCTTTGGCGTCTTCACCCTCCACATATCCGCCTTTCTGGGCGGGCTGATCACTTTGGCGATTGTTTTCTGGGTCGCCAGAACGGGCGGGCAGATCACGCCCACGCGCCTTGTTCTGGCAGGCGTCGCCATGAGCGCCATCCTCTCGGCATTGACCAGCCTCATCGTCCTGACATCGCCAGACCCACAGTTGGCCTCGCGGGTTCTGTTCTGGACATTGGGGGGCTTTGGCACGGCGCAATGGAAGCTTCTGCCGCTGCCAACCATCACGCTGTTCATCGGCCTCATCATCATGCTGTTGCAGGCAAGACGCCTCAATCTGCTTTTGGCGGGAGATGAGAGCGCCATTGCTCTTGGCCTCGATGTCGCTCGGTTTCGGAAATTGATGTTTCTGCTGACGGCCGCCTTGACGGGCATCATGGTGTCGTTGGCCGGTGTTATCAGCTTCGTCGGTCTGGTCATGCCACACATCGTCCGGTTTCTGGTCGGGGCAGACCATCGGCGTTCCTTGATCGCGGTAACCTTACTGGGGGCAAGCTTCACCGTGGCCGCAGACCTTCTCGCCCGCACCATCATTTCACCTCTGGAACTGCCGGTGGGCATCGTCACCTCTCTGGTGGGCGGGCCCTTCTTCATCTGGTTGTTGCGTCGGGATGCAAGATCGCAAGGATTGCCGAAATGACAATTGAACCCGGCACTCTGACGATGGATTCCGTCACCTACAAGGTCGGAAACGTCAAGCTCGTGGACAATGTCTCGCTTGACGTTTCGGCAGGCGAAATCGTCGGCATTCTTGGTCCCAATGGGGCCGGTAAGTCGTCGCTGCTTGGAACCATCTATCACCTCAACCGCCCCTCAACGGGGACTATCAGGGTCAACAACAAGGATGTCTGGCAGCAATCAACCGAATGGGTTGCACAGAACATCGGTGCGGTTTTGCAAGACATGCCGACCGACTTTCCCCTGACGACAAGGGACATCATCGCGATGGGGCGCTCCGCTCACAAGCGTTTGCTCTCTGCCGATACGCCTCATGACCATATGCTCATCGACAGTGCGATCGAACTGCTCAATCTCGGGGCGTTGCAAGACCGGTCCTTCTCGACCCTGTCGGGAGGAGAGCGCCAACGGGCCCTTTTGGCTCGAACGCTCGTGCAGCAACCGCGCGTCCTTGTGCTTGACGAGCCGACCAACCATCTCGATATCCACCATCAGCTTCAGTTGCTGCAGCTCGTGAAATCCCTGAAGACAACCGTCATTGCAGCTCTGCATGATCTCAATCTCGCCGCTAATTTCTGTGATCGATTGTGCATCCTGAACAAGGGTCAGTTGGTGGCGTCAGGGACACCCGAAACCGTGCTGACCAAAGAGCTCTTGCGCGACATCTATCGGATCGACGTCACAATCGACAGGCATCCGGCGACGGGGCAGCTCTGGATCTTTCCCTACTGAGAACAGAAAACTGCCCTGTCTAGCAGGCAAGCTCAATCGACGACTGTGGGGTGCCAATCAATCAGGCCGACAGAGCAAGGGATATTGTTCCGCATGACCTGATGGACGCGAAAGCGATGCTCGATTTTCAGCTCGCTCAGAATATCCGAGATCACATGGGCGCGTTCTCGCTCGATGATGGTGTCGCCGATCTTCACTTCAAGAGGATTGGCGTGAGGACGTCCGATTGTCTGAACCATGATGACCCGCCGTCGGGCCGTGTCATTCAGGCGCTTGAGACATGTCCGCATGTCACGGATGCGATAGACTGCATTGGCCGTAAACACCACATCCGCAGCTGACACGGTGCAATCCTCCCATCTGGAGGGTAGAAGGTCTGGCATGTCCCCAAGCTCAGCTGGCCACAAACGAGCAAACTCCCGGCGCATCGCTGCAGATGGTTCAACACCCGTCCAGGAGGAGACATGCGGATAAAGCCGCTTGGTGAAAGCACCGGTTCCCGGACCGATTTCAAGCACATCATCGCCCGGCTCGAGCATGTCAACAACCTCAGCGATCAACTCGCCTGCAAGCGCAGCGAGGGGGCTTTTGATATCATAGACTGGCGCAAAATCTTCCCAGAAGGCCTCTTCGTCGGCATCTCCGGCGGTTCTGTCCAGCTTCGATGCAGAATAGTGCCATGCATCGAGCCAAAACTGGCTCGATGTTTCAGAATAGCCATCACTCATGATCAATGAACCTTCCAACTCAACTGGGTTTGGCACCACCCAAATTGCGCGCGCCCTATAGATGTAGCCCCATGGAGGGCTCACAGTCGACGCAAATTCTCAAATTATTAAAACGATGAGTAATTCAATCAAGTTGAACACAATAAATTCGCGCAGAATGAGAGCCCACTCTTCTCAACCGAGAAGTACGAGGTCGCTCTTTGTTGCACTTCGCTTGAACGGCAGCAATCGGGAAGCGAGCGTGCCGGATATGTTCTTCAGCGAATGACCGATAGTGGCCGATTCCGTTGAAAAGCCTTAGATTTTGAGGAAGAATTTGGCGCGGTAAAGAGGATTTTGATGGCGTTTCACGCCGGGATCGGGATCAGTTTTGCCATTTTGCGTAGGTTCTGGGCTGTTGCTGCGATGTGGAATTCGTCTCGGGCTCCATTTGGTCCTCTGAGGCGTAACCGGTCCAGTTTTATGATACGCTTGAGATGAGCAAACAGCATCTCCACCTTCTTTCGCCGACGCATCGAGATGACATAGTCATCCGTCTGGGCGATATCTCTTGCCATATCGCGGGCACCCTCGAAGACCGAGCGCATGATCTTGCGGGCTGGTTCTTTGGGAACGCAGACCTGTTTCAAGGCGCAGGCCTCGCAGTCATGCTTGCTGGCTCGATATCTGCGCATGCCATCGCCATCAATGGCATCTCGCTCTTTCTTGAATGGGCGGCGATATTGATGCAGAGATTTGCAGCCGGGACAGTAATATACATCCCCGTCGGGATCATAGATGAAGTCGGAACGCGAGAAAGTACCGTCACGTCTCCCTGATTTGTCAAACACGGGAATGTGCGGTTCGATCCCATGTTCATAGACAAGCCATCCCAGCATCTCCGCACTGCCATAGCCGGTATCTCCGACAAGTCGCGCAGGATAGAGACCGGTCTGGGTCATCACGCGTTCGATCATGTCGCGGGCAGCTTTGTTCTCAACCTGACGAAAGGGGGCAGTCGACTCCACATCCACGATGATCCCGTTGTCGAGATCGACCAGATAGTTGGTTGAATAGATGAAGTGTGCTTTGCCTCGGTCGGCCGCAGACCATCGCGCAGCCGGATCCACGGGTGAGATGTATTTGGGAGGAACCAGCGTGGCAGAACCGAAGGCTGCATCATCAAGTGTTTGCAGATTTTCCTCTGTCGCTCGGCTTGCGTGATCTTCTGGTGACCAGTCCTTAGGTTCAATGCCATCCTCACGGTTTGCATCTGCCTTGATCAGCGAAGCATCAACCCGAAGGCTTTCCCGCCAACAAGCCCCTCGGCAATCGTGCGGCTGAGAACATCCTCGAACAGCTTCCTGAACAGATCGCTCTGGCGGAACCGACCATGTCTGTTCTTGGAAAAGGTTGAATGATCCGGGACAGGATCGGTCAGATCCAGGCGGCAGAACCACCGATAGGCAAGATTGAGGTGGACTTCATCGCAAAGGCGGCGCTCAGACCGGATCCCCATGATGTAGCCAACCAGCAGCATCCGGATCATCAGTTCAGGATCGATTGAGGGACGACCAATGGAACTGTAGAAAGGCGCCAGATGACGTCGGATGTCTGCAAGATCAATGGACCGCAACAGATGATCCTGCGGTACGTGGTCTTCAAGATTGAACGCGTAAAACAGCGAAGCCTGAACCCCACTCTGGTTGTCCATCATGCCCCGATCCTCCATCCTCAAATGGATTGAATCAGGACTTCAACACTAAAGCAACGCCTACTTTTTCAACGGAATCGGCCGCAAAGGTAATGCACTTCACCAGACCAGTTCGTTCCCATCCTGTTTCTGAGAGAACCGCTACCTCACTGTCTGCTTTGGCCTTGAAGTAACGGGAACGATAATATCGACAGTCAATCCATCCTTGCCGAAATGACGCTCAATCTTACCATTCAGCTCACCGCGGATATTGGCGTCAATCAGTTTTGAGCCGAACCCTTTGTGTTCCGGGGCGCGAAGGCTATCTCTGCTGACCTCTACCCATTTGATATGCAGGTATTCTGTCCTCCCCACTTTCACGAGGGACCATGTTACGAACAGAACATCGGGATCCTCGCTCACATTGCTATATTTGAGGGCGTTGGTCGACAGTTCGTGAAATGTCAGTCCAAGCGCCTGAGTGGTGCTTTCGTCAAGCTCGACATCAGGCCCCATAATACGGTCATCACAGCTTTCATCTCCGAGCACCTGCCTGAGTTCTTTGGTCAGCAGGTCCTTGAGATTGGCACTTTGCCAATGAGACCGCGTCAGGGCGTCCTGCGCGTTGGCCATGGCTTGCAGGCGCGCTGTGAAGGCGAGGGAGAATGAGTCGATATCTTCGGCATGATGAGCGCTTTGTCTGGCCATGGCCAGAATTCGGGCAATCGAATTCTTGATCCGGTGTTTCATTTCCTGCAACAACAGATCCTTTTCTGTCAGGCTCTTTTCAGAAAGGGCTCGCAAATTGTGAGCGGCCCTGAGAGCCCGTAATTGCGAATGAGTGATCCAGGCCAGCATGCAGGCAAGAAGAAAGAATGCGACTGCGGCAATGAAGGGGGCCAGATCCTGAAGATTCCAGTGCTGCTTGGGCAAGACGATGATGTCGAAAATCCATTGTCTGTCGGCGACATCAACCTTTCTTGTTATAACTCGGTCCGGCAAGACTGTTCCGCTGCGCTGGAGTTGAGTTTCATACATAGTGTCTTTGTAAAGCGTGACGGCATCATTGCCGAAATCGTAAGCTTTCACCAGAACCGGCAAGGAGGGGCTTTGTGCGAAGGCTGCCCGGAAGAGATCCCCTGCACGAAAAGGGGCATAGACAAAGCCTTGCAATGTTTCCGCATGTGATATCTCTGAGCTGTCCAGCTGTCCAACCAGCGCTGTATAGACCAGAAACCCGGCTTGCTTGTTTGTTGTGATTTCCTGCACCAGCATGACGGGTCCGGTTGCTGCAATTTGGTCAGATGACATGGCCTTTGTAATGGCCGCGCGTCGCACTGGTTCGCTGAACATGTCATATCCCAGTGCGGCTTGATTGCGCGCGTCTTGCGGCTCAAGCAGCATGATCGGCGTTCTCATCGATTGATCCGTGTCCGGCCATATCCTGATGTCCGGTCCATAATCTTGTTGCAATGCTGCCAGAGAGGGAGTCTCGTCTCCGGTTTTCTCCCATTTCGCAAAGCCGATACCCTGTACGCCCGGATAGTGCTTCGTTATCTCAAGAGCATCAATGAAATGGCGAAACTGTATGCGCTCCACCACGCTATCGTGAGCGATGAAAAAGGCTTTGGTGGCGCGCAGAAGCGAGAGATGCTGATCCAGTCTTTGCATCACCCGGTCAACAGCTTCATCCGCAAATTCCTCGGCTTGGGTTTGGTTGGCTCTTTGCGCTCCGTTATAGAGAAAAAGACATGTTCCGGCACCGATGATGAGAACCGAAGAGAAGACGAGTGGCGCAATCAGGCGATGCATTTCTGAGATCCGATTCTGCTGGTTAGGACTGTCAGTCCGGTCCCGTTATTGTTTGATGATTGCTTCCGCTATTTGCGAGAGATCGTGTCGGGATCGATCTGGGATCTACCGAGAATAGAAACGGGCATTCTGTTCGGCATTTAAAAAAGACATACCGAAAAGCTTATACGGAACAACTTTTTGTCGCATGCGTTGAATATGCATGACGACCGAGTGGATAGAAAAATGCAGACCAGAAAAGTGGGCAGAACCGTGAATAGAACAGTTTGCGAAAGATGCCCTTTGCGAACTAAAGAGGTGTTTCGATCCTTCAAGAAACCCGAACTGGAATATGTTTCTGACTTCAAGAAGGGCGAGTTTTCTGCTGATCGCGGCGCAACGATCCTGCTCGAAGGTGGGCAAAGTGCACACCTCTACACTGTGCTGTCGGGATGGGTGTTTCGATATAAGATTCTGGATGATGGACGCCGCCAGATCCTGAATTACGCCTTGCCTGGAGACCTGATCGGACTTCAGGGTTCACTACTGGACAAGATGCACCATTCCATCGAAGCCTTGACGTCGGTAAATCTCTGCGTATTCGAACGCGATAATCTGATGTCACTCTTCCGTGGCCATCCTGGGCTCGGGTTCGACGTGACATGGCTGGCGGCGCGCGAGGAAAGAATCCTCGACGAGCATCTGATCAGCATCGGTAGACGCACAGCTCTGGAGCGTGCTGCCTATCTGTTAGCCCATCTTTATCTTCGTGCCAAAGCCGTTGATTTGATAAGCGACAAGCAAAATGAAATTCCTATCACCCAGCAGCATGTGGCGGACACCTTGGGATTGTCCATCGTGCATACGAACAAGACGCTGCGCAAACTGGCCCAGAGAGGTCTCATCCACTGGAAAGAGCGGGGATGTGAAATCAAGGATATCAATGGGCTTTTGAAAATAGCCAGTTGGGATGGCATCATCACTGCCAAACGGCCAATCATCTGAATACTAGGCCGTAAACTCATAAAAGTTGTTTGATTTCAGTCGAGATTGTGATTCAAGGGTTCCAGACTAAGGAGCCTCGCATGACACGCCGTCGTTATGAATTAACCGACTTTGAATGGTCCGTTATCGAACCTTTGTTGCCGAACAAATCTCGGGGTGTTGCCCGTGTTGATGATCGTCGGGTGCTGAATGGTATCCTTTGGCGTTTTCGCACAGGTTCACCCTGGGCCGATATCCCCGAACGATATGGTCCTTATACGACCTGCTACAATCGGTTTGTCCGTTGGCGTAAAGCTTGTATCTGGGATCGACTTCTTCAAGCGGTTTCCGAGGCTTATGACGGCGACATCATCATGATCGATAGTTCTTATGTTCGGGTCCATCAACACGGTGCCACGGCAAAAAGGGGGATCAGGATGATGGTTGCATGGGACGCTCCAGGGGCGGCTTGACCACCAAGATCCACGCTTTGGTCGATGCAGAAGGCCGACCAATTGACCTGCGCCTGAGTGCCGGACAAGTCCATGACAGTCGCCCTGCTGATGACATGCTCGACATCATGAGAGCCAATACAATCATCCTTGCGGATAAGGCTTATGACAGTAACGCCATCCGGGCAAAAGCCAAAGAACGGGGCGCTTGGGCGAATATCCCGCCCAAACGAAATCGCAAGGCATCCGTGACCTTTTCAAAATGGGTCTATAAACAGCGCAATGCAGTGGAGCGCTTCTTTAACAAAATCAAGCAGTTTCGCGCCATCGCCACCAGATATGAGAAGAACCCGCTAAACTTTCTGGCTGCTATCAAACTCGTCGCAGCACTTGTCTGGATCAGAAGTTTATGAGTCTACGGCCTAAAAATGCTGCACTTTAATCGAACGGCAGGTATGGGGAGCACGTGTTACTATCTTTGATCGGTCGAACGACCATTGAGGGCCGATTTATTTGAAAGTTCCCTCACTAGACTTGTTGCAAGAAGCTAAGAGAAATCATCTCTTTAAAGGCGCTTATGCCAATTCGGATATAGCATCCCACATGTAGCGAAGATTCACGATGAACTCGACGCAGAGTGGCAATTCATTGTCAGCTCGGTTAGATAGCGCTCGTGCTGAAACTCGGGCGCTTTTGAATACCTGAAAACCTTCTTTATCGCGCGACGATCGAAATGAGTGGTTTATCTTTGTACCCAAACAGCACTTCACAAGTTTAAATCTACGTAAAAAAACTTATCATAAAGCAATATAAATATTTCATCTTAATTATTTATTAACTATTCACTTGTTGAAAAATTATATATTTTCAAAAAAGCTATATCGGTAAATTTTACCTTCGTATAAATTTTAATAATCGATTCTATATGAATATTAAAGACTGTTTTTATTGATTTAAAAAGTCAAAAAACGATTTTATGCAATAAATGATAATTTTGTTACTTTGATGTGTGGGCGTAGTCGAGGAAATTCTTTTGCTCAATCAATGTACAGCGTAGCCGCTTTGATTGAAATACTGAAATGCAAGAGAAGTATCGATTTTCCGGAGTAACCCGTGAATCATCATCATTTAAGAGGATACAATGAAATCGATAGCTGGCTGTCTTATTGGCCCGATTGGGCTGCTCGGAGCTTGCGCCGTTCCCGAGACAAAAGTGTTGGCCCCATACAAACTCGCGAATGGAAATATCTATCAAGATGTTGTTTCTGTAGGCTCCAATGGCAAGGGCTCATCTTCGACTGTTACGACGATTAGAACTTACGCAATAGAATGCGGGCTATCTGAGAGGCAAGTGAATGAATGCGCCAGTTCGTATAAGCCGATAGCGGTTTCAACCGGAAACCAAGACGGCATTGTGAATGTTGTCTTCCCTGCTGTCGTTGGAGGGGGAGCAGCTATTGCGGCAAGCAGCCTCTTGGTTCAAAAAACAATAAATAATAATAACATCAGCAATAGCGCCAATAACAACATATCAAACAACCCGAGCAACAACGTTACCAATAACGTCGATTATTCCGGCACCTCCGGGTCTGGAGCTACAACAACAACATCAGACGCGAGGCTCAAGAAAAACATTGAAGAAGTCGGCGCATTGCAAAATGGGATTAAGCTGTACTCGTTCAATTATGTGAAGCGAAAGGGATATGAAAGCCTTGACACCAACGCGACGTTTGTTGGTGTTATGGCACAGGAAGTTCTGAATTCAGAATTTTCAGAGGCGGTGGTAATCGACAAGAACGGTTTCTTTGCAGTCGATTACAAGGCAGTTGGCGTAGAGCTACAAACGCTCGAACAGTGGCAGGCTTCACAAGCGGCGCTTCTGAACTAGGCGATTTTGACCAAAAGACTTACTAAGACAGTCTATTTAAAATTCCAAAGTGTTTCTGAGCGCGCCCTCAAGACTCTGCCAGTTTTGGGGGCGCAGCACTCTGGTGTCAAATCTTTCATAAGATACAGGTAGAGGCCGCTTAACCGTCAGGTCATGAAAGCTTGTTCTGCCCATTCATAATCGGGGTGGGTTTGGCAAAGAACACAGATCAAGTTCATGAAGCAATGCAAGATGGCCGTCGTGCCTTCAATGAGAAGATATCACGCACCAAGCTGATTTCCTTCCTTTCAGCCTTTCCCAGCTGGAGACCCGTAAAAGCAGCGCTGCAATGAGCCATGGCCATCAGTCACGGAGTAATTCCAGCGGCCAAATCGCGAGGTTTTTGCCGTGGACGGCTCCCAATCTATGCTCCGCGGCCCGTTGGTGCCGTCGATATTCCAAACAATTCAGAGTCTTTAAAATGCCAATGGCACCAATCCGCATAAAACGGGGTGCCGCAAGGCAGCCGCTAACCGACGTGCAGACAACAAGAATTTTAGAAACCGCCTCTTGGGAGTGCCGGTTTCCTTTATCTTGCCCTCCCCTTCCCTCAGAGATTTTCACTTTCCTGGCCTTCTCAGTCTGCAAGAGTTTCAAAGACAAAGAGCCCGCTGGCATGCGGCTCGAAACCCACTTTTCCTAACTGGTCATCCCGTCCTTTTTGACCCGCGAATAGCTCTGTTTCACGCCAATCGCTCACGAACTGCCGTTGGCTGAATGTGATCGTGTCTCGAAGCGTGGGTGCAAGATCTGCGACATAGGACTGCGTCTCGGCAGGCAGACTTCGCCTGTTTTGAAGTACATCCTCGTAACGCGTTGGTCCCGCATTGTACGCGGCCAACATGGCTTCGATGGTGCCGTAGCGATGCCAAAGGAAACTGAGATAAGCAGTGCCTGCAAAGACATTGTCGCGCGGATCAAAGGGGTCGTCGCCAAGGTCATGGAGGAGCTTCATGTCGGACCAGGTGTCAGGCATGAGCTGCATCGGTCCCATGGCACCTTTGGGCGACACCGCATCTTCCTTGCTGCCACTTTTTTGCTGAAGGATTGCAATGATCCAGTCTTCCGGAAAGGAAAAGTGTCGCGCAGCCTCAGCAATATGAACAGCATATGAAGCGGCAATCTCCTCCCTAGCACGTGCGGATGCCAAAGGTGAGAAACTTGCCGCAAGAAACATGAAGCCGCTGCATATCAAGCCCACGCGCTGTTTCACGGAACTGATGTGATGACGAACAGTCATTGTGTTGGAGCCATCCACTCAAATTGGCCGTCGCCCGCTTCGTCGGTCCAGAGCGGTCGCGCAAACCCGATAATAGAGCTTGCAGGCAGGGGACCGAAATAGCGACCATCAAGACTGTCATCGACCTGCTAATTCATCAGGAAGATTTCGCGCTGATCGAGCGCCTGGCATCCATTCCATGTCAGGAGTGAGCGGCCCAAATGATCCGCATTATGAACATGTCCCATTGTTATCTCATCAACAGTTATCAAGCTATCGTTGCGGCCAAGGTTACACCAGCATAATCAAAACAACTCATCGCACAATCCTTTGCTGTGCAAGCCAGGCCACATGACGTTCGATTGAATAACCTGTTGTCAGCTCAGTCTTGAGGCACTCAAAGGTCGAGAGGGGCTCTGGATCCTTCCCGTCATTCCGCGCACAGGCACTGTAGACAAGGCTGTGGATGCTTCGGGTGACCCTATCGGCACATCACACGCAGAGACTATCGGCACATCAGACGCAACCCTATCGGTACATCACACGCACGAACAGGGTGTAAGATCTTGTTTCAATGATGGAAACGCGATCCGTAACTTATCTAACAGTGAATCTAACAGGTTTTCTTCTGCTTCAGAGGCAAGTGGATATCAGAAAAAGAGTGCCGCTTCTATGCCGCCTGCGGCTTCGCGGAAGGGCATTGCCATGACGGAGGCAATGTCAATGGATGTACCATTTCTCACGCAGGTTAAACTGACGTTTGAGAAGAACAGTATTACGTCGGTTGGAGGGAACAAATAGAGGTGGCTATTTGACCCTCCCTCTTGACCGTTTCCGTAACTACAATAAATGAAGCCCCACAACTCAGAAGAGTTGTGGGGCAGCCTCGAAGGCGAGAGGACCAATCTCTACCCTTTCTGCAGACCCAAAGCGCATTAAAACAACCGAAAAGATGACCAATTCTTTCCGTGCCGCATCACTTGATTTAACACATGACCTAGGCGATCTGCATTTTATTGAACGTCTTGGCAAAGCAATAGACCACAGATGCAGCTAAGACGCCATCCAGAATTCAACCTTCCAAAATGCGCCTCAAGGGGACCAACTGTTGAAGCCGCTTCGCAAAGGCCAATCTGACATCATAAACTCTCATTCTATAAAACTTGAGTTTATCACTCATATTTATAACTAAACGGAATCTGTGTCAACTTAACTATTTCGCTTATTCCTCTCACACGAGCAAACCTGTCTCGAGTTTCTAAAAGTGGCGCCCTCTCTCGGTTCAAGTTGATTGGGGCCATAGAGGCTTCTCTCTGGCCTGACTGCTAGGGAACGTTGCCTTTTCAACGGCCAATGGAAATCACTGCAACAGAGTCCGTCGGTAAAAGCAGTGATGAAGTCGACATCAGATTGAATGAAAGCCTAGCCGTGAAGCCTGTTGGTTGATCAAACACCTAGCGAGCATTTGACAAAAATTCGGTATTATGGCTAAGTGTCCTTAGTCCAAGGACAAAGGACAGAGCAATGAAAGGTCAAGACATCGTTATATTGCTGAAGCTTATCAGCCTACAGGAGCAGGCTGATTTGTCACACATTAGCGACAACGTAGATGCAGGCGAAGATCCATATTCAGTTCGAAATCTAGGCGCTACCTTAGGTATCAGCAAGACTGAAGTTAGCGCATCAATCAACCGAAGTCTGGCCTCTGGGCTTGCAACGAAAGACCGGAAGTTTAATCGGGTAAAACCAAATCGGCGCGGCTTGTGCGATTTACTTACTTCCGGCTTGAAATTCGTTTTCCCTGCAAAGTTGGGTGCTCCTCAACGTGGCGTGCCGACCGCATTCGCTGCTCCGATGTTGGAGGGGCAGCTCATCAGTGCAGGAGAGGATGTTTATGTTTGGCCCCATGCTTTGGGAAAGGTGCGGGGTGTCTCGGTGCCCCCCCTTTTCAAGTCAGTACCGGAAGCGGTTGAAAGCGATGAGCAGCTATATGCATTTCTAGCTCTGATCGACGCAATCCGGTTGGGAAGACAGCGGGAAGCAAATCTCGCGTCCGAGCTCCTCAGAAAAAGGCTTCTGAAGTGATTCAACCAGTCCATGGCCAATTACTGCATATGTTGAGATCTGTTGCCATCGCAATTGGTGATGATTTGCGTGAACGATTAGTCTTTGTTGGTGGATGTACGACCGTATTGTTCATCACCGATCCGATCACGCTCGATGATGTGCGAGCCACAGATGATGTCGACGTGATCGTTGATTTGGTTGGATATGGTGGTTGGGCACGTTTGAGAGATCAATTGAGGGATAAGGGATTTTCTGAATCTCCAGATGACGATGTCATATGCCGTATGAGGCATGGTGGTTTGAAGGTTGATTTCATGCCCGATGATGCCGACATTCTTGGCTTCAGCAACAGGTGGTATGCAAGAGGCATAGAAACGGCAATTTCATGCGAATTATCGGATAGCTTGACGATCAAACGTTTGACCTCGCCACTGTTCATCGCAACCAAGCTCGAAGCATATAATGGCCGCGGAAATGATGATCCTCTCGGAAGCCACGATTTGGAGGATATTCTGATTGTCACTGACGGGCGGGAAGAATTAGTTGACGAGGTAAGGAAAGCAGACAGAGATGTTCGTGAGTATATTTCTGGGCAAATCAGCAATCTTCTAAAACACTACGATTTTGATAGCTTTCTTGAAGGAAACATTAGAGGGCCAGATGGGCGAGCAGCAATCGTTCTAGACCGCCTTGAAGCATTGTGCTTATTGAACAGCGACGCTTAAGGTAAGGCCGTTCGACAATCCGAGCTTCTCCAAGAATGGCATTTGAGAGATTGAAATGGTTGGCCCTATCATTTCTCAGGCTCTGCGATGGCGTCGAACGGCAGATAATGGGATGTTGTGACTTGGAAGTTCTCCGGGTCCGAGTGCCTGATTTGGGCCGGGCAGTTAAAGCAGACATCACTATGGGCTTAAGCTGCTCTTCCGGATCGGATGAGCAGCACCCCACCAAACGTGATGATCAGGCAGCCAAGCCAAGTCCCGCTTGTGGGAACCTCATTGAAGACAGCAAGTCCTAAAAGAGCGGAAAAGAAGAGCCAGGAATAGTCAACCGGCGCAACGACAGACAGAGGGGCGGAGCGATAGCCCCGTATCGTGCAATATTGCCCGAGTATGCCGAAGGGCCCCAGCGCCAGACATGTGCTGACGACGGAGAGACTTACGGATTGCCATTCCAGAAGCGCGAGCGGGAGCATCAGACAGCACCCGTAGAAGGAGACATACAGCATCACGGTAAAGGCTCGTTCAGAGCGTCCCAATATGCTGATCAGCAGACCTTCAACGGCCAAAAAGATAGCGCTGAGAACCGCAATAAAGGTCGGCAAAAGAGCGATATGCCCTTGAAACGCCCCCTTGCTGATCATCACAATTGCCACGCCGAACAGCGAGACCGCAACGGCGGTCCAATGCGGAAGCCGAATTGTCTCCTTAAGCACAATGGCTCCAAGCAATACGCCGAAGATCCCGTAGGACATGCTGATGGCCGTTGCGTCGACAAGCGGCATGTTGGCCGAAGCCCATGTGATTGATATAGCTGCGCCACAACCGCACAAGGCTCGCATCAAGTGTGCCTTGGGTTGCTTGCTGATATGGGCTCGAAATCCTCCTTGTGCCGGCAACAGGGCCAGCAGGGTTATGAGGCCGCCCACATAGCGAAAGAAGGTGAGCTGAAAGACACCAATGGTGCCATCAGCAAGCTTTCCGGCAGAAAAGATCACCGTCCATATGAAGGTGCTGAGCAGCATCCAAAGAACGGCGGGAAGATAGTTCTGATTTTGAATCACGAAACCCTCGCTTACATTTTTTGCATAGTAAGAGCCTCATTGCTGAGTTAAAACAAACGAGAAATTTTGCCGCAGAATGAGTATTTGTAATGCAGAAGTCTCAAGCAATCTCACTGAATGCTGTCCGCGTGTTCGCCATTGTGGCGGAGCATCGCAGCTTCAAGCGAGCCGCTGAAAGCCTTGGTGTGACACCGGGCGCGGTCAGTCGTCATGTTCAGGCGCTTGAGAAGGCAATGGGTTTGCAGTTGTTCATACGGCGCAACAACGCGATCCATCTGTCCGACATCGGAGAGGCATTCCTGCAGCAGTCGATGCCGAGCCTCCGGGCTCTCGGTCAGGCCATTGAAACGGCCATGGGCGAAGGCCAGAGCGTAACTGTGTCGGCGTCCACGACGCTCGCCATGCGTTGGCTCATTCCACAGCTCAAGGCATTCAGAACGCTGTGGCCTGACATCGCGGTTCGGGTGGAAACCAAAGGACCGACTTTGTCATCGCAAACGCACCATATTGATGTCTCCATCGACTATGTTGCCAAGGCGAAGCCACTGGACAATGCAAAGATCCTCTTTGAAGACAGATCCAGACCCTACATGGCGCCCGACATTGCGTCCTCGATCTCACAATGGACCGATATTTGCGCCGTCCCCGCATTACAAAGTACAAGCAGCAATTGGGACTGGAAGGCGTGGCTCAAAGACGTAGGCCTCCCCGACACATCCATTCGATATGCGGGGTATTTCGATCTGGACGACGCGGCCCTCAGAGCGGCAATCGCCGGAATGGGAATGGTTTTGACATCCGAATTTCTCATTGCTGACGACATCGAGGCCGGAAGGCTGCGCGCTTTACCTGATTGCCCTTCGGTGCTATTGGGGCACTATACAATGACGGTGCTGGAACCCAAAACGTCAGCCGCAATGATCTTTTCCCGATGGCTGCGATCGTTGTGCTAGACAACGAAGGAATTTGGTGTGTCTATCGGGTTGATAGCATAGCAAGAAAGCCAGCGTTGACCCATCTAGACGGTTAATAACCGCTAATGGAATTTGCGATGCGTAAGCCGCGCAGGTTGGGATGACCGGTTATCGCCGTCATTGCAAAACATGGACTTTATGAACGTTTTTGATTGACCATGCACTGCGTCAGTCAGGTTAGATTCAAGACATTGAAAATGGAGGGGCCTTTCGCAATAGCGAAAGAGGTGCCGGCCGATTCCGTTTAAATAGTCGATGGTCATTACTTCACGTCAGGTTTTGCAGAATTTCATTCCCGTGGTCTTGAAAATCTGGATTTCAGTCTGCTCCAACGCCATTATGAGAAATCAAATTCTAGGATTTCGGTAAGAAATTTGAGTGCATGCCTTTTTCAACATGGCGTAATTCCTAGTTCGTGCAAGTCGGACAGCCAAGTGCAGCCTGCTAAAATGCAATTTGGCAATCGAACAGGAGGGAACCGATGACGACCTATGTTGGACTGGATGTATCCTTGAAAGAAACATCTATCTGTATCGTTGACGAGAATGGCATGCGGATCAAGGAAGGCATTGTCCCCTCTGATCCTGACGAGATCGCCGGATATCTGGACAAGCATGCACCATCGGTTCACCGCGTCGGTTTGGAATCTGGCCCAACGTCCAGTTGGCTTTGGCGTGAACTGAAGGCAAGGCATCTGCCGGTGATCTGCATCGATGCTCGCCATGCCAGTGCTGCTCTGTCGATGCAGATCAACAAATCGGACCGCAATGACGCCTTGGGCCTCGCCCGTATCATGCAGACTGGCTGGTTTCGCCAGGTTCAGATCAAAAGCGAAGAAAGCCACCGCATTCGTTCCCTCTTGAATGCACGCAGTCTTCTGGTTCAGATGCGCCGAGATATCGAGAACCAGATACGCGGTCTGTTCAAGTCCTTTGGCCTCGTGATTGGGCGAGCCAATGGTGGTGTCTTTTTGAAACGGGCACAAGATGTCGTCCGACAGGCTCCGGAACTTGCCGATATTGTATCACCGTTGCTAACCGCTCGCGAAGCCATTGATCAGCAGCGCCTGTGCCTGGAAAACAAGATCAAACGCCTTGCTCGCTCCAATGAGCAATCCCGGGCTTTCATGACTGTACCCGGCGTTGGCCCCATGACCGCGCTTGCCTATCTGTCATGCATTGATGATCCAACCCGCTTTACACGATCCCGGACGGTTGGTGCCTATATCGGCCTGACACCAAGGCGGTATGCATCCGGAGAAATAGATTGGTCCGGTCGCATATCCAAATGTGGGGATGCAATGCTGCGCAGCTATTTGTTCGAGGCGGCCAATGTTGTGCTGACCCGCACTAAACACACCTGTTCGCTAAAGGAATGGGGCATGGAAATTGCTGGCCGATCTGGTGGAAAAAAGGCCAGGGTCGCAATAGCTAGAAAATTGGCCACCATTCTTCATCGAATGTGGCGTGATGGAACATCTTTTAAATGGGAAACCGCTTGATTGGGAATTACTGAGGCAATACGAGATCGCCCGGATATAGGGTGAAGAATGTCCCTGCCGGGACGAATGGCGGTGATGAGATCGACCAATTCCGTGCGAAGAGAAAGTAATCTTAAACGCGGTTTCAACATTGATCCATCAACGCTTCCTTGCGCCACAATGCAGAGGAAATACACCTACTGCGAAGAGAACGATGGAACCGGCAGGAACAAAATACAACTCAGAGCATCTTGCGGAATTAGAGAACGGAATCGGCCCTAACCCGACATTTGCTGATGGGAAGATGACGCGCCTCGACTGCCATTAGCCGACATTCGGATGGCGGTATATTTTGTAAAGCCGCTTTCCCTTTTCTGCCACTCGAGCGAAATGCGTAATTTTAGGCGATCAAATGATCGGTCGCTTGGCAGTGATGACACCATCCCAACTGGCAATTTTCAAAAGCCCATCGATATCCTTGATGTCACATCCCCGCTCTTTCCAGCAGATAAGACCGCGCAATGCCAGCTTACGCAAAGTCTTGTTGGTGTGCACGATCGACAATCCCAAAGTGTCGGCCACGTGCTGCTGGGTGACAGGGATTTCATTTTGCTTGTCGCTTATCAAATCAACGGCTTTGGCACGAAGATAGAGATGGGCCAACAGATAGGCCGAACGCTCCAGAGCGGTGCGTCGTCCGATGCTGATCAGATGCTCATCCAGAATTCTCTCCTCGCGCGCCGCCAGCCATGTCACATCGAAACCGAGCCCGGGATGACTACGGAAGAGTTGCATCAGATTGTCGCGTTCGAACACGCAGAGATTTACCGACGTCAACGCTTCGATGGAATGGTGCATCATGTCCAGTAGCGATCCCTGAAGTCCGATCAAGTCGCCAGGCAAGGCGTAATTCAGGATCTGACGACGTCCATCATCCAGGATCTTGTATCGGAACACCCATCCGGACAGTACGGTGTAGAGGTGTGCACTTTGCCCACCTTCGAGCAGGATCGTTGCGCCGCGATCAGCAGAAAACTCGCCCTTCTTGAAGTCAGAAACATATTCCAGTTCGGGTTTCTTGAAGGATCGAAACACCTCTTTAGTTCGCAAAGGGCATCTTTCGCAAACTGTTCTATTCACGGTTCTGCCCACTTTTCTGGTCTGCATTTTTCTATCCACTCGGTCGTCATGCATATTCAACGCATGCGACAAAAAGTTGTTCCGTATAAGCTTTTCGGTATGTCTTTTTTAAATGCCGAACAGAATGCCCGTTTCTATTCTCGGTAGATCCCAGATCGATCCCGACACGATCTCTCGCAAATAGCGGAAGCAATCATCAAACAATAACGGGACCGGACTGACAGTCCTAACCAGCAGAATCGGATCTCAGAAATGCATCGCCTGATTGCGCCACTCGTCTTCTCTTCGGTTCTCATCATCGGTGCCGGAACATGTCTTTTTCTCTATAACGGAGCGCAAAGAGCCAACCAAACCCAAGCCGAGGAATTTGCGGATGAAGCTGTTGACCGGGTGATGCAAAGACTGGATCAGCATCTCTCGCTTCTGCGCGCCACCAAAGCCTTTTTCATCGCTCACGATAGCGTGGTGGAGCGCATACAGTTTCGCCATTTCATTGATGCTCTTGAGATAACGAAGCACTATCCGGGCGTACAGGGTATCGGCTTTGCGAAATGGGAGAAAACCGGAGACGAGACTCCCTCTCTGGCAGCATTGCAACAAGATTATGGACCGGACATCAGGATATGGCCGGACACGGATCAATCGATGAGAACGCCGATCATGCTGCTTGAGCCGCAAGACGCGCGCAATCACGCCGCACTGGGATATGACATGTTCAGCGAACCGGTGCGACGGGCGGCCATTACAAAGGCCATGTCATCTGATCAAATTGCAGCAACCGGACCCGTCATGCTGGTGCAGGAAATCACAACAAACAAGCAAGCCGGGTTTCTGGTCTATACAGCGCTGGTTGGACAGGTGGACAGCTCAGAGATATCACATGCGGAAACATTGCAAGGCTTTGTCTATGCCCCTTTTCGTGCAGGAGATCTCTTCCGGGCAGCCTTCGCTCAAAGCCCCTCCTTGCCGGTTCTGGTGAAAGCTTATGATTCCGGCAATGATGCCGTCACGCTTTACAAAGACAATATGTATGAAACTCAACTCCAGCGCAGCGGAACAGTCTTGCCGGACACGGTCATAACAAGAAAGGTTGATGTCGCCGACAGACAATGGATTTTCGACATCATCGTCTTGCCCAAGCAGCACTGGAATCTTCAGGATCTGGCCCCCTTTATTGCCGCAGTCGCATTCTTTCTTCTTGCCTGCATGCTGGCCTGGATCACTCATTCGCAATTACGGGCTCTCAGGGCCGCTCACAATTTGCGGGCCCTTTCTGAAAAGAGCCTGACAGAAAAGGATCTGTTGTTGCAGGAAATGAAACACCGGATCAAGAATTCGATTGCCCGAATTCTGGCCATGGCCAGACAAAGCGCTCATCATGCCGAAGATATCGACTCATTCTCCCTCGCCTTCACAGCGCGCCTGCAAGCCATGGCCAACGCGCAGGACGCCCTGACGCGGTCTCATTGGCAAAGTGCCAATCTCAAGGACCTGCTGACCAAAGAACTCAGGCAGGTGCTCGGAGATGAAAGCTGTGATGACCGTATTATGGGGCCTGATGTCGAGCTTGACGAAAGCACCACTCAGGCGCTTGGACTGACATTTCACGAACTGTCGACCAACGCCCTCAAATATAGCAATGTGAGCGAGGATCCCGATGTTCTGTTCGTAACATGGTCCCTCGTGAAAGTGGGGAGGACAGAATACCTGCATATCAAATGGGTAGAGGTCAGCAGAGATAGCCTTCGCGCCCCGGAACACAAAGGGTTCGGCTCAAAACTGATTGACGCCAATATCCGCGGTGAGCTGAATGGTAAGATTGAGCGTCATTTCGGCAAGGATGGATTGACTGTCGATATTATCGTTCCCGTTCCTTCAAGGCCAAAGCAGACAATGAGGTAGCGGCTATCTCAGAAACAGGATGGGAACGAACTGGTCTGGTGAAGTGCATTACCAACTGAAGATGGTCATGAAGGCTCGTGATTAGCAATCGCGGGCCTTTCCTGCCGTTCGCGAGAAGATCTATACGGCCAGCCCGCTTCCCCATTGGGGCCATTCGTTCAAAGCGCTGCATTTTTAGTCAGCCGATGGCTGGAGGGCGGACGAATAAGACTTCCGAGTCTCTGGAAGTGATGCGTGCTTTACCTGTCACAGGTTATCAAGTAATTAGATTAGCATCTTCGCGTCGCGCGGGAGGTGGATTTGTTCAAAATAACAGCTACACGGCTTGGTTTGGCAGTCTCATTTATTCTGCTGGCGTTTGTTGTTTATCTGCCAATTGAATTGCGTGAATGCGATCGTCTACTTGAAGAGAATGGGCCAGTTTTTATCTGCGTTCCAATTGGCTTCTTAGCAATACCCGTGCTAGTCATTTTTATTGCGCTCTTAGTGATTTTTATCTTTTTAAAGAAAGTGGCAAGATAGATTGATCGATTGAAGACGGCATTCAGTCCATGAGTTGTAATCGCGGCCCAGAACGGGCATTGACCAATCTTTGAATGCTGCATTGCAGTTTCCTTGAAGCGGACATTCGCCACACTCCCAATCGTATTGTCAAATTTGCACATCTAAAACGGAACTAGAGCAACACATCTAAACGGTGGACCGGCAAATTTCGATAAAGCTGCGCAGAGGCTGCGGCGCGGACCGATTGGGATAGTAAAGACGTGGTCCATCCATCTCGGGCCACCAATCTGGAAGAACCGGCACCAGCCTGCCGTTGGCAAAATCCTCATCCAGCCAGTTACGGAATGTCTGAATGATACCCATACCCGCTCTCGTGTAACGCAGCCCCGTGTCAATTGCATTCACACTCAGGATGAGGGCATTGTTTGGCTTTACCTTGATGAACTGCCCCTCTCGGCACAGCGTCCAAGGCAACAGCGGGCCGTCCTTCAGGCGGTACCGGATCGCCCTGTGTGCCGTTAGATCCTCCGGTTCAAGAGGCATGCCATGTTCCTGAAAATAGGTGGGAGCTGCAGCCAATGCCATCTGCTGTGTGCGAGGACCGATCGGGATGGAGATCATGTCTTGCTCCAGAACGCTGCCATAGCGGATACCCGCATCACAACCAGCAGCTATGACATCCACCAGATCGTTTTCGACCATGATCTCCACCTCCACCTCTGGATGCTGGAGGCGGTATTCGGCAAGAAGTGGAGGCAGGATATCTGGCATAACCGCACCGGGTACGTTCAGTTTCAGACGCCCTTGCACCTGCCCGCCAAGATTGGCCACCTCTAGGCAAGCGGCATCCACGGCAGACAAGAGCGGTGTAACCCGGTCCACAAGCAGTTTCCCTGCATCGGTGAGATGTAGGCTTCTGGTAGTCCGACGCAGAACCGGTACACCAAGCTGCGCCTCGATTCTCGAGATTGTCGTACTGACCTTTGAAGGCGCGACACCAAGTCGGCGCGCGGCCGCACGAAAGCCCCCTTCACGAAGCACGGCAAGCAGGACGGTTAGGTCGTCAAAGGACACTTTGTTCTTCATATAGAACAACCTGTTTGAATTTAGCTCTATTATTTTTCTATTTAAAAACAGTCATTGTGTCGAACAAATAAATCGGATTGGGCGTCAGTGCCACCAAACTTACGATTGGAGATTGAACAATGCTTGTTGTTACCGGGGCCTCGGGAAAACTTGGCGGACTTGTCTTGGAGGCGCTGTTGCGCCTCGTGCCAGCAGAGCAGATTGGTGTAAGTGTTCGAGAACCAGAAAAGCTCTCTCACCTTGCCGCTCGCGGTGTCCGTGTCAGAAAGGGCGATTACAATGATGCTGACAGTTTGCGCTCTGCTTGGGACGGTGCAGCGCGACTGCTGCTTGTGTCTTCAAATGCAGCTGCATCCGGAGGCAATGCACTGGCCCAACATGAAACAGCCATAGCTGTGGCAAAGGAGTTGGGCGTGAAGCGATTGCTCTATACCAGCCAGGTCTCAAGCAACTCACAATCACACTTCCCTCCGGGCAGAGATCACGCTGCGACCGAGGCAATGCTGGCGCAATCCGGCCTTGCATGGACGGCGTTGCGTCACGGGTTTTATGCTGATAGCGCCATCAGTATGCATGCAAGAGGGCTTGAGAGCCGCTGTCTGACCGGCCCCGAGGACGGCAAGGTTGCCTGGACGACCCACCAAGACCTGGCCGAGGTGGATGCCCTGTTCCTGAGCGGTCACGAAACGCGCGAAGGCCCAACATCTCCTTTGGTCGGCAGTGAAGCACTCGATATGGGGGATCTTGCAAGACTGGCAGGAGAAATCGTCGGCCAATCCATAGAGCGCTGCATCATTAGCGAAGACACTATGGTCAAGACTGCGCGGGATCATGGGATTCCGGAAAGCGTCACTAGAGTTATGACGGGCTATTATCGCGCTGCCCGGGAGGGAGAATTCGCGATGATTGATCCAACCTTGAAAAGACTATTGGGGCGAGAGCCCGAGCGCATCAAAGATCTTCTTGCCCGAAAATTCGGATAGCGATCGGTTTGGGCGGTTCGTGTCAAGCTCGAACTTGCTGGGGCAGTTCGCGAGCTGGCCCTCATAAATCTGGCCGCCTATCGCAACTTGAGTGGGTGTGATTTGAACATAATAAGGTCGGTGACGTAGCCGGCCGATATCTTTGAGAACGGCGGTGCAAAATTAGACCACGGTAGCGCCGTCGTGTTGGCGGTGCAGGCGTCGTAAAAGTCGTCCACTTTTGCCTTTCTTGTTTATTGCAGGGAGGGCAAGGAGATATACACCGTGGAACTCTATAGGAAGGTCCGTCTGGCTTGCCGCGATGGGATGAGCCAGCGGGAGGCGGCTCGCCATTTCAACATATCGCGCGACAGTGTTCGCAAGATGGTTGCCTTTTCGGTCCCCCCTGGATACCGGCGTGAGAAAGAGGTCAGGCGCCCCAAGCTTGATGGCTTTACGGCGATCATCGATGGCTGGCTTGAAGCGGACAAGGTCGTGCACCGCAAACAGCGCCACACGGCCAAGCGGATATTCGAGCGGCTTCGTGAGGAACATGGGTTCACCGGAGGCTACACAATCATCAAGGATTATGTGCGCGAGCACGGGCGGCGCGGTCAGGAGATGTTTGTGCCTTTGTCCCATGCGTCAGGGCATGGGCAGGCGGACTTTGGCGAAGCTGTTGTTGTGATCGGTGGTGTGGAGCAGAAGGCGCATTTCTTCGTGCTGGACCTGCCACATAGTGACGCCTACTTCATGCGTGCCTATCCAGCGGCAACGGCGGAGGCCTGGATGGACGGGCATGTTCATGCCTTTGCCTTTTTTGGCGGAGTGCCGCAATCAATTCTTTATGACAACGACCGCTGTCTGGTCTCGAAGATAGAGCCGGATGGAACACGGCTTCGCGCCATGTTGTTCAGCGCGCTGCTGTCGCATTACCTGTTTCGGGATCGCTATGGGCGTCCGGGAAAGGGGAATGACAAAGGCAATGTTGAAGGGATGGTGGGTTATGCGCGCCGCAACCATATGGTGCCAATCCCTCATTTTCCTGACTGGGAGAGCTTCAACGCTGACCTTGAAGCCCAATGCAGTGCTCGGCAGGAGCATATCCTGCGCGGTCACAAGGAAACGATCGGCGAGAGATTGAGAGCCGATCTGGCCGCCATGTCACCTCTGCCAGCAGCTCCCTTTGAGGCCTGCAATCAGACCAGTGGTCGCGTCAGCTCCCAGTCTCTGGTTCGCTACGACACCAATGACTACTCGGTTCCCGTGGCCTATGGCCATCAGGATGTCTGGGTACGCGGCTATGTTGACCGGGTGGTGATTGGTTACCGTGGCGCGGTCATAGCATGCCATCCTCGCTGCTACGATCGCGAGGATATGGTGTTTGATCCGGTTCACTACCTCCCGCTGATCGAGCGCAAGATCAACGCGCTTGACCAGGCAGCACCTCTGGCGGAGTGGGACTTGCCTGAAGAGTTCGATACTTTGCGCCGCCTGATGGAGGCACGCATGCTGAAGATGGGGCGCCGTGAGTATGTCCAGGTGCTGCGCCTTCTGGAAAGCTTCGGAATGGATGATCTGCGGGCCGCTGTAAAGCAGGCTCTGAAGCTGGGTGCAATCGGCTTTGATGCGGTGAAGCATCTTGTCCTGTGTCAGGTCGAGAAGCGTCCCCCGAGGCTGGATCTTGATGTCTATCCTTACCTGCCAAGGGCAAAGGTCGAGACGACCTCGGCGGCCAGCTATATGGCTCTGATGACGGAGGCGGCACAATGACCCATGTGCCCGAGATATTGCTTTCCCATCATCTCAAAACACTGAAGCTGCCAACCTTCCTGCGGGAGTATGAGAAGGTGGCGCGCCAATGTGCTTGCGAGGGGCTGGACCATGTACAATTCCTGACACGACTGGTGGAACTGGAACTGATCGATCGCGAGCGACGGATGATCGAGCGCCGCATCAAGGCGGCGAAGTTTCCCGCTACCAAGAGCCTTGACAGCTTTGACTTCAAGGCAATTCCGAGGCTCAACAAGATGCAGGTGCTGGAACTGGCGCGCTGCGAATGGGTTGACCGGCGCGAGAATGTCATTGCGCTGGGTCCCAGCGGAACCGGCAAGACCCATGTGGCGCTGGGCCTGGGGCTTGCTGCCTGCCAGAAAGGGATGAATGTCGGCTTCACCACCGCTGCGGCCCTGGTCAATGAACTGATGGAAGCGCGTGACGAGCGCCGTCTGTTGCGTGTCCAGAAGCAGATGGCAAACGTCAAACTGCTGATCATCGATGAGCTGGGCTTCGTCCCTCTATCCAAAACCGGGGCGGAACTCCTCTTCGAGTTGATCTCGCTGCGATACGAACGGGGGGCGACACTGATCACCTCCAACCTGCCGTTCGACGAATGGACAGAGACCTTCGGAACCGAACGGCTCACCGGTGCATTGCTTGATCGCCTGACACATCACGTCAACATTCTGGAAATGAATGGCGAGAGCTATCGTCTTGCTCAAAGCAAGGCGCGAAAGGCCACATAAAACCCTTCAAGGAAAATCGTCACGCAGGCATTCACCTCCCGCTCGGGCTACGCCCTCCCGGCAGTCGAATGCCTGCGGCGCAAGTGGCCGACTTTTGCGCCGCCTCATGGCCGGTTTTTACTCCGCCGTTGACAGACAGTGTTGAGCTTTTTCTTTTCGACCACTTGCCCGTGCCCCGAGATGAAGCGACACATGCGTTATCAGAGAATGGCCAAGAAAATACCCGTTGTATTGAGCGTTGAAGAAGTCGTAGCCATTCTGGAAGCGGCCCCTGGACCTGGCTTGAAGTATCGCGCGGCATTCAGCGTGGCTTATGGTGGAGGTCTACGAGCGAGCGAAGTCGCCCATCTCAAGATCGGTGATATTGACAGTGACCGGATGCTGATCCGGATTGAGCAAGGTAAGGGCCGCAAGGATCGACAAGTTATGTTGTCTTCGAGCCTGCTTGAACTCTTGCGTGATTATTATCGGGAAGCTCGGCCGAAGGGGGGGGGGCTGTTTCTCGGTCGCAACCGCATCGATCCCATCTCGACCCGGCAATTCAACCGGGCGTTTGGCGTTGCCTGCAATTTTGCGGGTATAAGCAAGAAGGCCTCACCCCATATCCCTCGTATGTTGGGACGAAGCATCAGCATCCGATTAACGGCCAGGTAGAGGCTAGGCCTATAGGTCGCGCAGGAGGGCGAAGTGCGCACGCTCGGAGGGTATGCAGATCTCGATAGCAGCTGCCTCTATCCTCTGGCGCTCGCGGTCATCCCCATAATACGAGATTGTCCAATCCACATCCTCAGGCAGATGCTTCAAATTTCGGTGAAGTAAGGAGCGTCGATCGCGGCCAGCCCATGCCAAAAAACCAAGGCCTCAGTCTGATCCTTTGGCGAAGGATACAGACCTGAAGACCCGCAAAAACCGCTCGCAATTAGGTCGGGTGTGTGATTCCCTGACGTCATGGGGGATATGGCATGAATCCAAGCAATCTTTTCGGTTTGTCCGAGCATCTTGAACGTCTGAGCAAGCATGGTGATCCTCTGGAGGTTCTCGAAGCCACGATCGACTTTGAGTATTTCCGCGGCTGGCTTGTTGAAGGTCTCGGCTACTGTGATGGGTCCAAGGGAGGTCGCCCTCCGTTTGATCCTGTGTCCATGTTCAAGGTCCTGATCCTGCAGGCTCAGCACAATTTGTCTGATGCCAAAATGGAATTCATGATCCGAGACCGGCTATCCTGGATGCGATTTTTGAACTTTGAACTAGGCGGCGCCACTCCCGACGAGAATACCATCCGACACTTCCGCAATCGCATGACGGAGACAGGCACCCTGAAGCGCGTCATGAAAGCCTTTGATTGGCAATTGCACAAGAAGGGCTACATTCCGATGTCTGGGCAGATAGTGGATGCCACTTTGGTTCCTGCTCCCAAGCAGCGCAACACGGATGGTGAGAAGGAAGCGGTCAAGGCAGGCAAGTCTGCCAAAGAGATTTGGCCAGATCATCCGAACAAGGCCGCGCAAAAGGATACCAATGCCCGTTGGACACTGAAGGTTGGCGGGAAAGTGCGCTATCGGCCAGATGGAACGCCATTGCCTCAGATTGCCCTTCCAGTCTTTGGCTACAAGAGCCATATCAGCATTGATCGCAAATTCGGCTTCATAAGGGGTAGTACGGTGACATCGGCTGCTGATGCTGACGGGCGTCAATTGAAGCATGTCTTGCGTAAGGACAACACGGCCTCCGATGTCTGGGCTGATAGTGCCTATCGTTCCCAGAGCAATGAGAAATGGCTGACCAACAACATGCTGACAAGTCAAATTCATCGACGCAAACCAGCAGGCAAGCCCATGCCGAAGGCAACATCTCGTGCCAACGCGAAGAAGTCCTCAATCCGCGCCCGTGTCGAGCATGTCTTTGCTCATCAGAAGAACCGCTATGGCCTGTTCATCCGAACAATCGGCTTGGCTCGGGCTGAAACAAAACTGACGCTCGCCAACCTCGCCTACAATTTTGATCGCTTGATCTTCCATGAACGCAGAAGCGCCATGGCATGAGTCTGCCTGAAAGGGCAGAAAGAAGACACAATATCATCGAAAACAACGCAATCAGCGCTGCAAAGAGCCGTGGCTGCAAGCCACAACGAAATTCCTTCGATCAAGACACTAGGTTGTTGCGGGTCTCCACCTCTGGACGAACAAACAGGTCTTCAATACCTGTCTTGATCTCGCAGACAAGGCAAGAGAAGCGCAGGCGGAGATCATTCGTTACCAATCGGTTCGAGATCCGCGAGCTGGTGCCAATCTTCAGGTTCTTGATCCTGCTGCTTTCGCATCACCAGAGCCGATTGCCCATCAGACATGGCACATTCATATCCGTCCGGATGTGGCTCAGGCCATTTGCGCTTTGCTTGCACTCAGCCTTGAATTTCGCAAGAGCGACTTTGCCGATGATCGTGTGAAGTAGTGACGACCTGCGCCCCATGTCTCTACCAGTTTTAAGGGCGCAGAGCATCTTCAGTTTCTTTCTCGACCGTTACTTTCACTGACATATCTATGAAATCACGGTCTGTTCCATGAAAGCTGCCTGTTACTGGTGCAATCTGCCGGATATCGCGCCCTACAGCAACGGGGATGAGATTACTTGATCCAACGGTTCGGTTTGTGGGGTCGAAAGGTATCCAACCTGCTCCCGGCACATAAATCTCTACCCATGCATGAGTTGCCCCGGAGCCAGCCGATCCGATATAGCTCTCATCAGGATTGTATAGATAGCCTGAGACAATACGCGCACCGAAGCCAAGTGTTCTCGCGGCTTCCGCAAAAAGGACCGCAAAGTCGCGACATGAACCAGATGCGTTGTTTAAGGTTTCGGTGGGGTCCTGTGTTCCTTCTGCTTCCCTGGACTTGTAAGAGATTTGCGATGATATTCCGTTTGAAATATCCATGAGCAGTGACAGGGTATCTGTCGGTCGTTGCATGATGAAGCCTTCAATCCAGTTTGCTAACTGGTTTTCCGGGTCCTCAAACTGAGGATGAAGAAGAGCACCGAGATCTGCCCAATCGTTATCTGAGTATAGAAAAGGGTAATTCATGGCCGAAGCGGCAGTCTCGAAAACAGGCCATGTAGCAGCTGTGAGCTCTATGATCGAATGGCTGTGAATAGATAGATAATCAGTGAGCAATGAAATCTCAGCGTTTGCAATAGAATTTCCTGAAACGTCATGTGACCAGATGATTTTTGCTTGAGGAGACATTTCAATGTTGAATGAAATGAGCTTTAAATCTCGTGTTTCGCATGGCCGCAATAACAACCTGTGTGGGCCAAGTGAGACTTTACTTGCATATCGATAAATAGTGAGATGTTGTATCTTCAATCTTACCATGATTGTTCTATCCGCCTGCTGTTTGGGGCTGAGGCGCTGTCCTAAGGTTTGTGTTTATTGAATGGGCAGCGAATTACGCTCGTCGTGGCGGGAGCCGGGTTTTTCCGTGAGAAACCTATCCCTTTCGACCACCAAGCGAGGCAACTTTTATTTAGTAAATCAGAGTACTACCTTCTTGTCTCATAAACTTAGAAGCAAAGATTGCGTGATTTATTTGAACAAATATTTGGTTTCCCTGCCCAAAGTTGGTTTCGACGGTACCTTTTAATAATTGTCTTAAGAGCAGAACGAGAAAACACTAGAAAGTAGTGAGCATACTATTTCTTTGAGAAATCTGCTTACCCCCCCTTTTGCCTTTGCAAATCGAATTGCAAGCGATGATTTTCTCCATCCAGTCGCAAGCTTACGCTGTTGTGAAACGCCGGATACGGTTTGCCATCTAGAGTAGCGGTCGATCTGCCCTCTCTCTCTACATAAGTCTGCGAAACGGCAATGTCATAGTCGGTCTCATCAACTCTTACACGCAACTCAAAGCCCCGCCAGTTTCTCGGAATGCAGGGAGCGATAGTCAGTGTTTTTCCTTCGCGTCTCAAGCCAAGAATACCAGAGATGCCTGCCTGATACATCCAGCCGGCCGATCCAGTGTACCAGGTCCATCCTCCTCGTCCGACATGGGGTGCGACAGAATAGACATCTGCAGCAATCACATAGGGTTCCACCTTGTATCGCTCTGTTGCCTCTGGTGTTAGCGCATGATTGATGGGATTTACCAAAGCCAAAAGTGAGTGGGACTTTTCGCCCTCATCCAGCTGTGCAAAAGCAAGGATCGCCCACATCGCCGCATGGGTATATTGGCCGCCATTCTCTCGTAACCCCGGCGGGTAGCCCTTGATGTAACCAGGATCGCTGGCAGATTGATCGAAAGGCGGCGTGAACAGCAGCGCCAACCCCTCGTCCCTGAGAACAAGATGTTGTTCAAGGGAATGCATGGCCACTCGCGCACGATCCCCATCTGCCGCTCCAGATAAGACAGCCCATGATTGGGCGATGGAATCGATTTTACATTCTTCACTAGCAGCAGATCCCAGCCAAACACCGCTATCAAAGGTTGCTCGGCGATACCACTCCCCATCCCACGCAATATTTTCAAGAGCCGTTAGCAAGGAGGTTGCATGCGAGGTCCAGAGTTTGGCCCGTTCTGGATCTCGTTGTTGGGCAATCGGAACGAAAAGATAAATGCTCCGCAAAAGCAGCCAACTGAGCCAGACGCTTGTTCCCTTACCTGCTTCACCAACACGGTTCATGCCGTCATTCCAGTCGCCAGTGCCGATCAGCGGCAACCCGTTTTCTCCCGTCAAAGCCAGACACAAATCCAGCGCACGGGCGCAATGCTCAAACAGGCTTCCTGTTTCGTCGGAAATTTCCGGTACGAAGAAGGCGTCATGGGTCCCTGCTGCCAACAGAGGACCATCCAGAAACGGCACTTCTTCATCGAGAATGGCCTCATCCCCGGTTTGGACAATGTAGGTTGCCGTGGCAAAGGCCAGCCACACCCGGTCATCGGAAATATGCGTTCGGACCCCTTGCCCCGAATGGGGGAGCCACCAATGCTGAACATCGCCTTCCACGAACTGCCGCCCAGCAGCAAGGAGAAGGTGCTTTCGTGTTTCCTCCGGTTGAGAGAAGGTCAGTGCGATGTGGTCCTGCATCTGGTCTCGGAACCCATAGGCTCCACTTGCCTGATAAAATCCCGAGCGCGCCCAGATGCGGCAGACCTGCGTCTGATAGAGGAGCCAACCATTGAGCATGATGTCCATGGCTCGATCGGGGGTTTTAACCTGCACCGCTCCCAGACTATCCTTCCAATACCGTTGAACCTCATTAAGACAGGCATCGATATCACTAGCGCGGTATCGCGTGATAATTTCACGGGCGTTCTCCCTGGTGCGGCTTTGCCCAAAAAGGGAGACAAAATCGTGGCTTTCGCCCGGTTTCAGCACGACGGAGATGCGCTGTGCTGCGCACGGATCAAGGCAGGCCCCCATGGCACCAGAAAGTGCGTTTTTTCTTCTCATGGCTTCCGGATGGGCAAGGCTGCTGTTTCGTCCGATAAAGCCGGTTCGGTCGGCCGTCCATTCCTGCTGAAGACCGTTAAAATCGGCAAATGCAACCCTGTCGGGGAAGGCTGTATTCCACGGTTTGGTTGCAAACAGAGCGCCGGTTTCTTCATCTCGCTCGTTTAGAATGAAAGGCTCGGACTTGGCTCGGGATGAGCCCAGAACCCAGTCGTTATAGAGGGTGACGGACAAGTGCCGCCTTCGGTTGGACCTGTTGGTCAATGTTAACTTGGAAATCCTGATCGGATCTGACAGAGGAACGAATTGCACCAGATTGGAATGGATCCCTCCGGCGGCATGCTCGAACCTGCTGTAGCCGAACCCGTGGCGCGTTATGTAGGTGCCTTTGTCACGAATGGGCTGAGCCGTTGGACACCAAACCGCACCATTCTCCTCATCGCGGATATAAACTGCCTCACCCGCAGGATCAGCCACAGGATCATTGGACCATGGCGTTAACTGGTTCTCGCGGCTATTCTCTGCCCAGCAATATCCACTACCAGTCTCCGATACCTGGAAGCCGAAATGTGGATTGGCAATCACATTGATCCATGGTGCAGGCGTTTTGTCGCCATCCTTCAGGGTGATGACATACTCTGTACCGTCTTTGTCAAAGCCTCCAATGCCGTTGAAAAACTCCAGATCTGTTGGCTGCGGTAAGAGGTCTTGCTCAGAGATCGTCACAGGAGTAAGAGATGCATTGTCAAAGTTTGTCGTTGATGACGATTGGTCCGATTGGAAAATGCGGCCCAATTGCTCCGAGAGAGACCCGTGATTGGCTACAAGCGACGCGCGCGCGACAGAAATCAGGAGGGATTTCGCTTCCAAACTGATCTGGTCTGAGCGTAGAAGCAAGACAGATCCTTGTTCATTTTCATTGCGGATCTGAGACGATCTCATCGCAGTTTGTATTGCGGACTGCAAGTCCTGAATATAGCTGGTTGAAAGATCGTTCAATATGATGAGATCAATATGAAGCCCTTTCATACGCCAATAGGCATAAGCACGCAGTAGCTGTCTCACCAATGGCATACCATCCAGATCCGATATTCGTAAAAGGACAATGGGAAGGTCTCCGGAAATTGACAAAGGCCACAGAGCTGATTGGCGACCTGCCCCGCTGGCGACCACTGAAGCAGACGCACGAAATCGGGAATCGGAATAGAGAAGTGCCGAGGCCAAACTCTGGAAATCTGCCGCTTCACTTGAAGATACGTTCAGGTGACGCAATTGCACCTGCGCCTGTGTCCAGGACAGGGTTTTTGCACGATCATAGGAATTGTGGTCATGATGCTTATCAAGCAAATTCATCAACTCGGAACGAGATGCTGCCACCAGCGTCCAAAAAGTGACGCGCAATGTTTCGCCGGGAGCGATATTGACCCGATGCCTTAGGGAAAAGATCGGATCCAGGACAGTACCTGTTGTATTGGATAGCGAAGCCTTGTCGTTTAAAGCCTTCGCGTTGGCAAGCGAGCGATTGCGCCCCAAAAACTTCAGTCTGTCCGTTTCATATTGTGGCTCTTGAGCTATTTCCCCTTCTACAATAGCAAAATGACAGACCCAGATTTCAGGATCATCTGGTGAACGACGACGACGATTTGCCAAAAGCCCCCCAAATTCGGGTAGATACTCCGTTTCAACAAACATCTTGGAAAAGACCGGATGAGCGGCATCCGATACCGGGGATGCAAGAACCAACTCACTATAGGATGTTAACTCAATATGACGAGATCTCAATCCCGTGTTGGAGAGTGTTATCCGTCGAACCTCACCATCATCTTCGCCTGAAACCAGAACATCCAAACGATAGGTGAGTAGTCCGTTGCGGCAAGAATACTCTCCATAATCCTCTGCAAAGATCACTTGCTGTTGTTTCAGGTCTCGTTTGACCAAATGGCCGGCAGGAGACCAAACAGAACCGGAATCGACATCTTTGAGGAAGATGAAAGAACCGAAGTTTTCGCGTGTTGAATCCTCACTCCAGCGTGTAATGGCAATCTCACCCCACCGGCTGTAACCAGCGCCACGCGCTGTCAACATCACGCTGTAGCTGCCATTTGAGAGCAAATGGGTAATTGGTGCCCCAATCAGTGGGTACTTGAAGCACCGGATTGTGGGCTCGTTGGATATGGCTTCTTCGGTTGAGGCTTTCACTTCTTCAGCGCCGGGATGGACCAACGACACATAACGCGGTCTGCGTTCTTGTAGCAAAAGCTCGCTGGCCATGATGAGTGGATCACTGTGAAAACGGGATCGCATGAGCCCATCATGCATAACGTTGGCGATGGCAACAATGGTCATGCCCTGATGATGGGCCATCACGTTGCGGACGATTGCCACTTTCTGGCCGTCGGGCAATCGGGATTGCGTAAAATCCAGGGCCTCGTAAAATCCGTAAGGTCCGCATCCTCCCATATCAGCTATCCGATCATAGTTGATCGAGGCATTGCGGGCGTCGAACATCGCAGCCAACCCCGTCGCATAGGGTGCAATCACACGGTTCTCAGAAAGCCCGCGCTTCAATCCCAAACCGGGAACCCCAAAATTGGAATATTGATAGGTGAACTCGATATCCCGGGCGTTAAACGCAGATTCAGAGATGCCCCAAGGTAGGTTCAGCTTTCTGCCATAGCCTTGCTGAAGCGCTACAATGCGGTGATTGGTGTCATTGAGAAGGCTGTCCGCAGGAGCCTGCATCACCAAGGAAGGCATCAGATATTCAAACATGGACCCTGACCAGGAAATGAGGGCAGCCCCGTTTTTGACTGGTGTTAGTTGTCGACCAAGTCTGAACCAGTGGCGTGTTGGAATATCCCCTTTTGCTATGGCTACAAAGCTCGCCAGATTGGCTTCTGAGGCGAGAAGATCATAGCAATTCTCATCAAGCTTGTTCTCGGCACGAGCATAACCGATGGAGAGCAGCTTCCGCTTTTGGACAAAGAGGAATGAGAAATCCATAGCCAAAGCCATGGCTCGCGCTTCATCAGCCAGAGCGTCCAAGCGGAGGCTCAAATGATCCCGTACCTCTGGCGAGGCGGAATGATCCCTTTCAAACTCGCGGATTCTGTTTGCAAGTGCTGTGGTCCAGTAGACCAGGTCCGGCATACGGTCTTTTTCCGGGATGACGGAAAGCTCGTTTGCCAGGACGACCGATTTTCTGGCAATGCGACCCAATCTTGGCGCGATTACCTCTAGGCCCTGATCTCCATTCAGCCCGGACTTGAGTTCTTCATAGAGCAGGCCAAGGCGTTGGGTGCTGGCAGACTTGACCATGACGGTCTCAAAGGCCTCAAGCGCCAGCATGAGCGTGTCGTTCATTCCCATTCGCACTGTGGCTATGGGTAAGTCGGCTCTCCATTCAGCACATGCTTTTGACAGAGCGATCAGGTGACCAGCAAGGTTGCCGCTATCCACCGTGGAGACATAAGCCGGTTCGAGAACCTTTAAGTTGGTTGTGTCATACCAATTAAAGAAATGACCGCGGAACCGCTCCATGCGGCGCAGGGTTTCAAAGCATGCCTCCAGCCGTTCAATCGTCTCGCTTTTTCCCGCCCATCCGAAATCATATGCTGCGCTGGCAGATAGAAGATAAAGCCCGATATTGGTCGGAGATGTCCTGTGTGCAATGACAGGTTTGGGATCTTCCTGAAAATTGTCAGGAGGAAGCATATTGTCAGCGGGAGTGACGAATCGTTCGAAATAGCGCCAAGTGCGGCGGGCTATAGTGCGAAGACGCTCTTTCTCACTCGGAGATAATTCGGGGTTCTTTGCCTTGTCGGATGTACGGCTAATCTGAAAAGCAAAGAGAGGAGCGATAAGCCAAAGACAGGCAAAGACTCCCGTGATCAGCAACGACTGAAGTGACAAAACCGCCAGTCCAGTGATCATCACAAGGCCCAACACGGTTCCGCCGATCATTAGTCGGTAAAACCCCGAAAGCTTCAGTTCACACGCAAGCTCTGCCTGAGCCGCCGTAACCCACTGCAGCATATGGCTGTGAGTCACATAGAGCCTCGTGACTGATTTTATGATAGCGCGTCCCATGATCGCAGCCTGATGAGGCAGGAAGACGAGCGACAATATGGTCTTGATTGCCGCGGCGTTGAATTCCGCCCCCAGCATTCGGAAATGGCTATTGATGCGTATACCCATATTCCTGGGAATAACGGCAAAGAAGCAAGAAACAAATTCGGGAATAGCCATGGCACAGAGAACGAAACACGTACCCAACAGCGCCGACGTAAAAGGCAACATCCAAACGAGCCCGAGGCAGGCTAACAAGGTGGGGGCAACAAGGGATCGCCTCAAATTGTCGAGAATTTTTGCAAAACCAATCGGATCTACAGACTTAATGTGGCTGTGCCATGCCAATATCCATGGGAGCAATTGCCAATCGCCCCGGGCCCAGCGGTCTTGGCGTTTGCATGCCGCATCGTAGCGAGAGGGAAAATCGTCGATGACTTCAATGTCTGAAACCAGACCTGAACGAACGAATATCCCTTCGAGCAGATCGTGGCTGAGGACAGTATTTTCCGGAATGCGATTGGCCAGAGCTGCCTCAAAGGCATCAACGTCATAAATTCCCTTGCCGGTATATGAACCCTCACCAAATAGATCCTGGTAGACATCGGAAATGGCAGAAGAGTAAGGGTCTATGCCACCGGGTGAAGAAAAGACCCTGTGAAAAAGAGTATTCTTCCCCTTGGCTGTCAACGTAGGGGTTACTCGTGGCTGGAGAATACCGTAGCCGTGAATAATGCGTTGTGTCTCTTTGTCGAAAATCGGGCGATTGAGGGGATGAGCCATTTTGCCGATTAGCTTGCGGGCGGCATCCCTTGGCAATCGGGTGTCAGCATCCATCGTGATTACATAGCGAACTTGGTCTGGCACCCATGGAATAGTGCCATCGAGAGCGTTGAAAGTGGTGTCCTTTGCCCCTCGCAGCAATTGATTGAGCTCTTGCAGCTTTCCGCGCTTGCGCTCCCAGCCCATCCATTTGCCCTCAGAAGCATTAAACTGTCGATCTCGAACAAGAAGAAGAAAACGCTTGCCTGCTACGCCTGCTCCATAACGTTTATTCAATTGCTCGATTGCCGTTTCGCCATCTGCGATCATAGCATCTTCTTCAGCGAGGAACTTCTGGTCTGCATCCATACGATCGAGCAGCAATGCAAATGTGAGATCGTCTTCCGGGCCGGACAGATAATGGATTTCGAGGTGTTCGATCTGCCTGAGGAGCTCTTCCGAATTGCTCAGCATGGTCGGGACGACCACCATGGTTCGCGAGTCTGTGGAGACGCCGTGATCAAACTCCATGCTGGGCAGGATCACCGCGCCAAAGCTCCAGGTCACGAACCGGTTTACGAATGCTGTCGAAACCTCCGTTGCGGGAATGAAGCCGGCCAAACAAAGCAGAATCCCGACTGGGATACTTGAGATATTCAAAGCCCAAATGCATGCCCATAGCATCATGAGGGCAAGACAGGAGATAAGACCGACATAGCCGCCAACGCCCAACCGTTGGCTAAAGCGCAGTATCGACAGGCGCATGGGGGGCTTGAAGTCTATTTTGGTTTCTAGCAGCGGTCGCCCATTTGAAAGCAGATAGTAACCGGGATCTGAGAGGCGGCTGTATTGCGAATCTGCACCGCCCGCGCTTGAAACCAGCGCCATGACCTGCCTCGTCACCTCGATTTCCGATATTGGCGATCTACGTGCCAGAACCTCAATCGCGTCGCGATACATGTCTCGCGTCGCGAAGTCCATCAGAGCAAAAGTTTTGCTTTTGCGCAGCTCGGCATCAACCAGATTCACGCTTTCAAACGCTTCCGACCACTCAATACCGGAAATCAGGCGCATACTGGTTATTATGTTGCGGACGGTCAGGTTGGAGGCACCAAGATTTTGCTGAGAGCGCAAGACAACTTCATCAATAGAGCAGCCTTCGCTGGATAGCCTCACTTCAAGCCAGGCCAATATGGGTATGTCATCGGTATCATGTTCACGTAGACGCTTGGCCAGCTGCGCTGCGAACCGTTCGGGCAAAGGGGCTGATGAAATCTCGGCCAGAGCGACATCAGAAGCAATTTTCTTCATCAGCACCTGATCGACGAGGGTGTCGGCCGCAATGCGGCTGTTTCGTCCGGCGACGATCTGATCTGCCAGACGTCGAAGATTTTCAATCAACACAATACGGAGCGTAATCGGAAGCGCCCAAAGTTCGCCCATGGTAAGCGGATGGATTGTTTGATAGGCGCGAATAAATCTTAGAAATATCTCGGGATCAAAATGACTGTCTGTATGAGCAACAAAGGCCCAGGCTATGCCGAAAACGCGAGGATAGCCAGCCAAGGGTCCATCAATCAATTTGGGCAGCTGCTGGTAATAGCTTGGAGGGAGGCTGCTTTTAATGGCGCGTATCTGCTCATCTACCAGATAATAGTTGTCGAGAAGCCATTCCGCAGCGGGAACCAAATTTTGGTGGTTTTCCAGCTCTTCAGCGTTGGAAAGATAAGCGGCATGAATCGCATTGGCATTCTCTTTGAGGCGCTTTTGCAGCGTGGGCACTCTTGGAGGGTTTGGCGAAACCACTTGTGCGACTGCGAGCGTTTTCGCATGAAGCTCTAGGCGCTCGGCGCTGAATAGCTCTTCCCTGATCGGAGAGGTATCCCTCCAAAGCCTGAAGGCTCGTCCATTTAAATTAGCAAGAAATGACAGAGGTATCATTGTAACCCTTTCGCACTGTGCCACTGGTGTGACAAAGCAATGCAGAAACCTATGGCAGTAGGCAGTCATTTCGTTTTTGAAAACTAGAGGACAACAGTATCGATCAGCTTCTTTCCATACGAACGCACAGCGTGAAGACCGGATCGCTTGCCAAAGGTTATCTATTCAAGCTATCAGCCTTTTAAAATTCGGCACTGATCAAGGTTAATGCTGCTAAGTAAGCCCAAGCATGGAAACGAGTAGTCTGGTTGGTCTATGTCAGCAGAGGGCCAGCCTGATCGAGGTAAGATGAGTCAAAATCAGCAAATGCGACCAAGCGATCATAATTGTCAAAGACTACCTGTCCATCGCGAAAAGTCGCCATTCCGACTTCTCGTAACTGTCTCAAGACTCGATTGACATGCACTGCACTCAGGCCCAGCGCGTCGGCAAGAAGGGGCTGAGTGAGCGGGCAGGTAAAGCCGGTTTTGCTGCCAGCTCCGATGAGAGAAAGGCGGGCACCTAGCTCAAGAAGAAAATGGGCCATGCGCTCTGCAGGATTACGACGTCCAATATTGACCAGATGCTCGACCACCATGGCCTCATCCCTGGACAATGCCCAGAGCAAAGCCATGGCAAGCCGTGGGTGTTGAGCAAAGGTATCGAGTAGGCGAGGTATCAAGATTTCACATACTTCAACTTCTGTTACAGGCTCGATATTGTGATCAGAAGTGTGAAACAAAACACTTCTTACACCCAAAAAATCACCTGGTATCTGGAAGTCAACGATTTGTCGGGTTCCGTCAGCCTGAATTTTGTAGGAGCACACCCAGCCACTCATCAAGATGAAGGCGGCCTGATTTGTCTCGCCCTGTTGCACCAGATCCTGCCCAACTCGAATTTTTCGGCTCTGTTTGAGAAGTTGCCCAAGAATCTCGAGTTCATGTTCTGACAGCCCGATGCAAGCGCTTAGTTTCAGTGCGATTGGCGTGTTCAAAATAGTCTTCATAGAATCACCACGCTTTTGAACTTTCGGAAGAAACAACTCAAGATGCTGATCTTGATCAGTCCATCATATCCGAATGTTTGGGAAGATAGGATGAATAAATAGTCGCCAATTCTTTGCTCATACTCTGAGGGAATGACCACATGCGAGAGATACAACTCATTGAGGGGATTGCTGCGCTCTCAATTTGCGAGTCGCTTCTTTTGGCGTTGAATGATCAAAAGATCATGACGGAAGCTCAGATCCTTGGGGTTTTGGAAGATGCGGCAGCTGCACATGAGAATGCTATTAAAGACGCTTCTGCCCCCGAAACACATCAACAGATTTTTGAATTGATCAACAAAATCATTGCCGGGGGCAATTCAGTTCGCCACCGCTAGCTAGCGGCAAAGTAACACGACAATCTTTTTGATTCCATGATGTCGAATGCTCTTAAGCTACCTTGACCCGATGAGGACAAAATGAACAATCGCATTACAACATCCATTATTCACTTCGATCATCCATTCCAATTTCCCGGGTCTGGCAAGACCCATCCTGCCGGTGACTACACGCTCATTCGAGAAGACGAGGCAATAGAAGGTATCTCTTGGATGGCATATCGCTGCAAATCGATTTGCATCGATGTTCCGTCTATCGGCACGACCAAAGGGCAAACAGAACGGCATACCGTTGATCAGGACGAACTGACTGCCATGATTGACTGGGATGGGTGATTTATTTGCGGTCCTTGCAGCTAATAATGAGGAATTAAGTCCGAGCTGTCTGACGCTCCAACAGGGTTACAGAAAATAAGGAGAGATTGATGCATAGCATATTAGATAAAAACCGTTTGAGACCCACTCAGACGGCACTGTCTCTTTGGGAGGACGAAGGAGGTGCGATCGAGAAAATGAGCAATATGGACATATGTGCTCGGCACTCTGGGGCCGAGGGATCACGGGACAAAGACAGTGCCATTTCCAAGCCTCCCTCAGAAATAGACAAGGATATGGAAACGAAGAATAGCACGACGTGTACGGCTGCCCAGATGATGTACAGATCGGAAGAAGGATCGCCAAAAGAAACCTCAGACCAGCCTCTTACAACCCCCAATGAAGAGAGAGGCTTTTTCAGCCGCAGCTCATCATGGGCTTAGTCTTTCCAAACCAGACCTGCAACGTTGACGAGGATACAGGGATCATACGATTTTCCGGATATGATGGTCTCATGGAAATCCGCTTTTCCATGACGTTTGAAACACTTGATCATCTTATGAAGGCCCATGACGAAGAGAGACAACCCCATAGGCAAGCCTTTGAAAATCTGAGATCTCGCATTCAGAATACCGCGATGCGCGCTTATAGTAGGACCAGGAAATCTTTCTACAGATTAGGACTAGATTCGAACTTCTAGACCCGTGTTCAGCTCTTTCGCATTAAAGCTCGATAGGAGGCGAGGTCGCGGCTGGCAAGGGAGCTTGCCAAGCTAAAAATAGTCTAGAGAGGTTAACCTTGATCAGTACCTGTTTTGCAAAGGCGAAGTAACCTGCTCATAGAAAAGCGGTGCTTTGACCGCAGGAGAACCTGACATGAAAAACCCCTGAATGGCTCAAACCTGGATTATATGGAGCAGTGATTGGCGCGGTATGCGTTGGTGTTATAGGATTTGCGTGGGGCGGCTGGATGACATCCTCTGGCTCCAACAAAATGGCGATGTCCATGGCTCATGACGATGTGATCGCAGCCCTTGTTCCGGTCTGTGTCGATCAGTCCAACAAAGACCTGAATCGTCAGGCGACCCTCACCAAAATCACGGACGCATCGAGTTACAAGCGACGTGACATTGTTATGGAAAGTGGCTGGGCGACTGTTCCGGGAGCAGAAAAGCCGGACCGTGATTTGGCTCAAGCCTGCCTCATTGCACTTAAGCTCGACAAATAGTCGTTTCAGACACTGGCTGTCTTTCATCTTAACCCGGGATAACCCCATATACTCGGCTCTGCAATCCATTCTGAAGACATCCGGATCGCAAAAGTCGCCTGATGCTTTGCTTGCAGGCGTCATCGCTTTTTCAATTTTGCCTTAAAAAGCATCTACCTCAAAGCCCAAAGGAGTTAGATCCGAAATCTCGCGCTTTTAGGCCGTTTCCTTGAGAAACGAGCCGAAGAGACAAATGCCTTGGAGGCACTATATGCGCATCAATCTTGGCAGCCGGCTTCATTTCAGCTTTCCGCAAGACACACCAATGGTTGCTGTTCTGAACGTCCATTATTCACATTTTGGCGACTTGGAACGTCCTGATTTTATGGTTTCCTCACCAAGTGTACCCTTGGAAAGCTATCGTGATGGCTTCGGAAACTGGTGTACCAGATTGATTGCTCCGGCCGGAGACTTCGAACTGACAACAGACGGCATATTCCGTGATAAAGGCGAACCCGATCCAGAGGCACCTGATGCAGTGCAATTCGAGGTTCAGCATTTGCCCGCCGATACGCTCGTCTATCTATTGGGGAGCCGATATTGCGAAACAGATCTTCTGTCTGAAAAAGCGTGGCAACTCTTTGAGACAACAGCGCCCGGCTGGGCTCGTGTTCAGGCCATATGTGACTTTGTTCACGGCCATGTCTCTTTCGGATATGAACATGCACGGGCGACGCGTACAGCGTCTGAAACAATGACGGAACGCAAGGGTGTCTGTCGCGACTTTACTCATCTTGCCATCACACTTTGCCGCTGCCTCAACATACCTGCACGGTATTGTACCGGCTATCTCAGTGACATTGGAGAGCAAGGCCCCTATCCCCCCGGTGATTTTGCCGCATGGATGGAAGTCTATCTCTCTGGCCACTGGTGGATTTTTGATCCGCGCAACAATACCCGGCGCATCGGACGCATTCTGGTCGCGCGCGGACGCGACGCAGCAGACGTTCCTCTGACACAGACATTTGGCAAGAACACCCTGATGAATTTCAGTGTCTGGGCCAATAAAATCCAAGAAAAACAGAGCGTGAAAATTCTCACTCAAGGCCGAAGTTGAAGACCAATCGAGATGAGTTCCAAAATAATTTTACAAACAAAAGGATGAATATGATGTCTTTCAAAGATCTGACAACCCGGGCCGCAGAGGCTGAAAAGACTAAAAAAACAGATGCGATAAAAAAGGGCTCTAAGATCACGCCAATCAATATCGCGCCTCAAAAAGCCGTCCAGAAGCAGCAAAAGCCCAAAGGCTGAGCGCTCACCTTGAAGTGATGCACGCAGATGACGAGCGCATCACTTCAAAGGCAAAAACTTCTCTGGCCAATGCCATTGTTCATAGATGTTCCGTATAACGACTATCAAGGAAAGCGCATGCCAGATCAAAGCAACGGATCCAACAGTGAAGGGCCATGGAGCCCCAAGAACCGTTCCAACCCAAACAACTTAAACACTTTTTTCGGACAGGGACGCTCACCATTTGGAGACATATTCCCCAATGGACCGCCCCCCTTGCGCACGGTGATTATCGCTGGCGCAGTGATTCTGGCAGCACTGTTTGCATGGTCTTCTTACTTCACGGTTCCTAGCGACTCGATTGCGGTTGTGCAGCGGTTTGGGAAATATTCTTCCGAAGTCCCCTCGGGTCTCCATTTCAAGCTCCCCTTCGGTATCGACGCCGCAACGATCGTCCCGATCAAGCGGCAGTTGAAACAGGAATTTGGCTTCACCACACCGGGTGCCAACGACGCCTACCAAACCCCGACGGACGGCCGCTTGGAAACAGAAATGGTCACCGGAGATTTGAACGCTGCTCTGGTTGAATGGGTTCTGCAATACCGAATTTCGGATCCGGTCAAGTTTTTGTTTGAGGTGCGCGAGCCCCGGGCAACACTACGCTATGTTTCTGAATCCGTAATGCGTGAGGTTGTCGGAGATCGCACGGTCGATGAAGTTATCACCATCGGAAGACAAGAAATCGAAAGTGAAGCCCTTTTGAAGATGCAGGCACTCTCTTCAAAATATGCAATGGGAATCAGCATCGATCAGGTTCAGCTCAAGAATATCAATCCACCCGGACCGGTTCAGTCTTCTTTCAACGAGGTAAACCAGGCTCAACAGGAAAAAGAGCGGCTCATAAACGAGGCACGCCGCGAGTACAACAAAGTTATTCCACTCGCTGAAGGTGAGAAGGATCAGCGGATCCGCGAAGCTGATGGATATCGGCTGAAACGCGTCAATGAAGCCGAGGGAGATGCTGCCCGGTTCACCGCGCTCTATTCCGAATACAAGAAGGCTTCCGAGGTTACCCGCCGTCGGATTTATATCGAAACTATGCAGTCTGTTCTTCCGGGCATCAAGTCCAAGATCGTAGTCGATCAGACGACAGGCAGCATTTTGCCGCTCCTCAATCTCGGCGGACAAAAAGGAAGCCAGCCATGAAAATCACATCCGTAATTCTAGGACTGGTCGCCATCGCTTTGGTCTATGCTATCAGTGGTTCGCTATACACCGTCAGCGAAGTGGAACAGGCCATTGTTACCCAGTTTGGAAAGCCCGTGGGCAAGCCGATTGTCACTGCCGGATTGAAGATCAAAATCCCTTTCATTCAAGAAGTACATCCGATCGACCGGCGGGTTCTTGAATGGGATGGAAGTCCCTCCGATATGCCGACCAAGGACAAGCTCTATATCTCGGTCGACCTCTTTGCACGCTGGCGGATTGTAGAACCTCTTCAGTATTTTCTACGCTTGCGAGATGAGCGCAGTGCCCAGTCTCGCCTTGACGACATTCTCGGTAGTGAGACCCGCAATGCGGTTGCCAAGCATGAGTTAATCGAGATCATTCGAACGACCAAGGATCGGACCCCCTTACGTGACACGCTTCTAACGGACGAAGAACGAGCGCAGGATATTGGCGCACTGGTGCCAATCAGCAAAGGCAGAGCCCTTGTAGAAAGACAGATATTTGAGGCTGCGGCAGAGAAAGTTCGTGTCTTCGGTATTGAGCTTCTCGATATCCGGTTCAAGCGCATTAACTATAACGAAAGCGTGCGGCCGAAAATCTATGATCGTATGATCTCCGAGCGGCGCCAGATCGCTGAACGCTTCCTGTCCGAAGGAAACGGCGAAGCGGCACGAATTCGAGGAAATCGCGTAAGAGATCTAAACAAGATTCAGTCTGAGGCCTATCGAGCGGTTGAGGAGATCCGAGGCGTGGCAGATGCAACAGCGGCTAGTATCTATGCGAAGGCATATAATACCGACCTCCAGACCGTTGAATTCTATGAATTTACCCGGACGCTGCAGGCCTACAAAGACATTATTTCCGGAGAAACAACTCTCGTTCTTTCAACAGACAGTGACCTATTCAAGTTCATCAGAACAATGAAAGCGGCTACTCCTTCGGAGACAGCCCCCGATGGGGTTTTGGGAACAAAGAGGCAAGATCAATAGCGACGAGAGCTTCAGTTCAACAGTCATTTGCCTGTCAGATGTGGCATCTCCGTTCTTGAAGACAATGTCCAGAGTTGCAAGGCATCCAACTTGGATCAGCAGAAAAAGGTTCGGTTTGTATCTCTTCAAATGAGCGGACTGCTATCGGCTCGGAGGGCCTCGTGTATCCAGAAATGTCTAGTCTTGCAGCGGGAAGCTTCCACATTTGGATGACATATGCGTTGGTGATTGTCGCGATCCTTGGGTTTGCGATTGATCGCATTAAAGTTGAAATAACGGCTCTCGTCCTTTTGGTTGCCTTGTTGCTGCTGTTTGAACTCATTCCGTTGAGAAGTCCTGACGGAAAAATCCTTCTGGATACCAAAGACCTATTGGCGGGATTTGCAAACCCCGCCCTGATTGCCGTTCTGGCGTTGCTTGTACTTGGCAATGGTTTGTGGAGAGCCGGGGCGTTGGACTGGGTAATTAAACAGTTGTTCCAAAGAACGGGTAAAAGCTACAAGGGCGCCATTTTCATTTGTTTTGTCGCTGTTTTCATAGCCAGTCCTTTCGTCAATAACACGCCGGTCGTCGTGATCTTCATTCCGATTCTTGAAACAATCGTTCAGCGGTTTTCTAAATCACCGAGCAGCGTCATGATGTCATTGTCTTTCATCGCCATTCTCGCGGGCATGACGACATTGGTTGGGTCTTCCACCAACCTGCTTGTGTCCGGAACCATGGTGGAACTGGGACAAAAGCCACTTGAATTCTTCGGGTTCTTTGTTCCGGGCCTTGTTCTTGCCAGTGTTGGCCTCATGTATCTCTGGGTTGCCACCCCCTATTTGCTTCCAAGGAGATCTTCGCCCGCCCAACGTTTCATGTCAGGTAATCATCGAAGATTCATCACACAGTTTACAGTCGGAAATGAAACAAAGCTGATCGGAGCACGGATCTGCTTCAATCTCTTGAGCATTCGAGGGGCACGCCTCATTCTTGTGCTAAGAGGAGAGCAGCGCCTCGTCCCGCCTTATCAAGACCTCGAAATCCACGAAGGCGACACCCTTATCGTAATGGGAACTCACGATGCTTTAGCTGAAGCCCAAACAAAATTCCCAAAGCTGATTTTTGCAACATCGGGCAAGAGGGGTCATACTTCGAGTAGAGAAGAAAAGGCTTTGCTTGCAAACGATCAAGTTGTCGTCGAGATCATGGTCGCGCCAGGCTCACAACTCGTTGGTCAGTCGATTGAAGAGGCAAACTTTCGCTCCCGCTATGGCTGTCTTGTCCTCGGGGTTGAGCAGCATTCTCGAATAACCCGCATTCTGACAGGACGAACTCTTCTGGAAGGTGATGTCCTGGTAGTACAAGGTGACCGTGAAGTTGTGGAACGCATGCGAAAACACTCCGGAGTTGTCGTTCTGGATGGGACGGCACGTCCCCTGCCGGGAGCTCAAGCGGCAAAGATGGCGGGAGCAATTTTTGTCGGCGTCGTCCTTCTCAGCGTGTCCGGTCTCCTACCAATCGCAGCAGCTGCAGTCTTCGGTGTTATGCTCATGCTCCTGACCGGAGTGCTGACACTCGAACAAGCCGTGAACTCTCTAGATCGGCAGATTTACTTGATGGTGGGAGCCTCATTGGCTCTTGGCTTGGCCATGCTAAAAAGCGGCGCAGCCGCTTATCTTGCTGATGGTGTTATCGGATTGATTGGAAATGCCGGGCCTGCCGTTATCCTTTCGATGTTGTTTCTCCTGATAGCTATTCTCACGAATGTGCTATCCAACAACGCGACAGCAATCTTGTTCACACCAGTATCCATAGAGTTGGCAACTGGACTAGATGCAGATCCAATGCCATTCGCATTGGCCGTTTTGTTTGGAGCAAACTGTTCATTCGCAACGCCCATAGGCTACCAGACTAATCTACTTGTTATGGGGCCGGGATATTATCGTTTTAGCGATTTTGCGCGTGTGGGATTGCCACTAATTGTCATTTTATGGGCAACCTTCAGTATATTCATGCCATGGTACTATGGATTTTAAACTATCGCAGTCAGGATGAGCATTCACTCCATCCGATTTTAATGACATTCAACATTCTGCAGTGAGCCCCAAGTTTGGACCGCCGGGAATTATATTTTTCCGGCTTTCATCACAGTGACGGGCTGGTTACGCCACCGGGATTATGCAGAGCAATCGGAACGTTGTATCCGATTGCTGAATGAGGCCGATCCTCATTGTACAATACCGAACGGCCTCATTCCGCGCTTGATCGGCGAACCCCGGACGAAGCATACTGGGACGGTAGCGGAGAGCAAAAAGCAGCATGAAACCTAAACCCGATACACCTTAGAAACGCTGCAAACCTGTCCAAAAAACCGGGACCACCTCACATTTACGTACTCCCACTCTTCCTAACTCGTTATACAGCTGCAAATTGGCATTTCAAGAGATTGCGTTATAGGGAGTGACCAAATGAAACGAAGAAGCACATTGTAGATCCCAGCGAACTCCTAAATTCTGACGTTTTGAGTTCTGAGCGATGATCGCGCTCTGAGATTTTTTGAATGGCCGCTTCGGTTGGTAACATCTGAGATCTCGCATCTTCGGCAAATGGCTGCTTCCCGCCCATTTTACCAGAGACACCTTCAAAGCCCTCTAGGTCTTTGCACTGCTGCGAATGTCTCAAAATTTGCAGTGCAGACGCGTGATCATCTAGATGCTGCGCCCGGAACTCATGGCAACGTTCGGCAAGAGATACGGGCCAATTTTCCTTGCACGAGTAATCGGGAATGATTGTTGATGTGTATCGCATTTGCTCGCTCTGTTCCTAAAGCCCATTTACAAGATCAATGCGCTAATCTGCTAGTACGCTTTGAGGACATTGCCCAATTCATTCTGGATCAAATGTGCGATGGAGCGTTAAGACGACAATAGACAGCGCGATGCCGGGCCAGATCATCAGCATGGCGTGATCGAAAATAAACATGCGATATTCGAACAGCATGCCGCCCCAGTCCGGTTTGGAAGGATCAGCTCCTAGCCCGATAAAGGCAAGGGAAGCGTAGGCCACGGCGGCGGACCCCATCTGATTGCCCAGATAAGTAAACAGAGTTGGCAATGTGTTGGGCAAGACATGGCGGGTCAGAATTGACGTGCGAGACACACCCATCGCGTGGGCGGCTGCGATGAAAGGCTTGCCCAGAACACTTTTAGTCAAACCATGCGCCATAAGTGTCTGCTGTCCAACGCTCGCCAAGCCCAGTGCCAAGCCACCGGTTACAGGAGACAGTCCAAAGATTGCGGCAGCAGATAGGGCAATGATGAGCGTTGGCACGATGATGAAGATTTGCGTTGACCGTAAGATTACCTCTTCAGCCCATCCTCCCATTATGGCTGCAAGGCTACCAAAGAAAGTGCCGTTGATGAAGCCCACAAGAGCCACAAACAAAAGCACAATGCCGGTTCGCCAACCGCCTACCATGATACGAGAAAGTAAGTCTCTACCTAGGTGATCCGTGCCGAGCCAATGCTCCGAACTCATGGGTGCGAACTTGTTGAGCACATCAATAACATCTGGATTAACCGGTTGCCAAAAACCGCAGAGGCTAACGACGAGTAGCAACGACAGAATACCTAGCAGCCTCATGATCCGATCCTCGGATCGAGTACTTGTTGAGTAATTTTGACGAGGATAGAAATCGCTACCATCCAGAGAGCAGCTACCATTACATATGCCTGAAGGATCATCTGGTCACGCGCCTCGATGCTCTGAACCAAAAACTGGCTGATACCGGGGAAATTGAATAGGATTTCCATGGTGGCGGTGCCGCCAAGCACCCATCCTGCTTCTGAATGCACTGCGGTAAGCAGAGAGAAGAGCGCAGCTTTGTTTCCATGACGCCAAAACGCCTGTCTGCGCGTCAGTCCTTTGGACAGAGCTGTCGCAAAGTAAGGCTCCATTGAAAATTCACGCAGGGCTTTGCGATAAACTCTGGCAAAGACTGCCGTGGAATGAATAGCGATCAAAAATATCGCCAGCGCATAGGCATTGATGTCCTGCGCAAAGGGGCGGATCCAGTGCAATTTGGCGCCAAGGATCCAGAGCAGAAGCAAGCCACTCCAAAAAGCTGGTACCGTTTGAACGAAAACGGAAAGGATCCGGCCAGCGCGATCAGTGGCCCCGCCGGGCGTCAACGCTGCAAAAAAACCCAATGGAATGGCAACAAGGATGGCAAATCCAAGTCCCCCAAAACCGAGCGTAAATGATACGGGGAAGCGTTCTAAAAACTCATTGAATACGGGAAGTCCAGATTGGAAGGAATGACCCCAATCGCCCTTGATGAACCCCAATAGCCAGCTGCTGTAGCGTTGAAAAAAGGGCCGGTTAAGCCCCCAATCCTGTCGAAGCGCAGCGACGGTTTCATCCGTCGCTGCGAGGTTCCATGCTCTGATGGCAATCTCGACCGGATCAGAGGGCATATTGGAGATCACCACAAAGGTAATGAACGAAACCACAAGCAAGCTTGCTACAATCCCGATCAATTGCCGCAGCAGAGCTTTCATAAGCGCCTTTATTCCCCAATATTCGCGCGCAGCACGTGATAGTCGGAGCCCCATGGTTGGTAGTTTTTAAGGCGTTTGGACATGCCGACATACCAGACAGGGGAGACTAGGAAACTGATTGGCACATCCTCGAATAGTTTTGCCTGTGCCTCGAGAGCCAGTTCATTGCGCTTCTTCGCATCACTCAAGCTTGCGAATTTGGCGACAATGGCGTCAAAGTCCTCGGATGCGTATTTTGCCTGATTCATGGATGCTCCAGTTGTGAGCATTGAGCTGAGAAAAAAGGCGGGGTCGCCACTTGGAGCGGTATGCTGTGCCCAGAGCGCGATGTCATAGTCCCCACCGGCGAGAGCCTGCATGATATTGTCTACGATTTTGGTCTCGACGACGATACCAACCCGCGCCAGCTCAGCCTTGACTACAGGAAGCATAGTAACAAGGTCCGGGCGCTGCGGATAAGTGAGGGCCAGCACGCTAAGCGGCTTGCCGTTTTTGTAACGTATGCCATCGTCACCCTTTACCCAACCGGCCTCATCCAGTAAAGCGGCCGCCTTTTCCAGGTCGGTTGGGCGAGGATCTTTGCCAGCAAATGGAAAGTAAGGCGCATAGGCGCCGGTGGCGGGCAAGCCTCCATTGATCGCCGCCACGAGTTCCCGTCGATCAAAGGTCAGATCTAGAGCTTGACGCACTTTCTTGTCACCGAGTGCTGGGCGGTTTGTGTTGAGCCATGCGAAATACTGATAGCCAACAGGGAAGGATTTGACAGTCACGTCCGGATTGGCTTTCAAACGGGAAATGGCGTCAGAGGGCAGGCCAAAGGCAAGATCTAGAACGCCAGATTCTAGCGCCAACGTCATTGCCTGAGCATCTCCGAACTTGCGGATGTTAACAGGAGCGCGATTCTCCGCTCCAGCATAGTATGCGTTTGGGGCTAACTCGACTGCGGTGTCGGCCTTGAAGCTTTTCACGGCGTAAGGCCCAGAGAAAACAGCGCCATCCGTAGTAGGCTTGAATGCAATCAGCGGCCATTCAGCGAACAGAGCTTGAATACGCGGAACCGGCTTTTCAGTGACGACTTTCATCTCCAGATTGGATGTCGCCTCGAAAGACAGTTTGCCTCCGGTTGCCAGAGCGGCCTTATTATCTGCGAAGACTTTCGTAAAACCGGCGGCTAGTGCTTCGGCTGTCACAGGCGAGCCATCGGAGAAAAACTTGCCTTTGGTCAAGGTGATCGTCCAGATCATATCATCAACACGCTCTGCTTTGCTCGCAAGCTGAGGCACTAGAGCACCTTTTTCATCAACGGTATAAAGATTTTCACCAACGCCGTGGCTAACAAGAGCCCAGCCGTTGGAACCTTTGGTCGGTTCAACACCGCGTGTCAAAAAGGTGGAACCTATTTCGATTGGTTCAGCAGTCCTTGCTGCTGCGGTAGCAGCCAAAATACTTATAGCTGCGATGGCTACGCGGTAAATCGCTTTCAGTTTGAACGGCATTCTTCATCCCTCGGGATCATATCCATTTTTCCCCTCCCCGGGGAGAAACGGCTAAACAATATGATCGGGGAAAGAGGCAAAGAGCCTAAGTAAACGAGTCGAAATTGGACCGATACGACTTCACCCCGAAGCATATTTGGCAATGAACATGGGTGTGTCAGAAAGCTGGATACGAAGAAGACCCTCACAATCGCCGAACACCCCGTTCGGTTGATCGACGCCCTGCTTTAGGCATCTGTAAAGGCAGGTCTCCTGGCTCGCGGCATGGCAGATCAGTGCACCTTCCCGAGGATCTTCCCCAGTGGCATTTCGCACTATCCTATCCGCTTACAGTTGCGGGGGCAGCTATGGACTCGGTCCCTGTTTGGGTCACCTTCACCATATTCCCTTTTCATCTCTCTAGGCATGTAGCTTTGAGAGAACCTTCGAAATTGTTTTCGCACCGCTTTGCGCAATAGTCAATTGGTTCAGCGAACACCTATCTTTTTATACGTCGATTGAAATGCAGTTTAGTTTTGTTGAGGCGTTTTTCTGCGAACTAATTCCAGCCTAGATATCATCCACTGCAAGTAGAATGCCAAACTCAAATGCTGGTGAGCCGGATCTTTGGCTCAAGAACACACCCTCTGTTCATTTGCCCAGCGGCTCCGGCAAGATCTGAGTGTCGTTACTGCGATCCTGCGCAACTCTTGTTCAAACGAGCATGCCGAGGGCCAGTTCGTTGTGGCTTTCCCCCGAAGTCGCAGAGCTGACTAGTCTCCATGACGTGAATGAATGCACTTTATTGGTGTTTTTCCGTAGGGTTTATTTCTTGAATCTTAAATACAAGTTTAATAGAATTGATGAGACAAAATTGTTTGTCAAACCTTTCAGCAGTGAAGTATTTTTAGGAGCTGCTTGTTGACAGCCATCTCTGACCCCACCCCGTATTTTGCCAAGGTAACGCAAACCCCTCTTGCAGATGCATTTGACGATGGCCGACAGGCACACTCAACCAATGGGCAAGTGCCGGTTGCCAACGATGAGCAGGAGGCCGCATGGCAAGATTGCCTCAACACGGGCAGGGACTGCCCCCGGCATGGCATATGTGCATATCCCCTTCTGCGAAAATCATTGTCTGTTTTGTGGCTTCTATCAAAACCCTTGGCGGGTCGATGCGGGTGCGTCCTACGTCGATCTGGTCCTGAAGCAGGCAGCCACGTTTGAAGGCAAGAAAGTAATGGAAGGACCACCACTACGCGCGCTCTATTTTGGTGGAGGCACACCAACCGCCCTCGCGGCAAAGGACATCGACCGTCTCGTCTCCGGCTTGCGGACACTCCTGTCACTGGCTCCCGATTGCGAAATCACTCTGGAAGGTCGGGTGCATTCCTTTACAGAGGACAAGATGGAGGCCGCCTTCAAGGCAGGCGTCAACCGAGTTTCACTTGGCGTACAAACCTTTGATACCCGCATTCGTCGCTCGCTTGGTCGAAAGCGTACCAAGGACGACGTCATTCGAACCCTGCAAACCTTGATGGCCATGGATAGCGCCGCAATCGTCATCGACATGATGTATGGCCTGCCGGGTCAAACTCTCAAGAGTTGGCAGGACGATCTTACGATCGTTGATCAGTTGGGTCTGGATGGGGTCGATCACTATGGCCTCAACCTGATCCCGGGTACGCCACTCATGCTATCCATTGAGAAAGGCAAGCTTGAACCGGTAACCAGAAAACAGCTGGGCACATATTACGCACACGGCACCGAAGTGATGCAGACGATGGGCTGGGAACAGATCTCACCGTCCCATTGGCGCAATCTGGGGCTCAGGGAACGGTCCGTGTACAATTTCGGGGCCAAGACAGGTTGGGATTTCTTCGCCTTCGGCTCCGGGGCGGGCGGCAAGTTGAATGGCTGCAGCTTTTTCAACAATCCGTCTCTTGCAGCATATGGGAAGCTGGTCGAAGCGGGGAAAAACCCGGTGATCGGCATGTCGCGACCAACCGCATTCACGCCGGTGATGAACGCAATTCGCGCCGGGATGGAGAGATCCCGGATTGATCCTTCGGCGATCAGGACGGCGCAGCTCGAAAGCAGGATGAAAGGACAGGACGTTCTTGAACTCCTTCAGCCATTGCTTGAACAATATCAGGAAGCCGGTCTCATGGTGTCAAGGCACCGCTTCTTCGACCTGACGCTGCCGGGGCGCTTCTGGAATGTCCAAATGACACAAAGGATGGTGGCGTGGCTGTCCGGCCATTTTCTTCCGCCAGACCAGAGCGGCAACGCAGGACACAAGCCTTCCCGACACCCACATTCAAACCACAAGAATGCAAGGAAAACAGAACATGTCTGAAGAAATTTCGGCACGCGTCGCCGCTGCACTGGCGGAAAAGCCGACATCGGCGCTGGAAGACATCGCAAAACGCGCCAATGTGCGGGTAATCGATGTGGTCCGAAACTTGCCCGATGGGGAAGCTCACTGCGTCGATGGAGAGCATTTTGTGGACGTCATGCAAAGCATGCGCAACTGGGGCGACATCACGTTCATTGTCAATACAGGAACCGTGATCTTCGAGGCGAAGGGGCAGATACCCGATGGAAGTCTGGGTCACGGATATTATAATCTGCACGGCAAGCCGATTGGCGGGCATTTGAAGGCCGACGCCTGCGAGTTGATCGCCTTCGTATCGCGCACGTTCATGAATTCGGAGACCCACTCCGTTCAGTTCTATGCCAAAGACGGCACATGCATGTTCAAAGTCTATCTCGGAAGAGATGAGGATCGCAACATCCTGCCTGGCCAGGTCGATGCCTTCAAGACATTGCGCGACAGGATTACGGGGTAAAGCATGCGCAAGACCGGTCATTTGATGGCGCTTGGGTGCGGTTACAGCGCCAGCCGCCTTGCCGGTGTGTTGCTTGATGGTGGCTGGCAAGTATCTGGCACATCGCGCACCACCGAAGGCTGTCGAGCGCTCGCAACCAAGAGCATTACACCGCATTTGTTTGATGGTTCGGAGCCATTGCCTCCATCCGCGTGGGAAGGGGTTACCCATTGCCTCGTCTCCATACCGCCGGATGAGAACGGGGATCAAAGCCTGCTGCACCATCGAGACAGATTGGCGTCTTCTCAAGAGCTGGAGTGGATTGGCGTTCTCTCAACCACCGGAGTGTACGGCGATGCTGCAGGACAGTGGATCGACGAGACATTTCCGCCTAGCCCGCTGACAGAGGCCAATCGGCGGCGACTGGCCATGGAAGAGGGATGGCTGGACTTTGCAAAGGTCGCACACAAGGCCGTCCAGATTTTCCGTCTGCCGGGGATTTACGGTCCGGGCCGCTCTCCCTTTTCCCGCATCCGGAGTGGACAGGCACGCAGCATTATCAAACCCGGGCAGGTATTCAATCGCATCCATGTCGATGATATCGTGGCAGCCTGCCTGAAAGGCATAGAGAGACCCTTTGCCGGTCCGGTCTTCCATATTGCTGATGGAAATCCTGCGGCCTCGGATGATGTTCTGGACTATGCCGCCAGCCTTCTCGGGCAACCAAGCCCCCCTCGGGTTCCGATTGCAGAAGCAGGACTTCCACCCATGGCAATGCATTTTTATGACGAATGCAAGCGGCTGGATATTTCGCGTGCCAGAACAGAACTCGGCTTCGTGCCGCGCTACGCGGATTACCGTGAAGGCCTAATTTCAGTTCTCGCGGAAGAGCAATCAAGAAGCAGTAAGCCGTTAAAACCATTAGGCTGAAGGTGCGCTAGATCGAAGGTATTTTGTAGTTTTTGTACGTTTGCTTACAGTGGCCATGCCCGCAAGGGTTGTCATCAAAAAAATTCTTACTCGAGAGAGGCATGATCTTGACGCTTGAAAGACCGAGTTGTTGTAAAGGAATGGTGCTAAATTCGCTCTGGGCGTTTAGGGGAGCGATACTGTATCGCGGGTGAATGCTCAATTAAATCAATTCACTATAAAGTTGTGATGGCGAAATTTCAGCTAAAACAAACTGCGGCACATTAAGTTGATTGTAAAATTCAAGAATTTAGGTTGCGATATCAACGCATATTGTTATTTTTGAGTTGAGGGTTTTGCAGATGGCAAGCATCGTTTGCGTTTTTCCCAAGAGTTTCTATTGAACCGACGTTAACGCCAAACTTCATGGTTTCTCAGGATTCCTGCCGTATTACGGAGCGCTTTTATAGCTGGCTTGTTAGTCAAATGACAAAAGTTGAGAAGCGCGAACTTATTCGGGTTCTTTCAATAAAAAACACGTTCACTCAACTCGTTGTTGCCTTGGGAAAGCAGGATGCTTGTGATGAAACAAGTGACACAGCTTCATACAATTCGTGTCTGCAAAGCCAACATGACTGCAGAAGGTGCAATTTGTTGCAATTCATCCAGATAACACTGCAATGAAGGATAACCTCGATATGCGAATGGCACTGTATCTGGCGAAGAGGCCTATGTTGGTGGACTATGCCTACCGCATGTTGGGTTCGCGCGAAGTTGCAGAGGAAGTAGTGCAAGAGGCGTTTATACGTTTTGTGCCACCGTTTCCTGCCGAGTCCGAAAAGTTACCTTCTGCTAGCTATCTCTTTCGTATCGTTCATAATCTGGCATTGGATATTATACGCCGAGAAAAGATCGAATGCACACAGATCGGCGATGATGCACCGTTTTGGACGCGCCCTCAGGATGAACCGTCTCCCGAAGAAGCATTGTTGCATTGCGAAAAAGTTAGGCGCACTATAGAAATGATGGCACAATTGCCTGAAGATCAACGCACAGCTCTTCAGATGCATCGCTTCGGTAATTACACGCTTGAGCAAATCGGCGTTCATCTTGATGTTTCCGTATCTACTGCACATCGTCTGGTACGCAGTGCCTTGGCATCGCTAGCAATGCAGCTCGACAGTGAAGACTTGTAAAGCCTTTCTTCGATTCAGCGGAAGCAATAAGGATGAAACTGCGTGCTAAAGACCTGACGAGGACCGGATGACTAGTAAAGAGGCGGAAGAAAAGAAGGCATTGTTCGAGGAGGCTGCCGACTGGCTGCTTATACTTAACGATGCCCCAGTGGGCAAGCCGTTACCTGAACGTTTCAGCAAATGGCTCGCAACTTCGCAAGACCATCGACGGGCATGGCACAGTGTCAATTCAGCTTGGAATATGCTTGATGTTTCGATTAGCAATGAAGTAAATCATCAAAGTATAGCGAGTGATGAATGCGAAGGGGGTATGAGTGTTCAGCCTTTTCGCAAAATCGATCTTGCAAAATTTCTCAGTATTCCAAATCTAGCAATCCTACTGGTTGTTGGTTTGACACTGCTTCTGATAACCCCTTCCTTTCTCATCTGGTTGCGTGCAGATTATTCGACTGCATCTGCTCAAATCGACCATATCCATCTCAGTGATGGCAGTGTGGTTGATCTTGGTGGAAAGAGCGCGATTAAAGCCGACATGGACGGCGATCATCGTGCTGTGCGGTTGTTGTCTGGTGAAGCTTTCTTCGATGTTGCAAAAGATGCCAAGCGCCTTTTCGTCCTTGATGCCCAAGGGCTGGAATTGCATGTCACCGGTACTGCGTTCGACGTGAGAACCTCCTCACTAAACACCGCTGTAGCTCTGCTTGAGGGCTCACTTGAGGTCTTTTCTAACCAAGGACAATGGATCAGACAGCTTCAGCCGGGTGAAATGCTCGAACAAGATCATGAAACCGGTGCCATAAAAGTGAACTCTATTGAACCAAGCGAGATCGGTGCTTGGAGAGATGGTCAAGTCTTTTTGAACGATGTTTCTGTTGGTTTTGTTGCCGAGATGATACAGCGCTATCATACAGCGTGGATTTCCATTCCTGATCGAGAACTGGCTGCTTTCAAAGTAAGTGGACTTTTCGATCTGAATAATCCCGATGATGCTTTGTCAGCATTGGTCCAGCCATTTGGCGGGAAAGTGTATCACATCACATCACTGGCTCGGGTCATCACTCGATAAAAAATAAATTTGAGAGAAAAACTCAACTTTTTTAATCATTCGCTAATTTATGTGAAAAATAGGTCGATTTCATTCGTCTCTAAGTCTGTGAAGCATGCGCACAGGGGGCATGCGTTTCAGTTAATGAGTAGTTTCGAATGCTATCGCAAAAAAAATCAAACAGTAAAAGGCAGGTCCTTCCCAGACTTGTGGAACGGCTGGTTATTGGTGTCATTGCTGGTGCGACGTTAGGTATATTTCTGCCTGTATTCTCATCCGCCTCTGCTCAAAGCGTGCAGGTCATTGGTGATGATGCGTCCACACCTCGTTTATTTAGTATCCCTGCCCAGCGCCTATCCATCGCACTGGCTCAGTTCGGCCGTCAATCGGGTCTTCAAGTCGTCTTTCCTGCAAATGTACCGCAAGGAATGAACTCATCAGCTGTTTCGGGCATGATGACCGCGCAGCAGGCTCTATCTCTCTTGCTTCAGGGAACGGGGATCGATTGGTATATTTCCAGACAAGGGGCGATTGTTGGAACAGACCAAACTCTAGACGGAGCGCAAGGCAGTGATTTCAGTGGCGATACATCATTGCTCGACACAATCATTGTTGCTGATCCAAACAACCAGAATGCCATTAGCGGTTCTGGTTTTCAGGGGACGCCAGATTGGGTCTATGCTTCACCTTCTGCAGTCAGTGTAATCTCGCGAGAAACCATTAAAAACGCGCCGGTGCGTGAAACCCGTGATTTGCTGGATAATGTGGCTGGTGTTTATGCCAACCGATCCGAAGCGCAGAACCCGGGGATTACTGTTAGTGTTCGTGGTCTACAAGACCAGAACCGTGTTGTTACAATGGTAGATGGAGCGCGTCAAAATTTCCAAAGGAATGGGCATGGCTCTACGCAAAGAACATATGTTGATACAGCTTTTCTGCGCGAAATCGATATTGAAAAAAGCGGTACGTCAGGTGTCGGAGGAGCAGGAGCTCTCGGCGGTTCTGTGAATTTCCGTTCCCTCAACGCCAGCGATTTGATTAAACCTGGGCGAGAATGGGGATTTGAGGGAACTGTCGCCACAGGTACCAATGCTTTCGAATTCGATGGTTCGGGCACAGTCGCTGTCCGTGTGTCAGATGCATTTTCTGTCCTTGCTGGCATTAGCCATAAAAAGATTGGCGAATACAATATCGGCAAAAATGGGGATCTCGAAGTATCAAACCTGACCGTTGATGATAACGCCGTAGTTTCGACGGGCTCGGAAGTGTTCTCCACATTCCTGAAGGCTGAGGCTCAATTCACCGACGATCTCAAAGGATCGCTTGCTTGGATGCGCAACGATTCCGAATTCACGCACGGAGGTTATAGCACGGGGCGTGAAACCTTTACAGAGAACAGCCAGCATGTGGTCAACAATACCATCACGGCAACGCTGGACTGGAATCCTGACAGCGATCTTGTCGATATGAAGGCCCGCCTCTGGTATAACCATCTGGAAAACGCCGAAGTGCGTGGGGCGACCGCCACCAACAACTACACGGACTGGCCGGTCGATTACAGCCTGGGCACATTGGGAGCCAGTCTAGACAACACCAGCGAATTCGTCACGCCGTTCGGTTCGCTGTCCTTGAATTATGGCGCGGAGGCTTTCTGGGATCGCGGCTCAACCGACTCGGATACCTTCTATAGTACCAACGAGGGTACTCACGATTTCACCGCCTCCTACACGGGGATGACCCCTTCGGGCAATCGCGACGTTTACAGCGCCTTTGCCAACGCCACTCTGGATCATGGTGACTGGCTCACTCTTTCTGGCGGTTTGCGCTATGACTATTACAAGCTGCACGGCAACGCTTCGATCTATGGGTATGAAAGAATACCCGGCACATGTATATTGTATCACCCCCGCAGACCGGAACGCTGCGTTACCTACTCAGAGGCAACAAGAAGCTATCCCGAAACGGTTCTTGACATCGATCAATCGGAAGGAGCGTTGCTGCCGAGCGCGATGATCGCCGTCAAACCCTTTGACTGGCTGCAACCATTTGTCAAATACTCCCGCAGTATGCGCCCGCCGAGCATTATGGAGACCTTCTTCACCGGCGGTCATCCTGGCGTCAATATTACCCAGAATGCGCCCAACCCGGATTTGAAGGCGGAAAGCGGCAACACCTTCGAGATCGGCGCCAATATCAGCCACAATGGCCTGTTCACGGACAGGGGACAGTTTCCGCTTCAAAGCCGTGGGCTTTTACCGGCTGATTGACGATTATATCTCGCTTGGCGAGGTCTACCGCCCGGAGACGGGCAACGATCACACAGCCTTCGTCAATGTCGATGGCCAGACGCAGATGAAGGGTATCGAAATTGAAGCCAGCTACGATGCTCGTCTTTGGTATGCAGGCCTGTCTTACACCCACCTCAATACGGATTTTGGCGACAGCTATACTTACTCAGGTACATCTTATGATGTTGAGCCGTCTGTCATCTTTGTACCACCAACCGACAAATTCACGTTGGATGCAGGAATGCGTCTGTTTGACGAAAAACTGACGCTGGGCGGTAAAATGAGTCACGTGGGTGGTACGTCACCGAATATCGGTCTGCTGGTGGCTAACTATGAGACGGAGGATTACACCCTCTATGATCTCTATGGTTCCTACAAGTTTACCGAAAATGTGACGTTACGCGCTGCCGTAAACAACGTAACGGATGTGGCTTATGTCCCCGCGCTTGGAGCGAGCAGTTATCCCGGCCCGGGACGGACGGCGACCGTCTCACTCAATTTTTCTTTCTGACTAATTTCACGACATTTGTCGTGAAGACCATGTTCGCTATGACGCGAACAGGAATGCAACCAAGGGAGAATCAAAATGGCAGTAAAAATTGATATACCCACCGGTATGAGCGATTGGGTATCTTATCTCGAGAACACATGGCTTGGCAGTTTCAGCTATGATGGTCATGGTTCTTTCAGTGCCTACGCAGCACAAAACTATAACTATGGTCAATGGGTCGCTGGCAATGTGAATACGACCCAATCCGCAGTTCTTATGGACGGTGATTTCAGCTATGGGCCTCCCGGAGGTTTCTCCGGCGATGTCGACAGTTTACAGTTCGGTGATAATCTGACCGGCAGTTCCGGTTCAGGCTATACTATCGATACCGAATTGACGTTGGATTTGACTGAAGCTTCAGCGACAACGGCATTCACCTATGCCATCTACTATATCTCCAACCTCCAGAATCTGTCCTATCTTTACAATTATCTGGGAGAACAGGGAACGGAGCAAACCGGCAACTCCGGCGATGACAGCCTCTACAGTTTCTCCGGTGATGATATCCTAACCGGCGGCGGAGCAAGCGACTATGACCTCTTCGTGTTCGATGCTGCCTATGCCAGCACTTCCAACGGCTGGGGAGACGACACCATCACCGATTTTGTCGATGGTCAAGATGAGATCGACTTCATCGGTTATTGGTCTGATTACGCCAGCTTCGACGCTGATACAACCATCACCACCAGTGGTACCGATACAGTGATCTCCTACACGGACAGCAACAGCGTCACCAGCACGATCACGCTGGCCAACTTCTCCGGGACGCTGGATTCCGGCGATTTCTACTTCGCGTGATCGCTTCATGACGACCTTTTCAAAAGGCCGGGCACCATCGCAGCGTCACGCTGCGATGGTCGCCTTTTCCGTCTACAGATTCGTGGCAGGTATCGCCGCGATCAGCGGCGTCGTCAACCTTTTGGCTCTGACCGCGCCGCTGTTCATGCTTCAGGTTTATGACCGGGTGCTGACCAGCGGCAGCGTGCCTACACTGGCTGGCCTTGCTGTGCTGGCCAGCGGGCTCTACGCCTTTCAGGCGGTTCTCGATATTATACGCGCTCGCATTTTGCTCCGTTTGGGCGAGCATTTTGACAATCGGTTCTCTGGTAAAGTGCATGAGGCCGTGGTGCATTTGCCTCTTGTAAGACCAATGTCAGGCGATGGCCTGCAGCCCTTACGTGATCTGGACAATATACGCGGGTTTTTTGGTAGCAACGGGCCGGTCGGGCTGTTCGACTTGCCATGGATGCCGCTCTATCTGCTGATATGCTTTGCTTTCCACCCTTGGCTCGGAATGACGGCGCTTGCGGGCGCAATTGTCCTTATCGCAATAACACTTCTAACCAACCTGATGTCGGAAGGGCCAGTTCGTCAAGCTATGGAGTTTAACATGGCTCGCAACGCTCAGATGGAGGCAGGCCGTCGTAATGCGGAAATCGTACGAGCGCTAGGTCTTGAAAACCGGATAAAGGCCCGCTGGCAAAAAGACAATGATGCTTATCTGGCTGCCAATCGTTGGGCTGGCGATATTGCTTGCGGATTGGGCGGGATTTCAAAGGCGCTGCGCATTTTTGCTTCAATCGGCCATTCTCGCGGTTGGAGCTTTCCTTGTCATCCGCCAGGAGGCCAGCCCCGGGGTAATGATTGCGGCATCGATCATGATGGGTCGGGCGTTAGCGCCGGTCGATATGGCCATCGCAAGCTGGAGGGCCTTTCCTGATGGCGCGCCAGAGTTGGGCGCGCCTGAAGGAATTGCTGGAGAATATGCCTCAGATCGATGCGGTCATGGCCCTACCTACCCCCGAACGTGAGTTGCGTGCGGATGCTGTCGCCATCGCTCCACCCGGTATCAAAAAGCCCGTTGTCATCGGCGTCACCTTCGCTCTTCAAGCTAGCGATGTGCTTGGAGTGGTGGGGCCGTCGGGTTGCGGTAAATCCTCGCTGGCCCGCGCTCTGGTCGGCGTCTGGCCGACTGTGGCGGGCAAAATCCGCTTAGATGGTGCCTGCTTTGACCAGTGGGATCGCGAGGCGCTTGGCCGCCACATCGGCTATCTGCCGCAGGATGTAGAGCTTTTCGATGGCACAATTGCAGACAATATTTCCCGTTTTGAGGTCGGGGAGAAGGCGGAAAAAATCGTTGCTGCAGCGAAGACCGCTGGTGCGCACGATCTCATCTTGAGCTTGGAGAATGGGTACGAAACTTTCATTGGTGAGGCTGGTTCCAGACTATCTGCCGGTCAGCGCCAGCGCAATCGGCCTCGCTCGCGCCCTTTATGGCGATCCGTTTCTGGTGGTGCTGGATGAGCCTAACTCCAATCTCGACGGCAATGGCGAAATAGCTCTGGGTAAGGCGATTGAAGCTGTACGCAGGCGCAAACGGAATTGTGGTGATTGTCGCCCACCGACCAAGCGCGATAAATGCCGTTGATCACATCTTGGTGCTGGAAGGAGGGCGCATGAAAGCCTTTGGACCACGTGAAGAAATATTGAAAAAAAGTTTTCAAACAATCGGCGGCTGGTGTCACTGCGCCCCGCCCCGTTTCAGCCGTTCCGATCCTCTGTCGGGACATTCAGTCCGCTTCGAATTGTTGATCCTGCAGACGACGTAAACTGCCGATTCAGGGAGACAGACCGATGGCTGAAATCTCGCCCCGTTTCCCGCTCGATTCGTCGTCATTTGGTCGCCGGCCTGTTGGTGGGGAATTTTGCTGTTGGTTGGAGTTGGCTTTTGGGCGACATCGTTTTCACTTGCCGGGGCGGTAGTCAGCAATGGCGTTTTCGTCGTCGATACCCACGTTAAGATGGTGCAGCATCCCACAGGCGGCGTGGTGGGAGACATTTTGGTGAAAGAGGGCGATCTGGTCTCCGCTGGCAAAGTGCTTATCAGGCTGGATGCCACTCAGACGCGTGCACAACTCGCAATCGTTATCAAGCGCCTTGATGAACTGAATGCACGGCTAGCACGACTGGAAGCTGAACGGGATGATAAGCTAGAAATCACATTTCCAGCCTCTCTGAGAGCTCGGATCAACGACCCCAACGTAAAAGCAACGATAGGCAGTGAAGCACGGCTGTTTAGCTTTCGTCGTGAAGTCCGAGAGGGGAAAAAAAGCTCAATTGCGAGAGCGTATAGCACAATATGGTCACGAGATCGAAGGCTTCAAAGCGCAGGAAGTTGCCTATACCAGAGGTCTCGCCGTGCTGGAAAAGGAGATAGCCACACTGCGGCCGTTGTTCGATAAAGGATTGGTGAATATGCAACGCCTCAATTCGCTCGAAGCCGAGGCTACTACTTTCGAAGCGGAGCGCGGAGAAAAAAATCGCATATCAAGCGCAGATTGCTGGGAAAATCACAGAAACGAAGTTGCAGATTCTCTCGATAGATCAAGAGCTCAGAACAGAGGTCGGAAGTGAGTTGCGCGAAGTGCAAGCTCAAATCGGCGAATTTGTTGAACGTAAGGTGGCGGCAGAAGATCAATTAAAGAGAATCGATATTATTGCTCCGCAATCTGGCTTCGTACATGAACTCGCCACCCATACTGTTGGTGGGGTGATTTCGCCAGCCGATGTGATCATGCAGATCGTACCGGAAAGCGACAGACTGGTGCTCGAGGTTCAGATTTCGCCACAGGATATAGACCAAATTACTCTCGGCCAACCTGCTTTGCTGCGGTTATCTGCTTTCAACCGTTCTAACCACTCCCGAATTAAACGGTTTTTTGTTAGCCGTATAGCTGCTGATTTAACCCGAGACGAGCACACAGGCTTGTCTTGGTATCTTGTTCGGATTTCCATCCCTCCGGAAGAACTGACCCAACTGAGTGGTTTGGCTCTATCGCCGGGAATGCCCTCCGAAAGCTTTATTCGAACAGAGAAGAGGACTGCATTGTCCTATCTTCTTAAGCCGCTTGTCGATCAATTCAATCGCGCTTTCCGCGAAGAGTGAATGCGATCAGAACTTCAATATTAGATATAAAAGTATCAGCATGAAAAGAAATCTGGAAAATCAAAAAGAGAATTATACTGATTGGAGTGAACTAAGTCTGGATTACCTCTCCAATAAAGACATTCTAGCAATGCATTTGTGTTTACTTAAGCTAATTCGGGAGGCGAACACGTTTTGTAATAGGGAATTATACCTGCGATATCTTTACACTCGATATCTTTTTAGTCTTCAGGCGCACAATGCTTACATGTCGCACCAAATGCAGTCTTGTATGCGTAATCTGGAAATTCGCATGTATCCTTCCTTCTTGGAGAAGGATATCGCCGATCTCACCGGCTCTTGTCCTACCCCAAAATGCAATGTTCACCTTATGAATAGTGAGTTGGACAACGCAACAGCTCTAGGTTGGATATTGGTCAGTGAAGCTATTGCGTCCTTTTCTCCGCACTTTCTCGAGAAAGCGCAAATAATCGGTTTCCATGAAACCTACGGAGCTCGTCATTTGGCAGGAACCGCCGCGTTGTTCAATTCGCGATGGAGGCAAACCTGCATCCACGCCAACGCTATGATCCGTGATGGTGTCGCAGTAGATGAGCTGCAAGCAGCCATTTCTCGAATTCTACGCCACCTGCAAATGCTTGCGGAAAAGGAATTGAAAAATGGGTAATGCTAGACGCAGCGCCGTTTTAGCTGCCATCTCTAATTTCTGGAATGGAAGTGCGTCAATAGGCTTCATAGCGCTAGGTTGCGTACTGCTTGGCCTGGGAATCCTCGGAGCTTTTCTGCCGGGTCTACCAACAACGGTTTTTGTCATTGGTGCGGCATGGGCATTTGGGCGTTCATCTCCTCAGTTGGAGCTATGGCTGCTTGATCATCCACGCTTCGGTGCCACTTTGAGAGCATGGCGAACAAGTCGGGCGATTCCGCGACGGGCAAAAGTCGCCGCTTGTCTGGGTAAGGCTGTTGGCTTTGTGCTGTTTGTCGTGATGGTCAAGCCATCATTATGGTTGGCCTGCCTAGTACTTATCATCATGGCCGGAGTCGCGATTTGGATCATTTGTCGACCCGAACCGACTGCAATCACTATCGCCAGTCAACGCCTTACCAGCCAAAATTAGTCGAATGAAAGGACTGAGATGTTACGGTTTATTCTGCTCGCCCCAATGTCCGTCATGTTACTTGCGTCAGTCTCTCCAGCCGCTTCCTCTGGAGAGATTGAGGTTGAATTGAATAACGCAATACAAAAGGAGCAGACATGTCGCCTGAGCTTTCTGGTCCGCAACGGGCTGGAGATGACAATTGGCGATCTGGGGGTTGAGGTCGTACTGCTGGATGATGCCGGACTGGCGCGAGATTTTATGACACTTCGTACTGGGCGTCTTCCTTCTGGCAAGCGGAGAGTGCGTCAGTTCGATCTTCCTGATGTCGCATGCGCGGAGTTGGGCGAAATCTTGATCAATGATGTTGCCGATTGCCAAGCAGAGAAAGAGGGCGAAAGCCTGTCGCCAGACCGGTGCCTCGAAGCGCTGCGGGTGCAGTCGAGAATCGCTATCGGGCTGGGACTGTGAGGATGGTGGATATTTTTGCGCAGATCCATACGCTGATGAAAATGGGCGGGCCGGTGGTGATGCTGCTGGTCTTGCTGTCGGTTCTGTCTTCGGCGGCCATTCTCTACAAGCTCTGGCACTTTTCCTATATCGGCATCGGCCGGCACAAGCGGGCGCGGCAGGCGTTGGTATTGTGGCGCGAGGCGGACGGGAGGCGGCTATCGCGCTTCTCGAACAGGGCAAGGCTCCTGTCAGCATAGTACTGGCGCACGCTATGCGTGGGGCGCTGCATCATCCCGACAAGGGCGCGCTGGTGCGCGAGGATGTGGAGCGGGTGGCGCTCGGCTCGCTGTCGAAAACCCGCTTTCTGTTGCGATTTCTGGAGACCGTGGGGCAAGTCTCGCCGCTTCTGGGGCTCTTCGGCACGGTGTTGGGCATGATCGAGGCGTTCCAGCGGCTGCAACAGGCTGGGGCGACAGTGGACCCTTCGGTGCTGGCCGGGGGTATCTGGGTGGCCCTTCTGACCACCGCTGTGGGGCTGGCGGTGGCCATTCCGGCCAGCCTGTTCGCCGACTGGTTCACCACTCGGGTGGAAAAGGAACAGGACGTGATTGAGGAATTAATCACCTCGGTGCAGACCGGGCAGATCACCGATGCGGGGATGTCTCATGCGCCTTGAAAGCCACCGCCGTCGGCGCTTGCCAGTTGGGCTGACCTCGCTGATTGACGTGATTTTCCTTCTGTTGTTGTTCTTCATGCTGTCCTCGACTTTTTCGCGCTACAGCCGGCTTGATCTGGGAGTGGCGGCGGCGGGCACAGAGGGTGGCGAGCGGCCACGGCTGCTGATAGTGGTCAGCGACGAGGTGGCGTTGCGTCTCAATGGCCGACCGGTGGCGATGGACGAACTGGCCGTCGCGGTGCAGCCTCTTCTCGATCAGGATGTGCGCCAGGCGGTGGTGATGCCCAGAGGCGACGTCGCATTGCAAAGGCTGGTCGGCGTGCTCGAAGCGCTCAGGCAGAGCGGCCTTGAAACCATTTCGCTGGCGGATTGAAGAAAGGGAGACGCAATGCATCCGGTTAAGGCGCGCAAGCACAAAAGAGTAATGCCGGACAACACCATTGCACTGATCAATGTGGTGTTTCTAATGCTGATTTTCTTTCTGATCGCCGGCACGGTTGCGCCGTCGGTCTCGCCCGGTCTGCGCCCGCCCGGCGCGCCAGATCTGCCGCAGATCGCGCCGGCGGCCAATGCAGTGGAGATATTGGCGGATGGAAGCCTGATCCATCGGGGCGAGATGCTGCCGCTTGATGCCGTTCTGGCCCGTTTTCCGCCGCCCGGTGCGGGGCGAGAGAGTGAGGCTATTCAGCATATTCTGGCGGACAGGGGTCTGTCGGCGCGTCAATTGATGCCGATTATGCTGGCTTTCCGCGCGGCCGGGCACAAATCCATCCGTCTCGTCACTCTTAGGGAGGCGGGATAATGCGCCAGCTTGGTTTTTCGATCTTTCTGTTGATCTCGCTAATGGCGCATATTGCGGGGGCGGCCCTTTTCGTTATCCGTCCAGAGCCGGTTCTTGAAGAACGGGGGGCGGGAGAGGCGGCGCTTGAAATCGGCGGCCTGTTCGACTCGGCGGCGCAGGTGGCCGTGGAGCCGGAGACCGTCACGGCCCGGATGCCGGTTGAAGATGTTGCGCCGGTAGTGGTGCGCGAAGTCACCACCGTGGCTGCCTCCATCACGGCTGCGGTTGCCGACGCGCGCATTGCCGAGCCTGTCGCCAGCAACGAGGCCCGGCCGGTGACGGCGCTTGCCGCACAGCCGGTCCAGCCCCCTGAAACGCCGCTGCTTACGGAACTGACCGCTCATGATGATGTGGCCGCGCCGGATATTTCCAAGCCCGTCGCAGTCGAAGTGCGGCCGGTGGAAGCCCGTGCGCCCGTCTCCCCGTCGCTGGTGCGGATTGAGGCGCAGGTGGAACCGGAGATGCTGCCCTCTCCTGCGCCAAGACCGAAGAAAGTCATGGCCAGCAAAACTCCACCCCGGAAGCCTGCGCAGAAAACGCAGAAAAAAGCGGAGCGGCCAGCCCAGGATTCTTCAGTCGCTTTGAAAAAGGGGGGAAACAAAGCGCAAGCTGGTGGCAAGCAAGGCGCTCGCGGTGGAGATGGCGGTAAGACTTT
>NZ_OY759860.1 GCF_963662805.1 uncultured Cohaesibacter sp.
CGGCGTCTATCTGATGATCGTTGTCGAGATGGCGCAGATCACCCCGCCCATCGGCTTCAACCTGTTCGTGCTGCAGGGCATGACGGGCCATGACATTGGCTTCATCGCCAGATCAGCCATTCCCAGCTTTCTGGTGATGTGCCTCTTCGTCGGATTGTTGGTGATATTCCCCGATCTGGCCCTCTGGTTGCCCAGCGTCCTGAAATAGGATATTGCGGCAAATACCTATTGTGGCGTATGAGCCTGTCGAATTGTGAGTGACTTGAGTTGGGAGCATGTCATGGTCAACAAGATACTCGTCGCGGTGGATATCGAGCATCGCGACAATGCGATCAAGGCCCTGAAGGAAGCAAAACTGCTGGCTGAAGCGCGCGGGGCGGAGATCCACATCTGTTTCGTGCTGGCCTATGGCTTCTACGACTATGTGAAGCCCTTCCTCGTCGAAGAGGTGCTCAAGGACACCATCGCCCACGTCAAGATGGAACTGGTCGGGATCGTTCGCGACGCGGGCCTGAAGGATGAATTCGTCTATCGTCATGTGCTCAAGGGTGGCGTCCACCAGCAGATCCTGTTGCTCGCCGAAAAGCTCAAGCCGCAATATATCGTGCTCAATGGCCACAGCCCGGAAGCCACGAGCGGGGTGACCGGACCGGTCACCGCCCAAGTCGCCCGGCTGGCACCCTGCAATCTGCTGATCGTCAAATAGGCCAACAGGCTCGTCGAGCGTGAGCGTCAGACCACGTTGCGTTCGCGGTAGGTCTGAAGGAACGAGCGGACACGCGCATCGTCCGGCTCCTTGCCGAACATCTCCGCAGGAGGCACGCAGGTGACGAGCCGTCCGCTGTCCAGAAAGGCCACCCGGTCCGCCACATGGGCAGCAAAGCCCATCTCGTGGGTTACGACAACCATCGTCATGCCTTCGGCGGCCATTTCTTTCATCACTGTGAGAACTTCACCGACGAGTTCGGGATCGAGAGCCGAGGTTGGCTCGTCGAACAGCATCACCCGAGGCTCCATGGCAATGGCGCGGGCAATCGCCACGCGCTGCTGCTGGCCGCCGGACAGGTTGGCTGGATAATTCTCCACCTTGTCCGACAGATGCACCTTGGCAAGCGCTTCTCTGGCTTTATCGCGCGCGGCGCTGCGGCTCATGCCTTTGACACTGACGAGAGCCTCGGCGACATTGTCGAGGGCACTCATGTGCGGCCAGAGATGGAAATGCTGAAACACCATGCCGATGTTCTGGCGTTGTTTGCGCAGAGCCTCGCCATTGAGGGCCTTGCGCGGATTGGTGTGGCTTCCCTCGCGCCAGCCGATCAATTCACCATCGAGCCGAACCTCGCCGCCATCATAGGCCTCAAGGAAGTTGAGGCAGCGTAGCAGCGTGCTCTTGCCTGACCCGGACGGGCCGATGAGGCAAAGCACTTCAGAGCGATGAACCTCAAGCGTGATGTCATGCAAAGCCTCGAAATCATCGAAATACTTGCTCAGATTGCGCACCGTGATGATGGCATCCTTGGCGTCTTTGGTATCGGAAGCAGCAGTGGTATCGGACATGGGCATACTCGTGATTTCAGGCGCGTTTGAGGTGACGGGTGACGCGTTCTTCGACGCGCGCACCAACCCAGCTGGAAGCGACCACCATCAGCCAGTAGAAGAGGGACAGAACCAGGAACGGCTCGACGAAGGTGAATGTCTCGGACGCCATCGTCTGGGTTTCATAGAGCAGTTCGGGCACGGTGACCACCGACAGGATGGCCGTTTCCTTGGTCAGAATGATGAAGAAGTTTGTGAGCGGCGCGGTGATCGGAACCAGCATCTGTGGCAGGATGATCTTCCACAAGATGCGTTTCTCAGACATGCCGACGCAGCGCGCAGCCTCGATCTGGCCTTTTGGGATCGCGTTGAAGCCGGAGCGGAAGATCTCTGCAAAATAGGGGCTGCCATAGACGATGAAACTGAGGATCCCTGCCTGAACCGGAGACAGCACCAGCCCCACATAGGGCCCGCCGTAATAGAGAATGAACAGCTGGATCATGAAGGGCGTGCCGCGAATGATCTCGATATAGGCATAGATCAGCCACTTGAACACTCGTGGCCCCCAACGATAGATCGCTGCCAGTATAAAGCCGACGATCAGCCCGCCAATCGAGCCGACGAGCCAGCACAGGATCGTGACAGCGAAGCCGGACAAAAGAGCCGGTCCATAGCGGATGAAGAGTTCGAATTCCATGGCTGCCTCCTATCCGACCTGAAGTTTCTTCTCGGCCAGACGGCCGATCAGGGACAGGACCCAGTTGATGACGAAATAGATCACGGCCGCTGCAATGTAGATCTCGAGCGGGCGATAGGTCTCACCGGTGATATTCTGCGAAATGCGGGTCAGCTCACCAATGCCGACGACCGAGGCAAGGGAGGAAACCTTGACCAAGAGGATCAGTTCGTTGATCAGCGAAGGAAGGCCAATGCGGACGGCCTGCGGCACCAAAATGCGGCGCCAGAGCGAGAAGGACGGGATACCAAGCGCATAAGCCGCTTCGGTCTGACCGGCTGGGATCGACTGCAGCGCACCGCGTAGGATCTCTGCCGTATAGGCCGCCGAACACATGCCGACCGCTAGGATCGCCGCCTGAATGGCAGGGAGATCGAGGCCGACATAGGGCAGCATGTAATAGAACATCAGAAGCTGGACGAGCAGCGGCACGCCGCGAAAGAAGCTGATGTAGATCCGTGCAAGACTGCTCAGGATCGGCCCCTTCGATAGGCGGGCAGCACAAATGAAAATGCCCCAGACGAGGCTGATGGCCATGCCGGCGACAGAAATCAGGATCGTCCAGCGGGCCGCAGCCAGAAGATAGGGCAGATTGTGCCAGATTGTTTCGAACGAGAAATTCATCTCATCATCATCCATTCGACCCGCGGGCACTTGAGGCAGTCATTGCCAGAAGAGGGTCCCGGATCGCTGTGGCCCCGGAGCGACAGGCTCCAAAACAGGCGGCGGACAAAGAGCTGCGCCCGGAAGGTAAAACCCTCCGGGCGCTTGTGGCTTGATTATTTGACATCCGGCATGGTGGTCGGCAGCTCAGGAGCAGTACCGAGCCACTTTTCGTTGATGGCCTGAAGACGGCCATCTTCATGCATCTTCAGGATCGCTTCGTTGATCGCTGCGATCAGGGAAGCGGCTTCTTCGCCACCCGGAGCAACCCAACCGAAGTATTTCGGCTCGCCGAACGGAGGCATGACCATTTCGAAGATGCCTTTGCGCTGAACGGCAGCATAGCCCATCAGAGGAGCAGAGTTGGCAACGGCAGAAATACGGCCAGCAGCGAGGTCGGCAAGCGCTTCGTCGATATTGACATATTCACGTGCGTCGATCGGCTCTGGAAGGGTTTCCGAGAAGGCTTTGAGCTGCTCGAGCTGAGCGGAGCCTTTCTGGGAGCCAACGGCCTTGCCAGCAACGTCTTCCGGCTTGGTGATGCTGTCGTCGCCGGCTTTCTTGGCCAGAGCAACGGTGGCGTTGCCGATCGGCAGGGTGAAGCTGTAACGCTGCATGCGTTCTGCGGTGATGGTGACAGGTGCGTTGACGAAATCGAATTTGCCAGCTTCCAGACCCGGCAGGATCGACTGCCATGGCAGGTCGAGGAATTCGACTTCGACGCCCAGTTCCTTGGCAACTTCAGTGAAGAGATCGTGGCAGATGCCCTGATATTCGCCATCCTTGAGAATGTCGAACGGAGCATAGTGCATTTCGGTTGCAGCGACGATTTTGCCTTTGGCCTTGATGTCGGCCAGAAGGTCGGCCTGCGCGGTACTGGCAAGGCCAAGACCGAAGGCGGCAGCAGCAACAATGCTGAAGAAGGTCCGTTTCATGTGTTCTGTTCTCCTGAGAGGTTATCTGAGAGGTGATTGATTGTTTTTTATTCTATTATTTGCCCGGAAGGATCCCGGGGAGGTTCAGATTGTGTTCTTTTGCACAATCAAGTGCGATTTCATATCCAGCATCGGCATGACGCATCACACCGGTTGCCGGATCGTTCCAGAGCACGCGGCCGATGCGTTCCTTTGCATCGTCCGTGCCATCACAACAGATGACCATGCCTGAATGCTGGGAGAAGCCCATGCCGACCCCGCCGCCGTGATGCAGCGACACCCAGGTCGCGCCCGACGCGGTATTGAGCAGGGCATTGAGCAGCGGCCAGTCAGAGACAGCGTCCGAGCCGTCCCTCATGGCTTCGGTCTCCCTGTTCGGGGAGGCAACCGAGCCGCTGTCCAAGTGATCGCGTCCGATGACCACCGGAGCCTTCAACTCGCCGGTGCGCACCATTTCGTTGAAGGCAAGGCCGAGACGATGACGCTGGCCAAGACCGACCCAGCAGATGCGGGCGGGCAAACCCTGAAACGCGATACGGTCGCGCGCCATGTCGAGCCAGTTGTGCAGGTGCGGATCATCAGGGATGAGTTCCTTCACCTTGGCGTCGGTCTTGTAGATGTCTTCCGGATCGCCGGACAGCGCGGCCCAGCGAAACGGCCCGATGCCCTTGCAGAACAGCGGGCGGATATAAGCCGGCACGAAACCGGGGAAGGCAAAGGCATTCTCAAGGCCTTCGTCGAGCGCCACCTGACGGATATTGTTGCCATAATCAAGCGTTGGGATGCCCATGTTCCAGAAGGCGACCATGGCTTCCACATGCTCGCGCATCGAAGCCCGGGCGGCTTTCTCGACGCCCTTGGGATCGCTTTCCTGCTTCTCGCGCCATTCGGCGACAGTCCAGCCTTTGGGCAGATAGCCATGCACCGGATCATGGGCCGATGTCTGGTCGGTCACGATGTCCGGCCTGATGCCGCGGGCGACCAGTTCGGGGAAGATGTCGGCAGCATTGCCCAACAGGCCAACGGACTTGGCTTCGCCTGCCTTGGTCCATGTGTCGATCATGGCGAGCGCTTCGTCGAGCGAATGGGCCTTCTCGTCCACATAGCGGGTGCGGAGGCGAAAATCGATGCGGCTCTCGTCGCATTCGACGGCGAGACAACAGGCCCCTGCCATGACGGCTGCAAGAGGCTGGGCGCCGCCCATACCGCCAAGACCGCCGGTGAGGATCCATTTGCCCTTGAGATCGCCGCCATAATGCTGACGACCGGCCTCGGCAAAGGTCTCGTAGGTGCCCTGAACGATCCCCTGCGCCCCGATATAGATCCACGACCCGGCGGTCATCTGGCCATACATGGCGAGCCCTTTCTTGTCGAGCTCGTTGAAATGGTCCCAGTTGGCCCAGTGGGGCACAAGGTTGGAGTTGGCGATCAGAACGCGCGGCGCGTCCTTGTGGGTGCGGAAGACACCAACCGGCTTTCCGGACTGCACCAGCAGCGTTTCGGTGTCCTCGAGGGTCTTGAGGGTCTCGGTGATCTTGTCGAAATCGTCCCACGTCCGGGCCGCCCGGCCAATCCCGCCATAAACCACGAGCTCGTGCGGACGCTCGGCCACATCAGGATGCAGATTGTTCATCAGCATCCGAAGGGGCGCCTCGGTCAGCCAGGACTTGGCATTCAGCTCGGGGCCGGTTGGCGGGAAAATGTCGCGGGCATTGTGGCGACGATCAACCATCGTGATCTCCTCAGATCTTATACTTCTAGTTCGCACATGAGCAGATCCGGCTTGAGCGCTTCCAGATCGTGAAGGATGGCCTTCAGATGGGCGCGCAGGCGAAAGGCTTTCTGCTCGTCATAATCAAAGGGTGGAAATTCTGATGTCAGATGAGTGTCCTGTGCCAGTTCCATCTGGATGGCATGGACGCCCTCTTCCGGTTTGCCGTAGTGACGGGTGGTCCACCCGCCTTTGAAACGGCCATTTAACACAGCAGTGTATCCGTCTGCCGCGCTTGCGTGGCCATAGACCGAGCCTTCCACGCGCAGATCGCAAGTGGTGCCGAGATTGGTGCCGACGTTGAAGTCGGGCAGCTTGCCGTTGAACAGGAAAGGAATGTGCGAGCGGATGGAGTGGCAATCATAAAGGATTGCGACCCCGTGCTTTTCCTTGACCCGCTGGATCTGACCCAGAAGGGCTTCGTGATAGGGGGCGTGAAAAGACTGGCGTCGCCATTCGATCTCTTCCGCGTTCGGTTCCATGCCGTCATGATAGATCGGCGTTCCGTCAAAGTCGGTCGTCGAGCACAGGCCCGTGGTGTTCTGCCCCGGATAAAGCGACTCGCCTTCGGGGTCGCGGTTCGCGTCGACGACATAACGGTGGAAGTTGGCCTTGACCATCGTTGCGCCGGGCAACAGGTCAGTATAGAGCCGGTCCACATGCCAGTCTGTGTCCGCCATGGTGCGGCCGGTGTCGTTGAGCTTGTTCCAGATCTCTTCGGGAATGAAAGTCCCCACGTGCGGCAGGCCAAGAATGATCGGACTGTCGCCCTCGATAACGTCAAACGGTTCCATGTGGCATCTCCAGACTGAGCAGATAGTTAATGGAGACCACTTTGACCAATTCACGCGTACTGATCAACCGGCTAGCTTCAGCAAGATCGGGTGCGAGGTAGCGATCGCTCTCAAGAGACGGGATGTGATTACGCAATTTTGACAGGATATTCTGGAGGGCAGGACTGGTTTTCAGCGGCATGCGATATTCGACCCCGAGGCCCGCGCACAAAAGCTCGACACCCAGAATATGTGAGAGATTGTCGACCATACGTCCAAGTCGGCGTCCGCCGTGGGCGGCCATGGAAACATGGTCCTCCTGATTGGCACTGGTGGGTGTAGAATCGGTCGAGCAGGGGTTGGCCAGATGCTTGTTCTCGCTCATAAGGGCAGCAGTGGTGACCTCCGCGATCATCAGGCCGGAATTGAGGCCGGGGTCCTTGGCAAGGAATGGTGGCAGGTCGAATGACAGGGTCGGGTCGACCATCAGGGCGATGCGGCGTTGGGCGATCGCGCCGATTTCGGCAACCGCCAGCGCGATCTGGTCGGCAGCAAAGGCGACCGGTTCGGCGTGGAAGTTGCCGCCCGAAACGATCCGGTCCGCCTCGATCAGCACCAGCGGGTTGTCGGTCGCTGCATTGGCTTCGATCCTGAGGGTCGTGCCCGCCATACGCAACAGGTCGACACAGGCGCCAACCACCTGCGGCTGGCAGCGGATGCAATAGGGATCCTGAACCCGCGTGTCTCCCTCGCGATGGCTCTCGCGGATTTCCGAGCCCTCCATCAGCTCGCGCATGATGCTGGCAACCTCGATCTGGCCCGGCTGGCCCCGAAGGGCATGAATTTCCGGCAACAGGGGAGCCGTCGAACCCATGATAGCGTCGGTGGAAAGAGACGCGGTCACGAGACAGGCTTCCGCCATGCGCAGAGCGCCGAAGAGGCCGACGAGGGCGAATGCGGTTGAGACTTGCGTGCCGTTGATGAGGCCAAGGCCTTCCTTGGGGCCAAGCACAACCGGCGTGAGGCCAGCCTTTGCCAGTGCCTTGTCGCCGGGCAGGCGTTCGCCGTCGACGATGGCTTCGCCAGCCCCGATCAGTACCGCCGTCATGTGAGCAAGGGGAGCAAGGTCGCCGGACGCGCCAACCGAGCCCTGACTCGGGATCACCGGGGTCACGCCTTTCGCAAGGCAATTCTCGATCAGTTCGAGAATCTCCCAGCGGACCCCGGATGCCCCGCGTGCAAGGGAAAGCAGCTTCAGGGTCATGATCAGACGCACCGTCGCCGCATCAAGCTCTTCACCCACTCCGCAGCAGTGCGAGAGGATCAGATTGCGCTGAAGCGTTGCCGTATCCTTGGGAGCGATCTTGACACTGGCGAGTTTGCCAAAGCCTGTGTTGACCCCATAGACAGCCTCATCACCATTGGCAGCGGCAGCGACCCGCGCGGCGGCTTCCTCAATGGCAGGACGGGCGCTGCGATCAATGCTGACCGCGAGACCCTCACGATAGATCGCTTCGAGTTCGGACAGGGTGACCGTGCCGGGAACAAGCGTCACTGAACGCATGGGGTGCCTCCGAAGTAGCGCTTGGCGAGCGGATTGAAGCCGATGCGATAGCAAAGCTCGGCGGGGTGGGACGCATCCCAGATGTTGAGGTCGGCACGCAGACCCTGTTTCAACATGCCACGATCGTCAAGACCCAATGCCTTGGCGGCATTGCGGGTTACGCCCGCGAGCGCTTCTTCCGGCGTCAGGCGGAACAGGGTGCAGGCCATGTTGAGCGTCAACAGCAGCGAGGTCAGAGGCGAGGTGCCGGGATTGCAGTCGGTCGCAATGGCGAGGCTGACATCATGCTTGCGGATGAGGTCGACCGGCGGATATTGAGTCTCGCGCAGGGTGTAGAAGGCGCCGGGCAGCAGCACCGCGACAGTATCGGAGGCTGCCATCGCCATCACTCCCGCCTCGTCGAGATATTCGAGGTGATCGGCGGACAGAGCGCCGTAGGAGGCCGCAAGAGCCGCGCCACCAAGATTGGAGAGCTGTTCGGCATGGAGCTTGACCGGCAGGCCGAGCGCCTTGGCCTTGTCGAAGACCTGCGCGATTTCGCTGGTGCTGAAGGCGATGCCTTCGCAGAAGCCGTCAACCACATCAACCAGCCCCTCGGCATGGGCAAGCTCAAGGCCGGGAAGAACAACCTCATCGAGATAGCCCTGCTGATTGCCCTTGTATTCCGCCGGGGTTGCGTGGGCGGCGAGATAAGTGGTGGACACGGTGATGTCACGCAACTCGCCGATCTTGCGCGCCACCCGCAGCATCCGCAATTCGCTCTCGATGTCGAGGCCGTAGCCGGACTTGATTTCAAGGGTCGTGACACCTTCGGCGATCAGGGTGTCAACGCGCTTGAGTGCCGTTGCGAGTAGCTCGTCCTCGCTCGCGGCACGGGTTGCCGTAACCGTCGAGACGATGCCGCCACCGGCCCGCGCGATCTCCTCATAGCTTGCCCCTTCGAGGCGCATTTCAAACTCGCGCGCGCGGTTGCCGCCAAAGACAACATGGGTGTGACAATCGATGAGGGCGGGGGTAACGAGGGAGCCGTTGAGGTCTTTTTGAGGCCAGTCGGCGTGGATCGCCGGCAGCTCTGCTTCCGGGCCGCAAAAGACGATGACGCCGTCTTCGATAGCGAGAGCCCCATCGGCGATCAGGCCATAGGAGATATCACCTGGCATCATGGTTGCCAACGTGGCATTTTTCAAAACGAAATGTGTCACAGCTGCCGATCCACGCTTGATTAAATCGTGTTTTATGGGATTATATATGCACATAATAATTAGACTGTCAACGCGACCTTGACTAATTTGCCGGTTTTGAGGGCATATGGCAGGCGAAGGAAAGTGAAAGCGAAATTGTGATGAAAATATATGCAGATACAGCCCTTTTGCCCGAAGGCTGGAAAAGCAACGTTCTGGTGGAAATCGACAAGGTGGGGCGGATTGCGTCCCTGAGTTCGGATGTCGAAGCTGCCAAGGCGAAGGCTACGGCTGATCATCGCGTGCCGATTCTCCTGCCAGCCCCCGCCAACCTCCATAGCCATGCCTTCCAGCGGGCCATGGCTGGGATGAGCGAACGGCGCGGAGCCGAGGCGCTCGACACTTTCTGGACCTGGCGTCAAATCATGTATCGCTTTCTCGATATCCTCAAGCCTGACGATATCGAAACCATCGCGGCCTTCGTCCAGATGGAAATGCTCGAGGCGGGCTATGCCTGTAATGTCGAGTTCCATTATGTGCATCACCAGCCTGACGGCACGCCCTATGCCGCGCTTGCCGAACTGTCCCACCGCATCGGGGCCGCATCACTCGACAGCGGCATCGGGCTGACCCTGCTGCCCGTGCTCTATCAATATGGCGGCTGTGACAAGCGGCCCCTCGGTCCGGGGCAGATCCGCTTCGGCAATGACTTTGAGCGTTTCGCCAAATTGCATCAGGGCGCGACCGCCATGCTGCCGAACCTGCCGGTCGACAGCGCCATCGGCGTAGCCCCTCATTCCTTGCGTGCCGTGGGGCAAGATGCCTTGCGGGATGCGGTTCAACTGGCAGGCAGCGGGCCGCTCCACATGCATCTGGCCGAGCAGGTCAAGGAAGTGGAAGAGGTCGAGGCCGCCTGGGGTGCGCGCCCGACGGACTGGTTGCTCGCCAATCATCAGGTGGCAGAGAACTGGTGCCTCATCCACTGCACCCAAATGACCGATGCCGAGACAGATGCGCTGGCGGCCACCGGAGCCATCGCAGGCCTTTGCCCGATCACCGAGTCAAGCCTCGGGGACGGCATCTTCAATGGTGTGCGTTATCTCTCCAAAGGTGGACGCCTAGGGGTCGGCTCGGATTCCAACATTCGCATTTCCCTGAGCGAAGAGCTGCGCACCTTTGAGTATTCCCAGCGCCTGCGGGATCGCTGTCGCGCCAGTGTCGCCACAACCGAACGTTCGACCGGTCGCGTGCTGTTCGAGGCAGTCACTGCCGGTGGTGCTCAGGCCGCCGGTCGCAAGTCGGGCCGCATCGAAGAAGGCGCATGGGCCGATCTTCTGGTGCTCGACGGCAAGTCCCTGATGCTCGATGGCGTCAAGGGCGACGAAATCCTCGACATGTTCATTTTTGCCGCAGACGATCGTCTCGTGACAGATGTCTGGTCCGCCGGTCGGCATTTGGTTAAAGATGGATGCCATGTGGCAAGTGATTCCATTCGTTCTCGCTATCGCGAGGTGATGACGAGACTGAGGCAGGAATTTTGACGGTACGGGAAGCAAACAGCTGGCGGCAGATCCGCGATGAAGTGGTTCGGCGGATCAATGAGCGCGAATGGCAGCCGGGGGACCAGATCCCCAATGAGGCAGACCTCGCAGAAGAATTCCAATGCGGTAGGACCACCGTCAACCGCGCCTTGCGGGAGCTGGCAACCGCTGGCATCGTCACACGCAAGCGCAAGGCCGGAACCCGCGTCGCCATCAACCCGCCGCACAAGGCGGTTTTCACCATTCCCATCGTCCGCGAGGAGGTGGAGAGCAGGGGATCGATTTACCGCCATTCCCTCTTGCTGCGCGACCAGCGCGAGCGGCCTGCCTTCATGGCCGGAGCCTTTCGTGTCGCCGACAACACGCCGCTTATTTATACCGAAACCATCCATTTCGCGGACAATCAGCCCTATATCTACGAGGAGCGCTACACCAACCTTGCCGCAGTTCCCGACTTCGCCGATTTCAATCAGGATCACATCAGCGGCAATGAATGGCTCGTGCAGAATGCGCCTTATACCGGTGGGGAACTGAGCTTCTTTGCGGTGCAGGCAGACGGCAAACTCGCACGTACCTTCGACATTGCAGAGGGTGAGGCTCTGTTCGCGACAGAGCGTAGCACATGGTATCAGGAAGACCCCATCACCCATGTCCGTCTGATCTATCGTCCCGGCTACCGGATGCGCACCAGTTTCTAAAGGCGTGTGCGTCGGTGGCCTTAGTCACACACCGGGCTCTTCCAGCTTTTCGCCTTCCAGACGTGGTAGGGTCGCCCGGATATGGGCGTCGAGCGCGCTCGCTGCTGCCGTCTGGCGCTGGTCGGCGCATTCAAGCGAAAGACCGATTTCCGGCAGGCCCGGAAGGCCGTCCCCGACAATGGCAAGATCCGACGGGACAGCTGTTTCCGTCAGAACGCTCACGGCGTGCCCGGAGCGGGCAATGGCGATGAGAGCCGCGTAGCTGTTGCTGGCAAAGGCAACGCGATAGCGACGGTTGATCGCCTCGACCGCATCGCAGGCCGCCCTATAATCGAGCGTGTCCGGCGCAGACAGGGCCAGAGGCAGAATGGGATTGTCGAGCAGCTGTGGCCTTGGATGATCGGCCACCCAGACAAAGCGCTCCTTGCGGATGGCTTCCGAATTGTTCGGATCGGACAGCGAGACGAGGGCCATGTCGATCTGACGCCGGTTGATCATGGGCCGCAGTTCCGTCGTCGGCGCACAGACGAGGCGCAGCTCTACATCCGGATAGCTGGTGCAGAAGCCTCTCAACAGCTCTGGTAGAAAGGTTATGGCATAATCCTCGGGACAGCCAAGGCTCACCTGACCTTTCAGAACGTCGCCGCTCATTTCCGCGAGGATTTCGTCGTGCTGGGCGAGCAGCGATTCTGCATGGACGAGAAACTTCTCCCCCGCTGACGTCAGCCTGACCCCCGCACCGGTCCTGTGCAAGAGGGTCTGGCCCAACTGGTCTTCAAGCCTGTGCATCTGCATGCTGAGCGCCGATTGCGTGCGGCCTGCCTCCTGTGCGGCCAGACTGATCGAGCCGAGTCGGGCAACGGAAGCGAAATTTCTCAGCAAGGCGAGGTCGAGACTGAGCATGATATAAACTCCATTTATATCGGAGTAAAATAATATCAATTTGCTTGAAAGCGCAAGCGCTGCTACGGCTTGAGAAAACCGGACACAAAGGGGAAGACCATGTCACTGAATGACGACCCGAAATTCTGGGCTTCGGCCAACAAGCACCTGATCCGCTATGGTGGAGCCTTTGAACCTATCATCGTCGAGCGCGCCGAAGGCAGCTATGTCTATGACGCCGACGGACGCGGCATTCTCGATTTCACCTCCGGTCAAATGAGTGCGGTCCTCGGCCATGCCCATCCGGACATTCTCGCGACGATCGATCGCCAGAGTCGGTCTTCGATCCATCTCTTCTCCGGCATGCTGTCCCGCCCGGTGGTAACCCTCGCCGAGCATTTGGCAGAGCTGGCCCCCGGGCTTGATCGTGTCATGCTGCTCTCGACCGGAGCCGAGTCCAACGAAGCTGCCATCCGCATGGCCAAACTGGTCACCGGCCGTCATGAGATCGTTGCCTTTGCCCAGAGCTGGCATGGCATGACAGGGGCTGCGGCCTCCGCCACCTACAGCGCGGGGCGCAATGGTTACGGCCCCGCCTCGGTTGGCTCCCTCGCCATTCCGGCCCCCAATGCCTATCGTCCCCGCTTCAAGCATGCCGATGGCAGCCTTGACTGGCAGACCGAACTTGATGATGCCTTTGAGTTGGTGGATCGCCAGTCCACGGGATCGCTGGCCGCTTTCATTGCCGAGCCGATCCTGTCAAGCGGTGGCATCATCGAATTGCCCGAAGGTTATCTCGCTGCCCTGAAAAAGAAATGCGAAGAGCGCGGCATGTTGCTCATTCTCGATGAAGCCCAGACGGGCATCGGGCGTACCGGGCAGATGTTCGCCTTCCAGCGCGATGGCGTGACCCCGGATATCATGAGCCTGTCGAAGACGCTCGGCGCCGGCCTGCCGCTTGCCGCGATTATGACCAGCAGCGAGATCGAGCAGAAGGCCCATGACCGGGGCTTCCTGTTCTACACCACCCACGTCTCCGATCCGCTGCCCGCCGCCGTTGGCGTGACGGTGCTTGATGTCGTCGCCCGCGATGGCCTGCAGCAGAAGGCAAGGGAGCGCGGCCAGCGCCTAAAGGATGGATTGCTTGCTCTGCAACAGCGGTTTGAATGCATCGGCGATGTGCGCGGGCGCGGCTTACTGCTCGGGCTGGAGGTCGTCTCGGACCGCCAGACCAAAGCTCCCGGCTTCGAGCTTGGGGCACGGATCATGGACGGCGCCATGCAGCGCGGTCTGTCCATGAACATCGTCAAACTGCCCGCAATGGGCGGTGTGTTCCGTATCGCTCCACCGCTGACCGTGTCGGACGCGGAAATCGATCTTGGCCTAGAAATTATGTCCGACGCCATCAAGGCAGCCTCTGAAGCGGCCTGATCACGATGAAGTGACACAAAACAGTCCAGTGTCGCCATTCTGTGCGTCACTGGACATAAAATATTGAATTTTATTGTAAAATTTCCCTTTACCGGGAGCTTGAGTTAATGGTTCTCAGGGTGTCTTCAATCGATGCGATGATATCCTGCATCCGGTCTGCAAGCTTCATGCAGTCTTCTTCATTCTCGAAGGCATCCTTGAGCAGCAGACGGTCCTTTTCAATCAGCTCCGCAATCACCTGTTCTACCTTCTCTCGCCCTGCAGACGTTAGCAAAACAGGGCGCTGACGGGCGTCATCGACCGATGGCGGTCTTGCAATAAAGCCCTGATTCTCCAGTGATTTCAGAACTTTTGTCAATCCACCGGACGTGATCAGGAGAGTTTCGTAAAGCGCAGTCGGGGTGACAGGTTCGCTTTGGTGGAAGGAGCGCAGCGCGGCCAGTGCGTCGAACTGTGCAAAGGTGAGGCCATGGGTGCGAAACACATCCTTTGCGTTGGTCTGAATGAGTGACGCCAGGCGCTGGCTGGTCGCCGCCAATGCCGCATAGGGCGAGATCGCTTGCGGCCAGTTTGCAGCGAGTTTTTTACTCTTCTCTTTCATAATGGCAACACAATCCCTAATTATCTTCCCAGAAAGATAATCGATAACGAACAGGTTGGCTTCGCAAGGACAAATGTCAAGACAACCAAAAGAAAACAGCAAACCAGCGAAACAAGAAACCATGTTGTTCCAGACTGATCTTCTTAAGCGTCGCATGACGAAACCATCTCTGGCGCTTTGCCTGACGCTTCTGTCCGTGCCTGCGTTGCAGGCCCAGCCAGCCCCTCCCGGTATGGCACAGAGCGGCCCGCTCACGGCTGGCGCCATCACGCTTGAAACATCGGAAGTTCCCTATGAGGTGACCCTTCCCGGGCGAGCTGTCGCCTATGAGAAAGTGGACATTCGGCCTCGTGTGGAAGGTGTGATCTCCGAAATTTCTTACGAGCCGGGCAAACCGGTGAAGGTTGGCGATCTGCTTTTCAAGATCGACAATGCGACTTATGAGGCGGAGTTGCTCTCGGCCGAGGCCGACGTGGCAAGTGCTGAAGCTGAACTGACCAACGCAGGCTTGACCGTGGATCGCTACAAGCAGATCGAAGGCACCGGCATTTCGAAGGCCGACCTGCAAACCGCTCAGGCGGACCTTCAAAAGGCCGAAGCGTCTCTCAAGACGGCAAAGGCAGCTCTCAGCAAGGCCAAGCTCTCGCTCAGCTGGACCGAAATCCGCAGCCCGATCGCCGGTGTCCCAGATGTCGCCGATATTTCGGTCGGCTCGATTGTAACCTCCAATCAGACCGATGCCCTGACTACTGTCACCCGCTTTGATCCCATCTATGTCGATGTCGAGGAAGCAAGTGTCCGCATTCTCGAAATTCGCGACCAGATCGAGGGTGGCATCCTGAATGGAGGCAAGAGCCTGGATATCGATCTCCAGCTCGAGACCGGAAAAATGCACTCCGGCAAGGGCAAGATGACATCGCCCGGAACCAGTGTCTCGACGACCACAGGCACGATTGCCTTAAGACTTCAATTCGAAAATCCCGAACGCGTCATCATCCCCGGACAGTTCCTGCGGGTGACCACAAAGGTCGGGACGCGTAACGCCATTCTTGTGCCTCAAGGGGCGACACAGCGTGGCTCGGATGGTTCCCTGTTTGCTTATGTCGCGCGCGACGGCAAGATCGCAAAGGCCATTCTCACGGAAGCCGGTGCCTATCAGAACAGTTGGGTCGTCGTTGATGGTGTGAGTGATGGAGAACAGGTGCTAGTCGACAATATCCGCAATCTGAAAGAAGGCGCGGACGTCAAGACGATTGCCGTCGAATATGTCGATGGCGTGATCAAGGAAGTCGCCAGCAAGGATGCCGCAGACACCGGGGCAACCGGCACTGACGCGCCCGCGACCTCCACCGCCCAGACCGCCGGGGAGTAACCAGATGGGATATTTCTTCATTGATCGCCCGGTCTTTGCCTGGGTGCTCGCCATCGTGACCATGCTCGCCGGAGCCTGGTCGATCACAACTCTACCTGTCGCCCAGTATCCCGATATCGCACCGACGACCGTTCGGGTTTCGGCCACCTATACCGGCGCGACCGCCGAAGCGGTCGAGAATTCCGTGACTAGGGTTATCGAGGACAGTCTCACCGGGGTCGATGGGCTGCTTTACATGATCTCTAACTCGCGCAAGGGCTCGGCATCTCTCGAACTGGTGTTCGATGAAAGTGTCGAGGCGATTGACGCTCAGAACGACACCCAGACGCGTATCGGGCAGATTGAGAGCCAGCTACCAACGTCGGTTCAGACGGCGGGGATTACCATCCGCCGTTCGAGCGAGTCCATTCTGATGGTCGGTGCGCTCGTCTCGACGACGGGGGAACACTCCACCCTCGAGCTCGGTAACCTGCTCGAAGAGGTGGTCGAAAACCCGATCCGCCGCACGGACGGGGTTGGCGGGATCAACTCCTTCGGCTCCGGTTATGCCATGCGTATCTGGCTTGATCCCATGTCGCTGGCCCGTTTCCAGTTGACACCTGCCGATGTGGTGTCCGCCGTTGAGGCCCAGAACACCACCGTCGCGGTCGGCTCGCTCGGCAGTCAGCCAACCACAGACGGCCAGCAGTTTACGGCAACCCTTACGGCTCAGAGCCAGCTCAGTGAAGTTTCCGAATTCAAACAGATTCTTCTCAAAGCCAGCGAAAGCGGCGGTTCTGTCTTCCTTGGCGATGTCGCAAAAGTCGAAATCGGTCAGGAAGACTATGGTTCCAATTCGCGTTTCAATGGCTTGAACGCAGCCGGTTTCGGCATCAACCTCTCAACAGGGGCAAACGCGGTCGATACTGCCGCTGCCGTGCGCGAAACCATGAGCAAGCTGGAAAGTGCCTTGCCTGACGGAGTTGAGATCCGCTATGCGTTTGACACCTCGCCCTTTGTCGAGATGTCGATCGAGCAGGTCTATCACACCCTCATGGAGGCGGTGGTGCTTGTCGTTCTGGTGCTGCTCGTGTTCCTGCAGTCCCTGCGGGCGACTTTCATCCCGCTGATTGCAGTGCCGGTGGTTCTGCTCGGCACGCTTGCCACCCTTGCTATGTTCGGCTTCACCATCAACACACTCACGATGTTTGCCATGGTCCTCGCCATTGGCCTCCTCGTCGATGACGCGATCGTCGTCGTGGAGAACGTCGAACGCCTGATGGACGAAGAGGGGCTTGGTCCCATGGAAGCCACCCGGCAGAGCATGGGGCAGATTACCAGCGCCTTGATCGGCATTGTGGTGGTGCTGACCGCAGTGTTCCTGCCCATGGCTTTCTTTGGTGGTTCAACCGGTGTGATCTATCGCCAGTTCTCTGTAACCATGATCTCGGCCATGATCCTGTCCCTGTTTGTTGCCCTCACCCTGTCGCCTGCGCTTTGTGCCCGCTTCCTCAAGCCCAAAAAAGAGGGCCGGGAAATCGCTCCGGCACGCTGGTTCAACAATGGCTTTGCCCTTTATTCCCGCAGCTACGGCTCTATGGTCCGTCTGCTGCTGAAGGCACCGATTCTCGTTGTGCTCGGGCTCGTGCTGATGACCGGTGGTGCTTATCTCGTCTACGAGCGCATGAACTCCTCCTTCCTGCCTACCGAGGATCAGGGCGGGTTGATGACCATGATCCGACTGCCAGAAGGCTCCACGTCGAAGCAAACCCTCGAAGTGGTCAAGGAATTCGAGGACCATCTTCTGACGACGGAGAAGGACTCGATTGAATCCACTTTCGCCGCACTGGGCTTCAGCTTCAGCGGCTCTGGTCAGAACCAGGCGATGATGTTCATCAAGTTGAGGGATTTCGACGAACGCGAAGACGCGACACTTGAGGCGCAACAGGTCGCGAACCGCATCAACATGGCCTTCATGAACAACCGGCAGGCAGAAATCTACGTCATGCTGCCGCCAGCCATCATGGGTCTTGGCCAGTCTGACGGCTTCTCGATGTTTCTGACCTCTCGCGGGACAGCCACTCAGGAAGAAATGAAAGCGGCAGCCGATGAACTTGTGGCCCTCGCGCAGAAGGATGGCCGGGTTCAAAACATCCGCACCTCGAGCAATGACGATGAAAGCGCCCTGCGCATTCTCATCGATCAGCAGAAGGCGGAGAGTCTCGGCGTGTCTTTGAGTGACGTCAACTCCATGTTGTCCGTCATCTTCTCCGGTGATGATGTCAACGACTTCAACCTGGCTGGCGACCTCAGACCTGTCATTGTTCAGGGCGAAGCCAAATATCGCATGCAGCCCGAGGACATCAGCAGCTGGTACATCCGCAACTCTTCCAGCGAGATGGTGCCGTTCAGTGCCTTCATCACCACCAAGTGGGAACCGGTGGCTCCGAGCCTTGCCCGTTTCGGGGGCTCTCGTGCAATCCAGATCGATGGCGCTGCAGGCCCCAATACAAGTTCGGGGCAGGCCATGGACGCTATGGAAGAGCTCACCGCTCAACTTGGCGGTGGTTACGGGGTGGAATGGTCAGGCCTGAGCTATCAGGAACGCCAGTCCGGTCAGCAGGCACCGCTGCTCTATGCCATCTCGTTCCTGATTGTCTTTCTGGCGCTCGCCGCGCTTTATGAAAGCTGGTCGATCCCGATCTCGGTGATGATGGCCGTACCGGTCGGCGTCCTTGGGGCGCTGCTTGCCGCCTACCTGCTAGGTCAGTCCAACGATGTCTACTTCAAGGTCGGCATTCTGACCACCATTGGGCTTGCGGCAAGGAACGCGATTCTGATCGTAGAGTTTGCCGAAACCCTCCTGAAGCAGGGCCATGATCTGGTCGACGCGGCGGTCGAAGCTTCGATGCAGCGCCTGCGTCCGATCATGATGACGGCCCTGACCTTCATCCTCGGGGTGTTGCCGCTCGCAATCGCGACCGGGGCAGGGGCCAACGCGCAGAACGCCATCGGTATCGGGGTGATCGGCGGCATGATCGCCTCCACCTTCATCGGGATTCTGGTGGTCCCGGCGCTCTATGTGATTGTGCGCCGCCTCTTCGGGCTCCAGGGTGAGGCTGAAAAGGCCTGACGTTACCCCTCATAACGACAAAACAAAACCCGGCCAGTGTGATCACTGGCCGGGTTTTCTATGCAAGCGACACGCTCTAGGGCATCAAGACGTCGACCGAAGACCTGTGAAGGTCAGGTGAAACCGGCGCCGGTACGCATGGGCGCGATGCTCCATCAGATAGATACCCTGCCATTGACCGAGCACCAGCCGCCCATTCTGAACCGGAATTGTCAGGCTCGTGGAGGTCAGCATGGACTTGAGATGGGCGGGCATGTCATCGGGCCCCTCGAAGGAATGTTCGTAATAGCGATCGGCCGGTGCTATATCGTCGAAATAACGCACCACATCCTCGCGCACCGTCGGGTCGGCATTCTCCTGAATGGAGAGCGAGGCGGACGTGTGAAGACAAAAGACGGTCACCGTGCCGGAGACGGCACCCGTGCTCGCCACCCAGTCGACCACCTCTCGCGTGATCATCCGAATGCCTTTGGGTGTGGTCTGAAAGGCGATCGTATCATGGACGACGTCAAAAACGGCATTCGTGCTGGATAGGGGCATGGTCGTGTCTTTCTTCGTGGCGATTGGTGGCTTTTGGCATCGATTGATGAGCGACGATGGCCTATTGGTATCCTGAGCCCCCAGAAGCCTCAAGCGCAACATTGCGCAAGGAAGGGGTAGACCTGCACGTCAGAAGATCAGGGCAAGGAAAGAAACGAGCAATGAGTGAAACCGCATATTTCCTTGATCAATGGGCCGCCCCGGTCGAAACCGTGACGGATGTCTGCTGCACAATCGGCGAATCCCCCGTCTGGGACGAAAGACGAGGCGAGCTGTTCTGGTGTGACATTCCCAAAGGAACCATTTGGCGCCATGCGCCCGGGACGGGCAAGACCCAGTCGATCACGTTGGACGACACAGTCGGATGTCTGGGACTTTGCGAAAGTGGCCGCCTGATCGTCGGCTGCGGTCTTTCGGTGCTGCTCCTTGATCCAGACAGCGGCAAGCGGACGATATTGCACCGGCTCGATGATCCCGGCTTCCCCTGTCGCCTCAATGATGGGCGGGTTGGCCCTGACGGGGCCTTCTGGGCCGGAACCCTGCATGATATCGCACTCAAGGATCAGCAACCCATCGCCGCGCTCTGGCGCTTCACAGTCGAGCGCGCAGAGCGTGTGATCGACAGGGTGAGATGCTCAAATGGTCTCGCCTTCAACGCGGAGGGCTCCGTCATGATCCACACAGACTCCGTTGGGCAATGGATCAAGCGTCACAGCTTTGACAAGGCGACCGGCGCAATCGATGCCGGTGAGCTCATCAGCACCCCCAGTGAGAGTGACGGACGCCCCGATGGTGGCGCAATGGATGTCGACGGGATCTACTGGAGCGCCGGTGTCTCCGCTGGCGTGCTCAATGGCTATGATCTCAATGGCAACCGGCTCTATCGCTATGCCCTACCGGTTCCCCGGCCAACCATGCCCTGTTTCGGGGGAGAAGATTTTCAAACCCTCTACATCACCAGCCATCAGGTCAATCTGACCGATGAGGAACGGGCATCCTCTGCCCTCTCCGGTCGCCTGCTTTCCGTGCGCATGGCGCGTCCTGGTTTCGCAGCGCCACGCTTTGACGATGCCGCGATAGATTAGAGCGCAGCGCCCGGTTGATCTTCGTTTGAGATGCATGTCTCGGTTCTTAAGACCCTGTCAACCATCCCGGTGAAAAGGCACGTATTTAAAGGGAGTTAGTAGTATTTTGTGGCGGTTAGGCCGTTTTCTGAAGGTGCGGCTTCAATGGATCTGTAACCTTTGTTAGGTAGCTATACCTTAAACATAAGCACTTGCACGGATCGTTGTCCCCCAATGTTGAACGTCCTTAGCTGCATCTATAACTTGCACAACCTGCCACTCGTCTTTCTGGCGGCCGTTATTTGTGTGTTTGGTTCAACCGTAACCATGCGGCTGTTGACGCGCGGTGTGGCGGCGCAGAGCTCGCAACGATTGGGTTGGCACTTTCTCTCCGCAGTGGCAGGCGGAGGCAGTGTTTGGGCGACGCATTTTGTTGCCATGCTATCTTACGAGCCTCAGGTGCCAGTATCCTTTGATCCTGCGCTCACCGTGCTCTCTCTTGTCATTGCCATGGCCGGGCTGTTCTTTAGCTTCGTTGTGAGTGGCTTTCGTGACAATCCGATTTTCGCAGCCATCGGAGGTGCATTCGTAGGCATCAGCTTTGCGGTGATGCACTACACCGGAATGTTCGCCTACCGGGTCGTCGGGCTGGTCGAGTGGAATTTCAATTACATCCTCGCGTCTGTGATCATCCCGGTTGTCTGCTCTGCCACCGCGCTCTATCTGATCCGGCAACGCAAGCCCAGCTTCGAGACCAACTCGATGGCTGTCGGTCTGAGTGTCCTCGGCATCGTTGCCTTGCATTTCACCGGCATGACCGCCTTGACAGTTACACCAATGACCGGCTCGCTGTCGTTGATTGACGGTCAGGCCGTGACCGCACTCGCTCTGGCAATCTCGGTGGTTACCGTGATTGTTCTCGGTACGGGACTGACGAGTTATCTCATTGACACCAACATGCGCGAGGCCTCCAGAAACGAGCTGCACTATATGGCCGTGCATGATCCTCTGACGGGCCTGCCGAACCGGTCGAGTTTCAACAGCCGTTTACGCCAGCGCATTGAACAGGCCTCTGCGAGCGACAGAAAACTTGCTGTCATCGGTATTGATCTCAACCGGTTCAAGGAAATCAATGACTCTATGGGTCACGCAGCCGGGGATGAAGCCCTTATCACGTTGGCTAACCGCATACGCGACTGTCTGCGGGCAGACGAAATGATCGCCCGCATCGGCGGAGACGAATTCGCAGCCATCAAATGCTTCTCCGACCGGTCGGAAATCCTCGCGTTTACCGATCGTCTGGCCGCAGAGATCAGCCAACCCATTCGGATGGGATTTGACGAAATCAGGATGCAAGCAAGGTTTGGCGTGGCAGTCTGGCCTGATGACGCCTGGGATCTCGACAATCTGGTGAACAACTCCGGGTTGGCCGTCTGCCATGCCAAGGACACCTTCACGGAGAAGGTCTGCTTTTATGATTCCGAAATCGGTGCGGAGCTGCGAAAGCGTCGGCTGCTTGCCGAGTCATTGAGGCAGGCTATTGAGGGAGACGTACTGGAAGTGCACTATCAGGTGCAGAAATCTCTGTCCGCAAGCAGTGAGGTCCATGGCTTTGAAGCGCTTCTGCGCTGGACCCATCCAGATATGGGACCGATTTCACCGGCTACCTTCATTCCGTTGGCTGAAGAGAATGGTCTGATCGGGCGGATGGGCGCATGGGTGCTGAGACGCGCCTGTCGGGATGCGGCCGAATGGGATCCGCCGCATAGGGTCGCCGTCAATGTGTCGGCTGTCCAATTCATGGATCCCGGCCTGCCCAAACTCGTCCACGAGGTACTGATCGAAACGGGCCTGTCGCCCCATCGGCTCGAGCTGGAATTGACCGAGACCGCACTGGTCAAGGACAAGATCCGCTCGCTCCATATCATGCGTCAGATTAAGGATCTGGGTGTAGGCATCGCGCTGGATGACTTCGGCACCGGCTATTCCTCGCTCGAAATTCTCAGGACATTCCCGTTCGACAAGATCAAGCTCGACAAGTCGTTTGTGAAAGGTATCGAGACCGATCGTCAATCGAAGGCCATCGTTCGGGCCGTTCTAGCCCTTGGCAAGAGCCTCGAAATTCCGGTGCTGGCTGAGGGAATCGAAACCGACGACCAGATGGAAATCCTGCGCTTTGAAGGCTGTGATGAAGGACAGGGCTACTTTCTCGGGCGCCCGTCGCCTCTCGAGGCACTGGTTGCTGAGGGCGGCCTGACGTACCGTCAGCATGAAAGGTATCGCCAACGTTCCCGTTCGACAGAGGATTTGCCAGAGGAGTTGGCAGAGGTCGAGAGCGCGGCCGTCGCGATAGCAGGCGGCAATCGATAGCGACAAAAAATGGCGAGATTGGCGAGGAAGGCTTCCTCGCCTTTTTCACATGAAGGTCCGCTCCTCCAGCGGCAGGCTGAAGATATTCTCTTCGCACAGGCGCAGGAATTCTGTTTCCGCCTCGCTCGCCCGGCGTTTGGGGTTCGTCACCAGATTCACATCCACCGCAGGCAGATCGGTGTAAGGTGGTAGCTGATGGAGCAGCCCTCGCTCCACATCCCGTTCGGCGACATGCACAGGCAGGGCGCCAATGCCGACATTAGCAACAATCATCCGCCGGATCTCGACAAGATTGGCCGAGACGCCCTGCCAAAGGGTCTCGGCTTGTACGTGCGATCTCAATTTGATCACCGGCTCGAGCGGCCCGCCCTCCGCTTCGGTCTGGAAGGACACGCTGCGCTCCCCTGCCAAATCCGACAACTTGATATCTGAGCGGCGAAACAGCCTGTGCCGCGGGCCGCAATAGAGCCCGAAAAACTCCCGATAGAGCGTGCGGCTGTTGAGAGAATGGGTCTCCGAATTGATCAGGCAGATGCCAAAGCTCACCCTGTTCTGCAGAACCCGGCTGACAATCTCCTCACTGTCCGCCACGGCAATGGAAAAGGTCACCCTGCGATGGCGCGCCGTGAACTCGGCCAGCACATCGTCGAACTGCGGACAGACCACGTGGCTCGCAACCACGATTGCGATGTGCCCACGCAGTTCTTCCTCGCCCCGATCGAGCAGCGAGGGCAATTGCGACACGCTGCCGAAGATCGATGAGCATTCATTGTAAAGAATTTCGCCCGCCTCGGTGACCTTGAACTCGTTCGGCTTCCGCACGATCAGCTTGTGCCCCGTCGTCTCCTCCAGCCGCTTGAGGGCCGCGCTCACGGTAGGCTGTTTCAGGCCAAGGAAATCTGCCGTTTTGGTGATGCTCTTCTGTTCAACGACAACCATGAAGGTGCGCAGCAGATTCCAGTCCAGATTCCACGAAAAGCGTTGCTCATAGGGTCTCATTATAGATATTACCTATATTTAAAATCGGAATTATTTATTTGATTGATGATACAGCCCATGCAAGGTTTGGCGCAAGGTGACAAAAATTTAGTCACTGCTAAAAAATAGGCAATTACACCCCGGGAACAGTTTTGAGCTTCAAACAGGAGAAAGCCATGTTCAACCGTCGCAGCTTGTTGCAGGTCGTCGCAGCCACCGGCACCCTCGTTCTGGCAGGCCTTAGCATTACCGCTCCGGTTCTTGCAGACGAACTTGAGGCCATCAAGGAAAAGGGAGAGATCAGCATCGCCATGAGCGGCGCCTATCCTCCGTTCAACTTCGTCAATGACGAAAACAAGGTTGTTGGCTTCGACCCGTCCATCGGCACCGAAATCGCCAAACGCATGGGTCTGGAAACCAAGATCGTAACCACCGCGTGGGATGGCATCATTGGCGGTCTGCTCGCCAAGAAATATGACGCCATCGTCGGCTCCATGTCGATCACCGAAGAGCGCGAAAAGGTCGTCGACTTCGTTGGTCCATACTACAACACCAAACGCGCCATCTTCACCAAGGAAGGCTCCAAATTCACCAGTGTTTCCCAGCTCAAGGATGCCAAGATCGGCGTGACCCTTGGTGAAACCCATGAGCAGTGGGCTCGTGAGCAGGGCTACAATGTCCGCACCTACAAGGGGCTGCCGGAACTGCTCCTTGAGCTCGAAAATGGCCGCGTCGATGCCATCGCCAATGACTCCATCGCCGCTATGCTGGCCATGAAGGAAACCGGCCAGAAATACGCCATGATCGAGGATTTCGACGCCGAAAAATTCGGCGCGGGCATCGCCATTCGCAAGGGCAACCCCGAGCTGAAAGCGGCCATGCAGAAGGCGCTTGACGAAATGATGGCAGACGGCACCTATGTCGAGATTGCCGAAAAATGGGTTGGCGGCGACATCCGCTAGGACCACTCCAACATTTTTGCATTTCATCTGGTCCGCCGCCGCGCGGCGGGCCGGTTGCGCGAAAGTCATCTCCATGCAGACTGAATATGGCAAGCTGAGCTGGCAAGAGGTGCGCGATGCCGACAAGGATCGGGTCGTCATCCTCAACGTCTCGGCAACGGAAGACCATGGCCCCCACATGCCGCTCGATACCGACACGGTGCTGGGCAAGGCTGTGGCAAATGGTGTCGCAGCAGCAATCCCCGAGCAAGTGCTCGTCATGCCGCCGATCGCCTATGGCTTCAACGAGCATCACAAGGATTTTCCGGGCGTCATCTGGATCCAGCCCGAAACCCTGATCGCCTTCGTGACCGACGTTACCAAGTCCCTCGCCCATCACGGGTTCCGTCGCATCCTGTTGCTCAATTCGCACGGCTCAAATCATCCGATCCTTGATCTGTCGGCCCGAAAGACGGTCATCGAGACCGGCATCATCTGCGTCTCGGCCTCCTACTGGAACCTTTGCTCCGACCGGATCAACGAAATCCGGGCCTCGGAGACCGGCGGCATCGCTCATGCCGGTGAGTTCGAGGCGGCCATCTACAAGTATCTCCACCCCGATCTGGTGCATCTGGACAAGGCCGAATGCCAGAACCTGCATGACCCGGACAGTCGCTTCTTCAACCTCGATCTGGCTCGTGGTGGCGGCAAGGCCATGCTCATGCGCTGGTGGTCTTCTGTCTCCGCTGATGGCACCATGGGAGATCCCACGGTCGCGACCGAGGAAAATGGCAAGGCCTTTCTTGAGGCAGCCATCAAGGAAACGACCGAACTTGTCATGGAAATCCGGAAGCTGCCGCTTCTGGAACGCCAGGACCATCACTGAGGAGCCTGATCGATGGATGTGGACCTGATCCTCAAAGTCTATCCTCACTTTCTCGAGGCGGCACTGGTCACCCTTGAATTGTCCGTTCTGACGGCCATTCTGGGGTTGATCTGTGGATCGCTCGGGGCTGCAGCTCGTCTGTCCCGCTTTGACGCTCTGCGCTGGATCGGCGCGGCTTACGTCAGTCTCTTTCGCGGGACGCCCGCCCTTATCCAGCTTTTCCTGCTCTATTTCGGTGGGCCGCAGGTTGGCATCCAGCTCGATGCCTTCGAGGCCGGGGTCATCGGGCTTGGTGTTAACATCGGTGCCTATATGACCGAAACCATCCGCGGAGCCATCGTCGCTGTCCATGGCGGCCAGACCGAGGCGGCCCGCACGCTCGGCCTCAGCCGATGGCAGGCCATGCGCTATGTGGTTTTGCCACAGGCTTTCCGCCTGATGGTCCGCCCGCTCGGCGTCAACATCAATGCGCTCATCAAGGGCACGGCGCTGGTCGCCGCCATCTCGGTGATCGAGTTGACCTACACCGCCCAGCGCTTCATAGGCTCCACCTACAAGCCCTTCGAGATGTTCATGCTCGCTGGCGCGCTCTACATGATCATCATCTATGCCACCGGGCGCGGCATCAGCTGGCTCGACAGGAAGGTGCGGATCCAATGACCCAACTCAGCGTGACATTCATCGTCGGAGGCCGTCATGGGGCTTGATTTCTCAGTCGTACCGGGATTTATCGACGTCATCTTGGTGGGGGTGCTCTGGACCATTGCTATCACGGCGACAGCGGCGGTGCTCAGCTTCTTTGGCGGCATCTTCTTCGCCGTCATTGCTCTTTATGCACCCCGCGTGATCAGCTGGCCGATGAAGGTCTTCGAATGGCTCTTCATGGGAACGCCGCTACTGTTGCAGTTGTTTCTCATCTATTTCGGCCTCATTCAGATCGGGATTGATCTTCCCGCCTTTGTCGCCGGATCGCTGGGGTTGGGGCTGCATTTTGCAGTCTACAATTCCGAACTCATCCAGACCGCGATCATCGCCGTCGACAAGGGGCAGATGGAAGCGGCCCGCACCCTTGGCCTCAGCCGGGGCCATGCTCTGCGCTATGTGGTGATCCCGCAGGCAGTGCGCGATGTGATCCCGCCGATCGGCAACAACATGATCGCTCTCTTGAAAGACTCCGCCCTCGTCTCGGTGATCGGCGTGAGCGAATTGACCCTGTCGGCCCAGCTCGCCATCGGGCGAACCTACCGACCTTTCGAATTCTATGCCGTGGCAGCCGTTTGCTACTACGTCGTCAACCTGGGCATGGAAGCGGTGCTGCGTCGTCTCGAGCGCCGTGTACAAGCCTCACGCTAGATGCGCTCTGATAACCGCGTCTGAAGGACAAGCCCAAGGATAGAAGCCATGAACAGCAAACGACCCTTTGTCGATATCCGTCATGCCCAGAAATGCTATGGCGACCTCGAGGTCCTCAAGGACATCAGTCTGCAGGTGGACCGCCAGCAGATCGTCGCCATCATCGGCCCCTCCGGCTCGGGCAAGTCGACGCTCCTGAGGGCTATCAATGACCTCGATCCGCTGACCTCGGGTGAGATCTGGCTTGATGGTGTGCAGGTCAACAAGCTCCTGCCCCATGCTCAGTATGAAAAGCACATCAACGAGATGCGCCAGCACATCGGCATGGTGTTCCAGCATTTCAATCTCTTCCCGCATCTGACCGTGAGAGAGAATATCACCCTCGCGCCGAAACTCCTCAAGGGCATGTCCGACAAGGACGCGAGCCTGCTTGCCGAGCAGCAGCTCGACCATGTCGGTCTGCTGGATCGGGTCGACTATTACCCCTCGCAGCTCTCCGGCGGCCAGAAACAGCGCGTCGCAATCGCCCGCGCCCTTGCCATGAAACCCAAACTGATGCTGTTTGACGAGGCCACCTCCGCGCTCGACCCCGAGCTCGTCGAAGAGGTCAATCAGGTCATGAAAATGCTCGCAGAAGAGCAGATGACCATGATCATCGTCACCCACGAGATGGGCTTTGCCGAAGCGGTCTGCGACCGGGTGCTCTTCATGGATGGCGGCGTTGTCGTCGAGGAAGGGCCGCCCGATGTCATCTTCCGCAATCCGCAAAAGGATCGCACCAAGGATTTCCTCCGCAAGCATTTGGAAAACGCGAAATGAGTGAAGAAAAATCTCATCTCTTCTATCAGTCCAGACAGCCAAGACCCTTTCTGGATTACGCCGAAGGCATCTATATGTTCGACCGGTCCGGCAAGCGCTATATCGACGGCTCGTCGGGCGCCATGGTCTCCAACATCGGCCATTCCAACCCGAATGTGCTGGCCGCGATGAAGGCCCAGATGGACAAGTCCACCTTCGGCTATCGGCTGCATTTTCGCACCGAACCCTCCGAGGCTCTGGCCACCAAGGTCGCCGGTCTGATGCCGGGTGATCTGGACCGGGTCTTCTTTGTCTCCGGCGGTTCGGAAGCCGTCGAGAGTGCCATCAAGCTCGCCCGCCAATATGCGATCACCGAAGGCGAGGCCGGACGCTGGAAAGTCATTTCCCGCTTCCCCTCCTATCATGGCTGCACCCTCGGGGCCTTGGCGCTCACAGGCTATGATCCACTTGCGCGCCCGTTCGATCCGATGATGCGCGATATGCCCAAGATTGCCGCGCCGACCTGCTATCTGGATCGCGACAATCTCTCCGATGAACAGCGCGGCCAGAAATATGCCGAACTGCTGCGCGACGAGATCATCGCTCAGGGGCCGGAAACAGTCCTTGCCTTCCTCATGGAACCGATCGGAGGGGCCTCAACCGGAGCCCTCGTTGCGCCTGACAGCTACTATGGCCGTATCCGCGAGATCTGCGACGAGTTCGGTATCCTGCTGATCTATGATGAGGTGATGACCGGTGTCGGGCGCACTGGTGCCTTCATTGCAGCCAATCACTGGGGCATCGTTCCCGACATCGTGGCGATGTCGAAGGGCTTTGCCGCAGGCTATGCGCCGCTCGGCGCGGTGGTGGCACGGGAATCGATGGTCGAAGCCCTGCTCGATGCAGGTGGGTTTCTGCATGGCTACACCTATGCCGGTAACCCCCTTGCCTGTGCGGCTGGCGTCGCGGTGCTCGACGAGATTGAGCGCCTCGGCCTCATCGACAATTGTGCCGCCATGGGAGACCTCCTGAAGGCGCGCCTCACCGGTCTCATGGACCGTTATTCCTTCATTGGCGACGTGCGTGGCAAGGGTCTGTTGTTGGCGTTCGAACTGGTCAGCGACCTTGAGACCATGGAACCGCTGCCCAAGGAGTACAACGCCTATCTTGATCTCGTCGAAATGGCCTACGAGCGTGGTCTCATCATCTATTCGCGCCGCACCCGCGGCGGGGTGAAGGGCGATCACTTCCTCGTCTGTCCGCCGATGATCGTCACCGAGGCGCAGATTGATGAGATCATGGCGATTCTCGTTGATTGCCTTGATGCCTTCGCCGCCAAGCATAGCCTGCCGGTGAATGCCTCATGAGACTGCCTGCCAAATCCACAAGCATTGAGGAAGCCGTCGCACATATCCCCGATGGGGCGATGATCATGGTCGGGGGCTTCGGCGTGCCGGGAACCCCGTTCAACCTGATCGCCCGAGCTGGTCCGGCAGGGTCAGAAGCACCTGACGCTGGTCAAGAACGACGCCAACGAGAAGGACATGGGCATCGATCATCTGCTGGCGGCAGGTCAGGTCGACAAGCTGATCGTCACCCATCTGGGGCTGAATACCAACGCCATCGCCATGATGAATGAAGGCCGACTCGAAGTCGAATTCTGCGCCCAGGGCATTCTTGCCGAGCGCATCCGCTGCGGCGGCTCCGGTCTTGCGGGCTTTCTCACCGACATAGCGGTTGGCACCGAACTGGGTGAGGGCAAGAAGCCGGTGGAGGTTGAAGGCACCACCTATCTGTTTGAACCGGCGCTGAGGGCCGACGTGGCTCTGATCCACGCCGAGAAGTCCGATCCGGTCGGCAACCTTTGCTTTGCCAAGACGGCCCGCAACTTCAATCCGCTGATGGCCATGGCCGCTGATTGCGTCATCGCCGAAAGCGTCCATCATCTGCCGCTCGGCGGGCTGGATCCGGACGCGATCCATGTGCCGAGTCCCTTCGTCGATCATGTGGTGCCCATCGACCAGTTGCACGAGGAATATGCCATTGTCCGACGCTAAAACCAGAATGGTCGCCCGTGCCGCACGCGAGATCGCGCCCGGCATGCTGGTCAATCTCGGCATCGGTCTGCCGACCCGCGTGGTCAATTATCTCGACAAGGATCTCGAGGTGGGACTGCATACGGAAAATGGCCTTGTCGGGGTCGGGCCAGTGCTCGACTATAACGAGGCTGATAAGGATCTCATCGATGCGGGTGGAGCCTATATCTCGGCTTTGCCCGGCGGGGCCTTCATCGACAGCGCAGTGTCCTTTGCCATTGTGCGGTCGGGGCGGCTTGATCTCACCATGCTCGGAGCTTTCGAGGTTGCTTCGAATGGCGACCTCGCCAACTGGAAGATCCCGGGTAAATTCTCACCCGGCGTTGGTGGTGGTATTGAGCTGGCACAGAAGACCAAGCGCGTGGTGGTCCTGACCACCCACACCGACCGCAAGGGCAAGCCCAAGCTGCTGGAGGCCTGCACCCTGCCGCTGACGGCCCATGCCTGCGTGTCGCGCATTTTCACCGACATGGCAGTCGTGGACGTGACCGAGGACGGTTTCTGCCTCAGGGAATTGGCTGATGGCGTCTCGCTTGAGGACGTGATCGCGGCGACCGGTGCTCCTCTCGCTCTGCCTGAGGAAGAGATCCCGACTTTCTGACACCAAAACGAAACACCCTCACGACCCAATCAACCAAGCCCGAGCGATCCTGACCCAAAGAATGAAGCCCGAGTGAACCCGAGAGAACAGAGAAAGACACGCTCATGGATAGGGAACTGGAAACGGCCCTCTTGTCTGCCGTCGATCAACGCTTTGATGATCAGCTGGATTTTCTGAAAGAACTGGTCAGCCACCCCTCGACCCGTGGCAGGGAGCAGTCGGCTCAGGATTTCATGGCCGGAGAGCTTAAGGAACGTGGCCTCAGTGTTGACCGTTGGCAGATCGACGTGGAGGATATCCGCCACCTGCCGGGCTTCTCGCCTGTGATCGGCCCTTACGAGGATGCGGTCAATGTGGTCGGCACCCACAAGAGCAAAGCCAGAACCGGGCGATCCCTGATCCTCAACGGCCATATCGACGTGGTCCCGGAAGGCCCGCTCGACATGTGGGATCCGCCGCCCTTCGCGCCTCACATCGATGGAGACGCCTTCTTTGGTCGCGGCGCGGGCGACATGAAGGCCGGTCTTGTCGGCAACCTCTTCGCCCTTGATGCCCTGAAGGCCTGCGGACTGGCTCCTGCCGCCGATGTCTTCTTCCAGTCGGTGGTCGAGGAAGAATGCACCGGCAATGGTGCCCTTGCCTGCATGCAACGCGGCTACAAGGCCGATGCTGCGCTCATTCCCGAGCCATTCAGCGAAGCGCTGGTGACGGCACAGGTCGGGGTCATCTGGTTTCAGGTTCATCTGAAGGGCCTTCCGACCCATGTTGCCTATGCCGGAGACGGATCAAACGCCATTGAGGCAGCCATCCCGCTGATCAATGCCCTGCACAAGCTGGAGGACAAGTGGAACGGGCCGGACCTGCGTCATCCCGATTTTGCCCATCATCACCACCCGCTCAATCTCAATGTCGGCAAGATCACTGGCGGGGACTGGACGAGTTCGGTTCCGGCCTGGTGCGTCTTCGATGTCCGCATGGGGGTCTATCCCGGCCAGAGCATCGATGCGATGCGCGCCGAAATCGAGGCAGTGCTGCTGGAGGCGGCAGAAAGCAATGTATTCCTGAAAGAGAACAAGCCCTCTGTCGTCTATCACGGCTTCTTGGCCGAAGGCTATGCTCTGTCGGAAGACACCAGCGAGGGCGCGGTAGCGAGCATCTCAACCCTTGAAGCCGCTCACACGGCGGTCACGGGCGAGCCTCTCGGCAAGGTGGCGATCACAGCGACAACCGACTCCCGCTTTTTCGGGCTCTATGCCGATACGCCCGCGCTCGTCTATGGCCCCAAGGCAGAAGCCATCCATGGCTTTAACGAGCACGTCTCCATCGAGAGCATCAACCGGATCACCAAAGCCACCGCCCTGTTCATCGCCAACTGGTGCGGCACCGAAAAGCTCTAACCAGCAAGCCCCACGGAGAATTCCATGCGCCAAGCCGTCATCGTTTCGACCGCCCGCACCCCCATCGGAAAGGCCTACCGGGGCGCTTTCAACAATCTCGAAGGCCCGAGCCTTGGTGCGCATGCAGTCAAGGCAGCCATCGAACGGGCCGATCTCGAAGGGGACGCCATCGAGGAGCTGGTTTTCGGCTCGGCCCTGACGCAAGGCAGCACCGGCATCAATGTCGCCCGCCATATCGTCATGGCGGCCGGGTTGCCCAACTCCGTTGCCGGATCGACCATCGACCGTCAATGTGCCTCCGGGCTCAATGCCATCGCCATCGCCGCCAACATGATTGTTGCAGACGGTGTCGACGTGGCCGTGGCCGGAGGACTCGACAGCATTTCCCTCGTTCAGAACAAGCAATGGAATGACTATCGCTATCGTGACCCGAATGTGCCGGATAGTTACTATCTCTCGATGATCGAGACGGCAGAGATCGTCGCCGAGCGCTATGGCATTTCGCGCGCGGATCAGGACGCCTATGCACTCCAGAGCCAGCAGCGCACCGCTGCGGCGCAGGCCTCGGGCCTGTTCGCCGACGAGATCGTGCCCCATACGGCAACCAAACTGGTCACAGACAAGGCGACCGGTGAGACGAGCAAGGAAAGCGTCACGTTGGAAAAGGACGAGTGCAATCGTCCTTCAACGACCCTTGAAGGGCTAGCCAGTCTCAATCCGGTCATGGGCGAGGATAAGTGCATCACGGCAGGCAACGCCAGCCAGCTCTCCGACGGCGCGTCCGCCTCGGTCCTCATGGAAGCGGGCGAGGCCGAACGGCGTGGCCTCAAGCCCTTGGGTATCTTCCGTGGCTTTGCTGTCTCCGGCTGTGCGCCAGAGGAAATGGGGATCGGCCCGGTCAATGCCATCCCCAAGCTCCTCGCGCGCAACGGTCTCACCATTGACGACATTGATCTGTGGGAGATCAACGAAGCCTTTGCCTCTCAGTTGCTTCATTGCCGGGATCGGCTCGGCATCGACAACGACAAGCTCAATGTCAACGGTGGAGCCATTTCCATCGGCCATCCCTACGGCATGTCCGGGGCGCGCATGACCGGCCATCTTCTGCTCGAAGGCCGGCGACGGGGGGCCAAGCTCGGCGTCGTCAGCATGTGCATCGGTGGCGGGCAGGGCGCTGCGGGGCTCATCGAGTTCCTCGCCTGAGGTCTTTGCGGCAAGGTGAAATGGACAGACGCTACAGATGTATCAGGTAGGATTGCCTATTTGATTTCAAACTCTTTTGGGTCACTCTCAGGGCAGAATTGATAAGGCAAGCCGGCGCTTGTTTGGCCAGCCTGCCTTGCTCAGACCGTCCTGATGTCACGCCAAGAGAGCCGCGAAGTCATGAGTGAAGCTGTCAGATTACCGAAGGAAATCCGTCGCTGCCCCAACTGCGCCAAGGATGATTTCATCGCAAGACGGGCAACCCGTGGCGGCGGATGGGGTGGACAAGGTATTCGCGCCCTGTTCGAATGCGATTCTTGCGGTCACAAGGAACTCCTCGAAGGATCCTCTGACCGGATATCGCAAGCCATCTCAAGTGCGCTGCTCCTGTTGCTTGGGCTCTTTACCTGTTGGGTGATGGATCCACCGGGAAACCTGATCGTCGGCCTTTTTCTGATCGCGCTTGGTGGCTACACCCTCTTTGACAGCCTGTTCGGACGAATGCGCAAGATGCCGGTGGTCGGCAAGCGGAAGGGTGAGCGGCTGACTGTGGCGCTCGAAGACGAGATCTTCCTGACGCCGGAAGACAAAGCCTCAGCACGCAAAAGGGGCCGCGTGATCTCGGTGGTGGTTCTTGTTGCCCTGCTGCTCTCCGTAGCCTTCATCCTTTGGGATCTGTTCTATGCGTGACGAGGGCGAAACCGTCTTTCCCTACCGCCTGCAGGGGCCGTCGACCCTTCTGCTCACGATTCTTATCGGGATCTTCGGTGGGTTGATGCTCTTCATGATGCGGATCGAACCGGATCGCTTCGTGGGCATCTATCTTGGCTTTCCGTTCGGCCTCCTCATTTATGGCGCATTGGCGCTCGTCTCGCTGGCCATCTGCATCCGTCTCATGCTGGCGTGGAGCCGCCAACGCGGCACGGATCGGGCCATATTCCTCACCGATACCGCGCTCCATATGCCCGAGAATGTCTGGTCCGATAGGGTGGTGTCGATCAATTTCCGGGACATTGAAACCATCGCATTCGACAATGCTGCCCGACTGCCCTTCAGCTTCATTCGTGTCCGTTGCGGCCTTGGCAATCTTCGCATCTCGGACATGGGATTCGAGACACGGGCGGATTTTCTCGCGCTCCATACGGCCCTGATCGCGGCCACAAAGCGGGCCGTATAGTAAGATCTGGCCGGAGGATGTCGCCCTCTGCCGGATCAAGCCATCCGGCAGAGGGCGTCTTTTTTGCTGATCAGGAGGGGCGGCGGCTGGCGGTTGCCATTTGTCCCTTGATATAGGCCATCGCATGGCTTGCCATGTCGATGCTGTCCGACCATGTGTCCTGCCAGATCGCCAACCGGGCAGAATGGACAGGATCGGTGATCGCAGAGGAAAAGACCTCGAGCGCAATCGGGCCTTGATACTCGATGTCATCAAGGGCTCTGAACAGGGCCTTGAAGTCGATCGAGCCAGTGCCCAGATAGCCGCGATAATTGTCCGCGACATGGAAATAGCCAAGACGGCTCCCCGCCCGATGGATGGCGCGAACCGGATCGGCTTCCTCAATGTTCATGTGGAAGCTGTCGAGATGTACATAGCAATTGTCCGAGCCGATGGCGGCGATCAGGTCTAGCGCTTCCTTGCAGGTGTTGCTGAAGTTGCTCTCATAGCGATTGAGGCATTCGAAATTGATCGAGAGACCCATCTTTTTGGCCCGCTCCGCAACCCGTTGCAGCACCTCGATTGCATAGCCGCGTTCGAGATCAGTGCGCATGGTCTGGTGCTTAGCGAGCACCGTGTGGGATGGCCCGGTGATATGGTGCGAGCCCATGTCGCGGGCGGCGCTGAGGGCGTCATACATCAGTGCTTCGCCCTTAGCGACAATGCTTCTGTCTTCACTGCCGATGTCAGTTGCTGGCGTGTGCAGGAACGGAGTGCAGCAGAACATGTCGTTGTCCTGAAGCGCTTTGGCGATGCCATCCACGTCAAGGCTGTGCGGGTCGCGCACCGGTAGTTCAAGAAAGTCGTAGCCGCAGCTATGGGCCTTCTCGGCAGCGATGCGGATGTCATCGGGATGAAGGCTCGCGGTCCAGACCTGAATATGGGTTCCGAGCGGGTTGGTCGTTGTTCTCGCCATGGCGTCACCCGTTTGCCTTCTGGCCAAAGATGCGGACCTTGAAGCCCATCTCCTGCGCAAGAGCGACCATTTCCTCGAACACATCCCCGTAGCACAGGGCGATGTGGTTGCTCATATAGTGCGCCATGATCGTGTCACGCTCGACGCCGAGATAGGCGGGCAGCAATGGCCACTGCGGCGTTGCACCGTTCCACCACTCGTTGCGTTTGTCCTCGGGAAGATCGACGATCTCGCCGCGCCCAATGTCCATCCAGAGTTCGTCATTGCGAAGGAAGGTCCGCGCCCAGGTGATCTCTCCGGGGATGCCGAGACCGGCAAAGGTGCCGCCGCCGAGCCCGAACTTGCGCCGAACCTGACGATAGGAGTGCACCCCTTCGAGGCTGTCCGGATCCTTGTTGTAGGCATAGGCACCGCTGTTGCCCGAGTTGCACAGCATCCAGACAGTTCGTCCTTCATGCTCACCAGCCCAGCGGGTGTCGTGCATGAAGACCGAGGGGTTGAGATCCTTCTGCTTGAGCAGGCGCTTGAGCAATTCGGCCGGGATGACGTTGCCTTGATCGGCCTCAGTGGCACAGACAATCGTGTCGCCATTGCCTTCGGGGCGGCAGGTCGAGTTGAACAGTCCTTCGGCAAGATCGGACGCGGGTCGGAGGCCAAGAAGTCCCAGCTGGAATTGCCAACCGAGACAATCAGCCTTGAATTCATTGATCATGTCGAGCACGGCGAGGTAGTCGCGCAACTGCTCGCGTGACTGCTCCTTCGTGAAATCGGAGCAATCGAGCGCTTCCTCTTGCCAATGGAAGGTGATGCCCTTGTCCTGAACAAACTGCAAAGCCTGATCGATGCGCTCTTCGGCGATCTTCTGACCCCATTCAAGAACCCATGCCTGATCGATCTTGTTCTCCGTAAAGCCGTAGCGGGTCAGGAGACGCGTACCGAAATAGCCGTTGATCATGCCTTGAGAGGTATCGCCCAACATCATGATCATGATGCGGCGTCTGCGGATTTCTCGGGCGACTTCCATCGCGGTGGCATGGGCTTCGGGGCTGATGGCCGCGCTGAAGCCGAGGTCATTCTCCGGGTAACGGATGCGGCCCGTTGTGGTCCATTCTTCGAGCCGGGACATGAAGAGGTCGTTTTCGGACCAGTCCGGAGCTTCGGTCCAGATGCGGCTGTAGGGGCGATTGACGGCGTCGAAACAGGCGCAGCTGTTGAGCATGCCGACGAGCCCCGGCCACTGGCGATTGAAATTGCTGGCGAGCAGCAACGGGCTGTCCTTGCCGGCAACTCCGTCAACAATGTGCGATCCCCAAACCCAATGGCAATAGATGCCGATCATCGGATCGTCGATGTGACCCAGCTTTTCGATGCCCTTGTGCGGGCGGTCGATAAAGCCCTCCACGCGGTAAGGGTCAAGGCCCAGATGCCTGAGCGCCTTCTCCATCTGGCGGGTCGATTCCTCCACCTGCGGGCGTGCGAGTTCGTTTGGCGCGGACACATATTCGCCCGGCCAGTAAATTGCAACCTTCTTGCTCATTCCTCTTCTCCCGTATGGCAGCTAAGGTGTTGTTTGGCCGGGAGAGACTGTCTGAGGTCGGGTGACATGGGCTGCGCAGGAATCCTTGACGACAAACTCGGTCGCCAGAACGAGGCGCCTAGTGGGCAGTTCGGATTTGGATTCGATACGCTCCAGAACCAGACGGACAGCCTCCCGACCCATGTAGTCGGTCGGCTGGCGAACGCGGGTGATGCTCGGGTGCAGAGCATCCGCCCATGCGCCACCGTCGAACGTGATGAAAGAGACATCCTTCGGATAACTCAGTCCAAGACTGTTCAATCCCTGCACGATCCCCATGCCCGCATGCTCATAAGTAGCAAACAGGGCCGTCGGACGCTGATCGGACTTCATCAATTCACAGACAGCAGATTTGGCGCGCTCGACGGTCGAGCAGTTTTGCCTGATCAGGCCATCGGTCGACAGACCGGCTTTCGCCATGGCGGATTCATATCCGCCGATGCGCTGGAGCGAAGTTGTGCTGAGTGGATAGGACGCAATGGCCCCGATGCGGCGATGCCCAAGGGAGATGAGCAGGGTAACAGCCCGTTCTGCCGCCTCGAAATTGTCGACGACAACAGAATCGATCACATCATCCACCGGTGCCCTGTCGACGACGACGAGCGGGGCGCCCAGATCCTGCTGCAACTGCTGGACATCGAGGTCCTTTTCGGCAGCGGGAATGATGATGCCTCCGGCAACTTGCATCGATCGTGCAAGATGCAGGTATTTTCGTTGCAGCTTGCTGTCTTCCTGCGCATTGCAAAGAAAGACGGCATAGCCATTGGCGTTGGCAAAGACTTCAATCGACTGGGCAATCTCCGCATAGATCGGGTTGATGATGCCCGGCACAATGCAGACAAGAGTCTTCGTGCCACCTGTCTTGAGCGAACGGGCAACGATATTCGGTCTGTAGCCAACGTCCTTGATGGCATCCTGAACGCGCTTGGTCAGTGTGTCGCTGACATTGACGCCACCATTGATGACGGCTGAAACCGTCGCGATGGATACGCCTGCCTTGTTTGCGACGTCACGCATAGTTGCCATGGTCTTCTCCTTTGATCCACTGAGCCGCACAAGTATATCAGATTCGTGCGAACGGGATCGAAACGTTTAGATTATTTTTAGAGAAAGGCGCTCTGGGGTGCAATTGATAATTTCACTTACCGGAGGATAAAATTTCCACCTATATGTCGATAATTGCAGAAATCTGCCGCTTATTAGACGAAGGAAATGGGATTCCTAGCTGAAAATGCGTATTGCCTTTTTCGCTTTTTTTGTTAGCCTCAGTATCAACTTAAATCGAAACGTTTAGTTTTGAGGCGAGTTTTGGGAGAAAAGAGGCGATGTTTTCACGTTGAGTCGCCCGCCGAAACGGTGAGAATCACTTGCCGGTTCCGCTGATTTATAAGGAGAGGAAAATTGAACAAGCTGATGTTGGGTATTGCCGCTGTCGCCATGATGGTCACAGCAGGCAATGTGAATGCTGCCACTCGCATGAAACTTGCGCACAACCTGGCCGAAGATCATCCGACAAGTCAGGCGCTCAAGCATTTTGCCGATGAGGTGGAGGAAAAGACCGGCGGGGAAGTCAAGATCAAGCTCTTCCTGAACGGGGTTCTGGGCTCCGAACGCGAGGTTCTGGAACAGTTGCAGAATGGTGCCGTCGATATGACGCGCGTTGGTGCATCATCTCTCGAAAACTTCGATTCCATCTTCCAGGCCTTCACGCTGCCGTATCTTTTCGATAGCGAAGATAAATTCTATCGGGTTATGGAAGGCCCGATTGCCGACAAGATCTATGAAGCCTCCAAGGACAGCGGCTTTGTCGGTCTGACCTTCTTTGATGGCGGAGCACGCAGCTTCTACACCAAGGACAAACCGATCAACAAACCCGAAGATCTGAAGGGCGAGAAGATCCGCGTCATGAACTCCCATACTTCGATCAAGATGGTCGAGCTGATGGGTGGCACGCCGACCCCGCTGGCTTATGGCGAAATCTACACCGCACTTCAGCAGGGCGTGATCGATGGAGCCGAGAACAACCCGACGGCGCTGACCCTTGGTCGTCACGGCGAGGTCGTCAAATATTACTCCTTTGACGAACATGGCCGGATCCCGGACTTCCTCGTGATAGCCAATGCGTCCATGGAAAAATTGACCCCTGAGCAGCAGAAAATCGTCAAGGAAGCGGCCCGCAATGCGACCAAATTCCATCGCGATCTTTGGAGTGAAGCGGTCAAGACGGCCATGGAAGAAGCCCAGTCCAAACTGGGCGTCGAATTCTCCTATCCAGAGAAGGCTCCGTTCCGTGAAGCCGTGAAACCGCTCTACGACGAGTATCGCAAGGACGCTGCGATTGATAGTCTGGTCGGTGATATTCTGGCTGCCGAATAAGCCCCCCCCCCAAGAAGAGTGGCGGTGTCCGATCTGAGGATGCCGCTGCTTCTTACAAGACCGACAGGAAAAAGGGGCGGTCAATCCGTTTCCGGGATGTCGTTCATCCAGTTGGCGAGGAAGCCTGTCATGCTCAGGAAAATCAAATCATATATCGAACTCTCTCTGTCCTGGATCACATCGGGGATGCTGGTGATGCTGGTCGCACTCGCGATCTGGCAGGTGTTCACCCGCTATGTTCTGAAGACACCAGCCCTGTTTACCGAAGAATTGCTCCGCTTTTCGATGATATGGATGGCGCTGCTCGGTGCGGCCTATGCCTTTGGCATCAAGGAGCATCTCTCCCTTGGCATCCTGCCCGACATGCTCACCGGCAGAAAACGCAAGGCGCTCGTGCTCTTCAATGATCTGGTGGTGCTGAGCTTTGCCTTCTTCATCCTCTTTCTGGGCGGCATGCGCGCCGTCGAAAGCTCAATGAACCAGTTCTCTCCGATCCTCAGGCTACCGATGGGACAGGTCTACTACATCCTGCCGATCACCGCGGTGCTGATTTTCGTGCTGCAGGGCATGAACTCGATCCTTGCGCTGATGGCCCCCGGCACCGGCCCGGACACAAGCACTCCGAACAACAGGAAAGATGACGCGTGATCGCCTCGGTCATGATTGAGTCATTGGAAATTTCGACATGGACATCATCTTCAACTACATGGACGAAGCGCTGTTCGCAGCCATCTGTCTGTTCGGCTTCTTCTTCGCCTTTCTCATCTCGGGCGTCCCGATTTCTGTCGGCATCGCTGTTTCGTCCATCCTGACGGCGCTGTTTTTTCTGCCTGCGGACACCGCCTATTTCGTGGCGACGCAAAAGATGTTTGCTGGCATGGATAGTTTCACGCTGCTGGCCATTCCCTTCTTCATCCTGTCCGGCAACCTGATGAACAAGGGCGGCATCGCCATCCGGCTGGTCAATCTGTCAAAGCTCATTTCCGGTCGTCTGCCCGGCTCACTAGCCCACACCAACGTGATCGCCAACATGCTGTTCGGCTCAATCTCCGGTTCGGGCATCGCTGCTGCTGCCGCTGTCGGAGGCACCATGGCACCCTTGCAGAAGAAGGAGGGATATGATCCCGCCTTCTCCGCAGCGGTGAACATCGCCAGTGCACCATGCGGCATTCTCATTCCGCCGAGCGGGCCATTGATCCTGTTCTCGCTGGTCTCCGGTGGCACCTCCATCTCCGCGCTCTTCATTGGTGGTTATGGTCCCGGTATCCTGATGGGGCTCTCGATCATGATCGTTGCCTACATCATTGCCAGCCGCAAGAATTACCCCATCGTGCCGACACCCAGCTGTTCGGAAGCCGCACGCATCGTGCTTGATGCTCTGCCCAGCCTCTTGATGGTCGTGGTCGTCATTGGCGGGATTGTCGCCGGTGTCTTCACCGCAACCGAAGGCGCCGCGGTTGCTGCGGTCTATTCCTTCCTCCTCTCGCTCGTCTACCGCATGGCGACCTGGCGGAACTATCTCGAAGTCCTGCGCACGACCGCCGTGATGAGCGCCTCGATCCTCTTCCTGATCGCGGCCTCCGGCATCATGTCCTATGTGATGGCGATCACTTCCATTCCTGACGTGATCGCCGAGAGCCTGATGCAGTTTGACAGCCCCATCGTGATCTTCATAATCATGAACCTTTGCCTGCTGCTGATCGGGACCTTCATGGACCTGACGCCTGCCGTGCTGATCTTCACCCCGATCTTCCTGCCCATTGCGACAGACCTCGGGATGCATCCGGTGCATTTCGGCCTGATGATGATCTTCAACCTCGGCATCGGTAACATGACCCCGCCTGTCGGTGCGGTGCTGTTTGTCGGCTGTAGCGTCGGGGGCGTGTCCATCGAACAGGTCTTCAAGCCGCTGCTGCCCTTCTTCTTCGCCCTCATCATCGCCCTGATGATGGTCACCTACATCCCGGCGATCTCGACCGGACTGCCAAGGCTCTTTGGCCTGCTGTAACCGCAATTCCATGGTGCGGCTGACGCAGCGCGAGACAGCGCGCCAGCCCGACGCACCCAAGAGGAGACTAGACATGATTATCGCAAGGCAGTTGCTTGCATTTGGCGAAACCGACGGGATCGTGACGCTGAAGACCGATGGCCCCCAGATACGGCTCGTCTTCCTGACCGATGATATCGTACGAATCCGCGCCAGCTTCGACGAGGCCTTTGATGAAGCCTCTTATGTCCTCACCATGACCGCATGGGAGGATCATCTTGATGATCTGTTCAAGGGCGAGCGCACGCGGGTGACCCCCGTCACGCCGTCTGTCACCAACAGTGCCAAACGGGTCACATTCGAGACCGCAAGCCTCAAGGTGTCCGTGACCAAAGATCCCTTCGGGCTCGAGATCCGCGATGCGGATGGTACCCTCTTGCACAGGGATCTGAAGGAAAAATCCTTCTCGAAGGATCATCTGGGCCGGGTCTATCATTATGTGGAGCGCGAACTCGATGACCGCTACTACGGCTTCGGCGAAGCCTCGGGCTATCTCGATAAACATTACAAGCGGATCCGCATGGCACCCAAGGATGCGCTCGGTTATGACGCAGAGCGCCAGAACTGTCTCTACAAGCACATTCCCTTCTACATCAAGCTGCAGGGCAAGAGCCGCCGCGCCGTCGGGATGTTCTATCACAATCTCTGGCCGTCAGAATTCGACATGGGCGGCGAGCATTCCAACTATTGGCATCATTACAGCTATTGGGTTGCCGACCGGGGCGACGTCGACCTCTTCTTCATCAATGGCCCCTCTATTGCCGACGTCGTCGAACGCTATACGGATCTGACCGGCAAGACGGTGATGCCGCCGCGCTATTCCATCGGCTATCTTGGCTCGACCATGTATTACAGTGAGCTGCCGGAGAAGTGCGACGACGAGATTCTCGGCTTCATCGACAAGAACAATGAAGAAGGCATCCCCGTCGACGGCTTCCAGCTTTCGTCGGGCTATACCGTTGGGCCGGATGGCCTGCGCTACTTCTTTACTTGGAACAAGACCCGCTTCCCCGATCCCGAGGGCTTCTTCAAGCGGATGAAAGAGCGCGGCGTCATGGTCTCGCCCAACATCAAGCCCGGCATCCTCTGTACCCATCCCTACTATCAGCAGTTCAAGGATGCTGACGCCTTTATCAAGACAGCTGAGGGCGATGAGACCTATGTGGATCGTTGGTGGGGCGGGCCGGGCTCCTTCATGGATTTCACCAATCCCAAGGGGAGAGCGATCTGGAAGGACATGATCGTCAACAACCTCTCTGGATATGGCACCTCCTCGATCTGGAACGACAACTGCGAATATGACCTCGGCGATCACATGTCCCTGTGTGATGGTGATGGCAAGCCGCGGCCTTCGGGCGAGATCAAGGCGATCCTGCCAAACCTCATGTCGCGCATGTCTCATGTCGCCATTGCCGAGACAACACCGGATGAACGGCCCTATGTGATTGCACGCTCGGGCGGACCCGGGATCCAGCGCTATGCTCAGACGTGGGCGGGCGACAACCCCTCCACCTGGAACACCTTCCGCTACAACATCACGATGATCCTCGGCATGGGACTGTCCGGGGTTGCCAACCATGGCGCGGATGTCGGCGGATTTCAGGGTCCTTCACCGGAGGCAGAGTTGCTCGTGCGCTGGGTCCAGAACGGCATTTTCATGCCGCGCTTCTCGATCCATTCCTGCAACACCAACAACACGGTCACCGAGCCATGGATGTATGAGCAATATACCGGCACGATCCGCGATGCGATCCGCCTGCGTTATAGCCTGACACCCTATCTCTATTCCCTGATGCATGAGGCCAGCGAAACCGGCGCGCCAATCATGCGCCCGCTCGTCTATGAGTTCCAGGACGATCCGACGCTCGACAACGAGAGCTTCCAGTTCATGTTCGGCTCGGACATTCTGGTCGCCAACGTGACCGAGAAGGGCGTCAAGCGCCACAAGGTGCACTTGCCTGCCGGCTGCGACTGGTACGAGTGGGGCACCCATCAGCGCTACGCCGGAGGGCAGGTGATCGAGATGGACGTCGACATGTCCTCGATCCCGATGTTCCTCAAGGATAATGCCATCGTGCCGACCACCCATGGTCTCTTCTCGCTCGCCAAGGAAGAGATGGAGCATCTCCATCTGATCGTTGCGCCCTGCCGGGACAACAGCTTCACGCTCTATGAGGATGACGGCAAGAGCAACCGCTTCAAGGATGGCGATTATCTCAAGACCGAGATCACGCTCGATGCGGGCGACCTCGTCACGCTCTCCTTCCAAAGGGAAGGCTGTTACACGTCGCCGATCAGGGATGTCGTCCTGGATGTCATCAACGAGAAGAAGGGCGCATTCTGGGTCGAAATCGACGGCGAGCGGATCCAGCAATATCTCGACCGCAAGAAATGGGCCGAGGCCGAGACCGGATGGATCTATGACGCGACGATTTCTGCCGTCCGTATCCGCTATCCGAACAAGCCCGGAGACTACAAGGTTCTGGTCAGTTTCGAAGACTTCGATCTGATCGGAATGACACTGGAAGACGACGAAGAATAGCGAAACAGTCGGTCGCCATCAGTTTTCTTCGTCGTTCAGGGGCGTCGCAACCATCCCTCCAAGAGATTGCGGCGCCCCTTCTTTATGCCGTCAGGATGACTTCGTCCGATTTCGAATGTCTCGTGCAGCTGCCGTGGTAAGTCAGTCGCGACAAGGGGGAGAGGGTGATCCACCTCAGGACAGGGTCAAAGCAGGACGGCAGTCAGGTGCGACTGCGCCAAAAACGATTGCACCAGAAGGATGCGCGAAGTTATTCCGATCCCAAATCTGATCCTTTATAAATTTTAGTTTCTGAATTAATGCATGAAATCTGACGTGAAGATTCGCGAAATATCCACTATTTGCCGCCCGGAAAACACGTATAAACACCTAATATAGATGAGAAAAACGACTTTAATGATATTATTTTTATTGATTAAATTTAAGAACCAAATTAAATTCGCTCGGGCAAGCTCCAGGGAGGAACCGGGCTTAATACAGACTTAGTCTCAAGATCGGGAACTGCTTCCTCACGGTGCTTTGCAACACAAACGATTACAGTTTCAAAACGAAATAGAAATCGGCAAGGGAGGTTTTCTATGCTGGGATTTCGCGCGCTGCTCAAAGCGGCGACCGTGAGCGCTATGGCTTTGGCCGTAGGTCTTTCTTTCTCTACCGCAAACACCATGGCTGCTGACAAGGGCATCGTCGGCATTGCAATGCCAACCAAGTCGCTCGCTCGTTGGGTCGATGACGGCGATAACATGGTCAAACAGTTCGAAGCAGCCGGATACGAAACCGATATTCAATATGCCGGTGACGATGTAGCAACTCAGCTGCGTCAGGTCGAAACCATGATCCTGAAAGGCGTCAACGTCCTCGTGATTGCCTCAATCGACGGCACCGCACTCTCGAGCGCTCTGCAGCTCGCGGCAGACAGCGACATCAAGGTCATCGCCTATGACCGACTGATCCGTGACTCCGCAAACGTTGACTATTACGCAACTTTTGACAACTTCCAGGTTGGCGTCTATCAGGCCAACTCCCTGCTGAAGGGTCTGGATATCGAGAATGCCGACAGCCCTCTGAACATCGAACTGTTCGGCGGCTCGCCTGACGACAACAACGCCTACTTCTTCTACAACGGCGCCATGTCCATCCTGCAGCCTCTGATCGACGAGGGCAAACTGGTTGTCCAGTCCGGCCAGTTCGGTATGGACAAGATCGGCACCCTGTTCTGGGATGGCGCAACCGCGCAGGCCCGCATGGACAACCTGCTGTCCGCCTTCTACACCGACAAGAAAGTCGACGGTGTCCTGTCTCCCAACGATAGCCTTGCTATCGGCATCATCTCTTCGCTCAAAGGCGTTGGCTACGGCTCCAGCGACATGAAGATGCCGATTGTCACCGGTCAGGATGCTGAAATCGCCAACGTCAAGGCAATGCTGAAAGGCGAGCAATATTCCTCAATCTTCAAGGACACCCGTGCGCTTGCTGGCGTAACCGTGAAAATGGTCGACGCAATCCTTCAGGGCAATGAACCCGAAGTGAACGACACCGAAACCTACGACAACGGTGTCAAGGTGGTGCCTTCCTATCTGCTCAAACCGGTTGCCGTCACCAAGGACAACTGGCAGGAAGTGCTGATCGACAGCGGTTACTACACGATGGATCAGATCAAGTAAGATCCTCCCGAAAGAGGGCGGCGGCGGCTTTGTTGGCCGGGCTGTCGCCCTCTGCCCCTTCAGCTCGAAACACAGATTGGTTCCTTGAGGCTGATATGAACACCATTCTAGAAATGCGAGGAATCACGAAGACCTTTCCGGGTGTAAAGGCCTTGAGTGATGTGAACCTGACCGTCTCCGAAGGGGAAATCCATGCCCTGGTCGGCGAGAATGGCGCAGGCAAGTCCACCCTGATGAAGGTCCTCAGCGGCGTTTATCCTCACGGCACATACGAGGGTGACATCATTTACAAGGGCGACACGCAATCCTTTGCGGGCATCGCCGACAGCGAGAAGCAAGGCATCATCATCATCCATCAGGAACTAGCCCTGGTGCCGCTTCTCTCGATTGCAGAAAACATGTTTCTTGGCAACGAGCGCGCGAAGAATGGCGTGATCGACTGGCACCTTGCCCATTCGGAAGCCGAGATGCTGCTCAAGACCGTCGGGCTGGACAAGCCGACGGGCACGCTGATCACCAACCTTGGCACGGGCCAGCAGCAGCTGGTCGAGATCGCCAAGGCGCTTTCCAAGGAAGTGAAGCTTCTCATTCTGGATGAGCCGACGTCGTCGCTGAACGAGCGGGACAGTGAGGCTCTGCTGGACTTGCTGCTTGAGTTCAAACGTCAGGGGATCTCCTCGATCCTGATCTCGCACAAGCTCAACGAGGTTGTGAAGGTTGCGGACAAGATCACGGTTCTGCGCGATGGCCAGACGGTCAGCACGCTCGACTGCGACAAGTCCGTCGAGATGGAGAACAAGATCATCAAGGACATGGTCGGCCGCGAGCTGACCAACCGCTTCCCGCCGCGTGAGCCGAAGATTGGCGAGCCGCTTCTGGAAGTGAAGAACTGGAACGTCTATCACCAGATCCATGCGGATCGTCATCTGATCCGGGATGTTAACTTCAATCTTCGGGCCGGTGAGATCGTCGGGATCTCGGGTCTGATGGGGGCCGGGCGCACCGAGCTTGCGATGAGCATCTTTGGCCGCTCCTATGGCCAGAAGATCTCAGGCGAGATCTCACTGAAGGGCCAGCCGGTTGACGTCAGCACGATCAACAAGGCGGTTGGCGCCGGTCTTGCCTATGTCACCGAGGACCGCAAGGAATATGGTCTGGTGCTTGAGAACAGCATCAAGGTGAACACGACGCTTTCCAATCTGGAAGGGGTCTCGAAGGGCATCGTGATCGATGACAACGAGGAGACCCGTGTCGGGCTTGAATACAAGAACAAGCTGAACACGCGCTGCTCGGGCCTTGCCCAGCAAGTGGTGAACCTGTCTGGTGGCAACCAGCAGAAGGTTGTTCTTTCGAAGTGGCTGTTTGCCAATCCGGACGTTTTGATCCTGGATGAGCCGACCCGCGGCATCGACGTGAATGCCAAATACGAAATCTACGCGATCATCAATCAGCTTGCCGCAGAGGGCAAGGGCATCATCTTCATCTCTTCTGAGCTGCCCGAGCTTCTTGGCATGACGGATCGCATCTACGTGATGAATGAAGGCAAGATGGTTGGCGAGCTGCCGACCTCCGAGGCTTCGCAGGAAAAGATCATGCGGATGATCATCAAGGACAAAGGCTGAAACAATGGAACAAGTTGTCAAGTCCTCTCCGACCAATTCGGATGACGAAGAAAACAAAGGCGGCATCAGCAGCTATCTGAAAGCCAACGTGCGCGAATATGGTCTGCTGATCGCTCTTGTCGTTGTGATGGTCTTCTTTCAGGTTGTCACCAACGGCATTCTGATGAAGCCGCTCAACCTGACCAACCTCATTCTGCAGAACAGCTATATCGTCATCATGGCGATCGGCATGCTGTTGGTGATCGTTGCCGGTCACATCGACCTGTCGGTCGGTTCGGTGATGGGCTTCATCGGGGCTCTGGCTGCGGTGATGATCGTCAATTACGAGATCAACTATCTGGTGGTCATCGTGGTCTGCCTGTTCGTTGGTGTCGGCATCGGGGCGCTGCAGGGCTTCTGGGTTGCCTATTACAAGATCCCGGCCTTCATCGTGACCCTTGCGGGCATGCTGAGCTTCCGTGGTCTGACGCTGGCGCTGCTCAATGGCCAGTCCATCGGCCCGTTCCCGACCGGCTTCCAGAAGCTGAGCTCGGGCTTCATTCCCGATCTCTTCGGCTCAGGCCGCCCGCACATCCTGACGATTGCTCTGGGTCTGATCCTCAGCCTGTTCCTGCTTTACAGCGCCTGGAAGGACCGCAAGGCCAAAGAAAAAGTGTCCAATGTGGACGAGCCGTTTCCGGTCTTTGTTCTGAAGATCCTGATGATCCTGTTTGCCGTCAACTATCTGTCCTACATCATGGCAGGCTATCGCGGCTATCCGAACGTGCTGATCGTCATGGCGGTTCTGGTTGCGGCCTATGGCTTCCTGACCTCGCGGACGACGGTTGGTCGGCGGATCTATGCCCTTGGGGGCAACGTCAAGGCGGCCAAGCTCTCTGGTGTGAACACCGAGAAGCTGACCTTTCTGACCTTTGCCAACATGGGTCTTCTGGCGGCCTTTGCCGGGCTGGTCTTTGCGGCCCGCCTCAACACGGCAACGCCGAAGGCAGGTTATGGCTACGAGCTTGACGTCATCGCGGCGGTCTTTATCGGTGGTGCTTCGACCACGGGTGGTGTCGGCACCGTCACCGGGGCTATCATCGGCGCCTTCCTGATGGGTGTCATGAACAACGGCATGTCGATCCTCTCCATCGGCATCGACTGGCAGCAGGTCATCAAGGGCGTCGTCCTCCTCGCCGCCGTTATCTTCGATGTCTACAACAAAAAGAAAGCCGGGTAGAAAAGTCCCAAGAGCTGCAGCACATAAAAGGCTGTGGTGAAAGCAGGAGGGGCCTGGAGCAAGCCGGGTCCCTCTTTTATGTCTGTCGCCTGCGGACCTATGCGCTCGCGGTTGCCTTCGCCAGCATCATTCCGCAGCGCTCTCTTGTGTCGCATCCCGCCGGGCCTTGGCTTTGGCGACATGCTGTCGGATAAAGGCGCGGACATCGGTGTAATTGTCCTCATTGGCATAGACCATCCGCTTTCCCTTTTGCAAAACAAAGTAATTTTGCACCGGCCTTTCGACGATGCTGTCAATCCTGTCCCATGGAACATGTCCGGCCTTGCCTGCCTTGGCAGAAAGCGGTGTCGCCATCATGGTCAGATTGTTGGTCGCAGCGCCAAAAGCACCACCGGCAGCGATGATCTCTTCGACCAGTTCATCATCGGCAGACGAATAGATGCCGTCCTCATTCATCAGAAAAGCCGTCCTGATCCCTTTGGGGACAATGAAGGCGATGGCGATGAGATAGCTGAAGCCAAACAGAACGCCCGCGATCAGAAGAATGAAGCCGAAGATCCTCAGGCCTTCCAGAATGCCCTGATCATATGCCGTCACACCACCGAGCACCAAGCCCACCAGAGTGACCGGAATGATAATGCCAAGGGCTGTCTGACGTGCCGCAGGCCCTCTGGCCATGCTGGCCCGGGCGTGCCATGCCATCGTGTCCTGTTGTTGCATTTGTCCCTCCCTTCATGACTGCCTTGCAAGCAAGACTGTGACGGATCAGGTGAGTCGTGAGCGGATGGCCGAAAGCACCGCGTCATAATTGTTCTCGAGACAGAAAACGGCATCAAGCGGGAGCCTCTTGCCATGCAGGACGATGGTGAACTGATCGACTAGTAACTCGATCTCCTTGATGTCGCGCCATGCCGTGTGACGTCCGCGGTTGCCATGGGCCACCAGTCCCAGCCCCGCCAGGGTCGGATTGAGCGTCAGAAAGCCCGCCGCAATGGCGAGCAGGCGTCCGAAACGCGCCCGCTTGTCGATGACGTGGGAATGCACGCCATCGGGTTTGATATCGAAGGCCATCTCCATCCGGTTGCCAAACACCAGCAGGATCGCAATCGCCATCAGAACAAGAAAGATCCCGGCCACCAGTGCGAAGACAGAAAGAGCGGCTTTCATCTCGTCAGGATCGCCGTCGATCACGCCGAGGATGAAGATGAACAGGGCGACGAGAATCGCGGGAAAGAACAGCACGAAGGCAAGCTGACGCAGGACAAACCGGTTGGTAGCCAGCGGAACGTTGACGGTCCAGTAATAACGGTCAGTTTGCTCGATGTCGGGCATGGCCAAGGCCTTCTGAGGATGCGCTGTGGTTCAGGCTCCTGATCCTTGTCAACTATACCCCCGCACAAGCTCAACTGGCCACGCAGATTTGCCTCATGGGTCATCTGTAGCAGGCTGGAAAGCTCACATCAGATTGGTCGCAATTCTGGGTCTGAAGACGAACAACAGCGCTTCGGCTCACGATCACTATTCTGAAGGATTTGGGAAGGGAAATGGTGGAGCTAAGCGGGATCGAACCGCTGACCTCGTGAATGCCATTCACGCGCTCTCCCAACTGAGCTATAGCCCCACAACATCGACGGTAGTCCGTCGCGGTAGTGAGCGGAACATATTGAAGGGTCTTTGTGAAATCAATACCCTATTTCATGCATTTGTGGATTCTATCCCCAGCTTGTGAAAAGCGTCCCCATAGACAGCTCAGGACAAGAAAAAAGCGCGGCAGGAGCTGCCGCGCCAAAGCGCATTTCTTATCCTTACAATCACAGTCGCTCGGGATGGAGCAGGTCAGGGATGTCTGTTCCCTGACCCCTCAAGGCCAGAGCCTGTGATGGCCGGATCTTATTCCTCGTCGTCGGACGATACGGCAACATCGAGACCGATGGCGCCGAGGGCTTCCTCGTCTTCTTCCTCATCAAGGAAGACATCGGAATCATCACCGCTGTCATCATCTTCGAGATCGGGAACATCAATGTCGGATGCCTGTTCTGCATCTGCATCTTCAAGAGAGATCACTTCGGCATCTGCGTCATCCGCATTGGAGTCCGCATCGACAACCAGATCCTCTTCCGCTTCGATCTCCTCAGCCTCGATCTGAGCGGATTTCGACAGCTCGAAGATCGTCCCGCACTTCGGGCAAGTGATGGGATCGCGATTGAGATCGTAATATTTGGCGCCGCAATCACCACAGACGCGCTTGGTTCCCAGTTCTGGTCGTGCCACAGCTTTGCCTCTTCGCATTGACTAGTTGACTGTTCCTACAGATTGACCACCTCCATTAGCTAACCTTTCCCGGCCTGTCAAAAGCTAAAAGGCAAAAGAGCGCGCAAATTCTGCAATTATCCGACAGTCGGCGTGACGCAGTGCGTAATTTGGTGTAAGTCGGTGCCTGTTTGGTCTCAATTGCGGCCCCCGGAAAGCTGGATGACGACAGGAAAATGACGACGCGGGCCATAAATAAAGCATAGATAACAGAGGAAAAAATGGCACACGACGCCACGCAATTGTCTCCGCTCTCTGCAAAACGGTCAAAAGGCCTCAAGGGCCGCCTACGTGTACCGGGGGATAAGTCCATTTCGCACCGGGCGCTGATTTTCGGTACCCTTGCCCGTGGAGAAACCCGCATTTCGGGCCTGCTCGAATCAGAAGATGTGCTGAACACCGCCAAGGCCATGGCAGCTTTTGGCGCGCATGTACTCAAGGATGACGACGGCCTGTGGCATGTCGAAGGCCTTGGCACCGGATCTCTCATCGAACCATCGAACGTGCTTGATTTCGGCAACTCGGGCACCGGAGCCCGGCTTGTCATGGGGATCGCGGGGGCGCACGCCTTTGCCACCACCTTCATGGGCGATGCCTCGCTCTCGAGCCGTCCCATGGGCCGGGTGCTCAATCCCTTGCGCGAAATGGGAGCCGAGGTGCTTGGGCGTTCGGGTGACCGTCTGCCTCTGACCATCAAGGGCGCGGATCTGGCCGCACCGATCACCTATCGCGTGCCGATGGCTTCGGCTCAAGTGAAGAGCTGCGTGCTGCTCGCCGGCCTCAATATGGCGGGCACCACGACCGTGATCGAGCCAATCAGGACCCGCGATCACACCGAACGCATGCTTCGCGGCTTTGGCGCGACGCTGGATGAAACGGTGAACGAGGCGGGTGAGACCGTCCTCACTATCGAAGGGCTTCAGGAACTGACGGCGCAGGACGTGACCGTGCCGGGCGATCCGTCCTCAGCGGCTTTTCCCATCGTGGCAGCTCTCATCACTCCTGACAGTGATCTCCTCATCGAAGATATCCTGCTCAACGAAACACGCACCGGCCTCATCACCACCCTCATCGAAATGGGCGCGGACATCACCATCGAGGATGAACGCGAAAGCGGTGGCGAGCGTATCGGCAACATCCGGGTCCGGTCATCGAGCCTTAGTGGCGTCACGGTGCCAGCGGATCGCGCCCCTTCGATGATCGACGAATATCCGGTGCTCAGTGTTGCGGCCGCCTTCGCCAGTGGCGAGACCAGAATGGAGGGTCTTGAGGAGCTGCGCGTCAAGGAGAGCGATCGGTTGGCTGCTGTCGCTGCGGGCTTGAAGGCCAATGGCGTGCCGCACGAAGAGGGCAGGGACTATCTGGTCGTGAAGGGCGGAGCCACGGGGCTTGGTGGTGGAACGGTCACCACCCATCTTGATCACCGCATTTCCATGAGCTTCCTCGTTCTGGGGCTTGGAACCGAGCAACCAGTGACCGTGGATGACGCCGCCATCATCAATACTTCGTTTCCCGGATTTGCCTCTCTGCTGGGCCAATTGGGAGCGGATTTCTCCTAAGTGTTAACAAGAGGTTACCTCTGATTCCCCTGTTTAGCTTTGGTTAAACATAAAAATCGAAAATGTCGTCGGATTTCGGTGCAAAATGTGCACTTTCTCTTGAAAGGCGCAAAAATTGCGCTATCTTTGTACGTAGAAATAAGAAGAACGACAACATTGATTCAACATGGAGAATCAGCATGAACACCTATGCAGCAAGCTGTCTTCTTACCCGTAGCAGTCTTGATTCCAATCGTCACCGCACCTTGCGGTGGCTCCCGAAAAACCTTTATCGGCTTTTCTGGGAAGCACGTCCTTATTCATAGGGCAGGGCAAGGGTCGCCCCGAGAGGCGGTCTCCGAGCTGCGCCAATGAAGCGCATCCAACAAAAGGGTTGTCAGACACTGGCAACCCTTTTTCGCGTCTGATAGGCTCCCGATTGATCCGGGAGCCTGTCCCCCAAAGCGCTGGCTACCGACCCTTCACGGTTCCTATTCTCATAGCTCATCATGTTGCGCGTCATCTCCCTTGTTCCCAGTTGGACGGAAACCCTGATTGCCGGGGGCATCCAGCTTGTCGGGCGTTCTCGCTACTGCGTCCACCCTGCTGATGGAGTTGAGGATATTCCTATTGTCGCGGGCACAAAGGATTGGGACTGGCCCAAGATCAAAAGCCTTGAGCCGGATATCCTGTTGCTTGATCGCGAAGAGAACGCCCGCTTCATGGCCGAGCAGACGGAGGTCCCCTGCCACGTCACTCATGTGAAATCGATCAGCGACATGGCCGGGGTGATGACCGACCTTTTCGCTTTGCTCGAAGTTCCAGCGCTAGAAGACATGGCCTCACGCTGGCAGGTGGTGGCAAATAGGGGCATGGAACCGTGGCAGATGCCGTGCCCATTACCTGGCCTTATCGAATGGGGGCGAGAGCCGGTGCGTCCGGTCGAGCGGATCATTTATCTCATCTGGCAACAGCCATGGATGGCGGTGAGCCGTGACAGCTTCATCGGCAGCCTGTTGGCAAGGCTCGGGGTCGAGATCATGACCTTTGAGGAAAAATACTCGGTGATCGATCTCAAGAACTTCGATCCCGAGACCACGCTTCTACTGTTTTCCTCCGAGCCCTATCCTTTTTTGCGGCAAAAGGGACAATTGGCCTTACTTGACTTTCCCCATGCCTTCGTTGATGGAGAACGGATTGGTTGGTATGGCATACGCGCCTTGCGATTCCTTGAGGCTGAACTGGCGTAGCAAGAGCCGTCAGGCATATGATCGGCCAAACCTATCAAAGCAGAAGACACACGAGGACCCTCAGATGATAGTCGCGATTGACGGACCCGCCGCTTCCGGTAAAGGCACCATGGCACGAAGGCTGGCGGCCTATCTGGGCGTTCCTCATCTTGATACGGGACTGACGTTCCGCGCGGTTGCTCATGCGTTGCTGACGGCCGGTCAGCCTCTTGACGACGAGGTGCTTGCCGAACGTGCGGCGCTCGATCTTGATCTCGGGGCGCTCGATCGGGATATTCTGTCCGCCCACGAAATCGGCGAGGCCGCCTCCAAGGTCGCCGTAATGCCGAAAGTGCGCACGGCCCTCCTTCAGGCCCAGCGGGCCTTTGCCAATCAGCCCGGCGGGGCGGTTCTTGATGGCCGGGACATTGGCACGGTCGTCTGTCCCGATGCCGCCGTGAAGCTCTATGTGACCGCGAGCCCCGAAGTGCGGGCCCGCCGCCGCACCGACGAGATTCTCTCGAAGGGAGGGTCCGCTGACTATGAGCAGGTGCTCGCAGATGTCAGAAAACGCGATGAGCGCGACACCAATCGCGCCGTTGCGCCGCTGCTACCCGCTGAAGATGCCCACTTGCTTGACACATCAAAATTGGATATAGAAAGCGCATTCCGGCAAGCTGTTGGCATTGTTGAGGAAGTGAAGGCTCAATAAACGGGGAAGGCGAGGGTGCTCAAAGTGCCCTTTTTGTCATGCCCTGTCTGTCTGGGCCCAATCCTTTCTCTTTTTGTTTTCAGCAAGTTGCGCAAGGCGGCTGCATTTCGGGACGGGCTTTGGTCCATGCCTCGTGTGCAAATCTGCTCCGGCTTCGCGGCGTGTCGGGATATCAGCAAAATTTGGCTCACTGTCGACCGGATGCGCGCCGGACCATTCCTTTCAACCGAAGGATGGACTTGTTTCTCACAGGAACACGGGCGGAAGAGAGCTTTGTGAAACACGAACCAAATGGCGTGACGAAGCCCTGACAAGCAGGGTTATTTAGGAGTTTTTATGAGCGATCTTAATCCGTCCATGGAAGATTTTGCCGCGCTTCTCGACGAGTCCTTCAGCGCAGATGAGCCCCATGAGGGTTCCGTGATCAAGGGCACCGTCGTCGGCATCGAAAAAGACATGGCAATCATCGATGTTGGCTTGAAAGTCGAAGGCCGCGTTGCTCTGAAGGAGTTTGGAGCCCAGGCAAAAGACGGTGGTCTGGAGATTGGCTCCGAGGTTGAAGTCTACCTTGAGCGTATCGAGAATGCGATGGGCGAAGCGGTCCTGTCCCGCGACAAAGCCCGCCGCGAAGAAAGCTGGGGCAAGCTGGAAAAAGCCTTCGAAGCAGAAGAAAAAGTCAACGGTGTTATCTTCAACCAGGTCAAAGGCGGCTTCACCGTCGATCTGGATGGCGCAGTTGCCTTCCTGCCTCGCTCGCAGGTTGACATTCGCCCTGTTCGCGACGTGACCCCATTGATGCACAACCCGCAGCCTTTCCAGATCCTGAAAATGGACAAGCGCCGCGGCAACATCGTTGTGTCTCGCCGTGTTATCCTTGAAGAAACCCGCGCTGAACTGCGCACCGAACTGGTCCAGAACCTCAAAGAAGGTCAGACCGTCGAGGGTGTCGTCAAGAACATCACCGATTACGGCGCATTCGTCGATCTGGGCGGCATCGATGGTCTGCTCCATGTTACCGACATTGCATGGCGTCGTATCAACCATCCGAGCGAAGTGCTCTCCATCGGCCAGACCGTCAAGGTCCAGATCGTTCGTGTCAACCAGGAAACGCACCGCATTTCCCTGGGCATGAAACAGCTGGAAGTCGATCCTTGGTCCGAAATCGAGCAGCGTTACCCGGTTGGTTCCAAATTCACCGGTCGCGTGACCAACATCACCGACTACGGTGCATTCCTTGAACTGGAGCCGGGCATCGAAGGCCTGATCCACGTTTCTGAAATGTCCTGGACCAAGAAAAACGTTCATCCTGGCAAAATCGTCTCCACCTCTCAGGAAGTGGAAGTGATGATCCTGGAAGTCGATCCTGTCAAACGCCGCGTTTCTCTCGGCCTGAAACAGACCCTCGACAATCCGTGGGCTGTCTTCGCTGACACCCATCCGGCAGGTACCGTCGTCGAAGGCGAAGTCAAGAACAAGACCGAATTTGGTCTCTTCATTGGCCTCGAAGGCGAAGTCGACGGCATGGTTCACCTGTCCGATCTGGATTGGAACCGTCCTGGCGAGCAGGTTCTCGAAGAATTCAACAAAGGTGATATGGTCAAGGCCGTCATCCTCGATGTTGATGTCGAAAAAGAACGCATTTCCCTTGGCATCAAGCAGCTTGAAAGCGATCCGTTCGAGGATGCTTCCGGCGAAATGAAACGTGGTGCCATCGTGACCTGCGAAATTCTTGAAGTGAAAGAAAACGGTCTCGAAGTCAAAGTTGTCGACAGCGACATGACCGCCTTCATTCGCCGCGGCGATCTGGCCCGCGACCGCGCTGACCAGCGCACCGACCGTTTCCAGGTTGGTGAAAAGGTCGACGCACGCGTCACCCAGTTCGACAAGAAAAACCGCAAGCTCGGCGTCTCCATCAAGGCTCTCGAAGTTGCAGAAGAGAAAGAAGCCATTGCACAGTTCGGTTCTTCCGATGCTGGCGCATCCCTTGGCGACATTCTCGGCGCAGCTCTGAAAGCCCGCGACGACGACTAAGGTCCTCTCCGCTCGACGGGCGGATTGATGAAAATCGAAAAACCGCAGGTGCCTCGCATCTGCGGTTTTTTGTTGCCTGCCATGGTAAACGAGATGTCCCGTGGCGGGGTGTCCTCACGAAGACGTCAAGTATTTTCAAACCCTTTTTCAAATTCAGTCCGATATTGGCGTTGCAAATGACATGGGACCGCGCGATAAATCAGCGTGCGGTCTTGCAAGGCTGCGAAAATCGATTCAGATGGCTTTGGCCACAAGGGAAGACAGAATGGCATTCGACGCGGATCATTTGGTGGAACGGCGACAGATGCGGCGCAAACTCTCGACGTGGAGGCTTGTCGCAATCCTCGCGCTGATCGCTCTGGTGGTCGGGTTCGGGTTGATGGCTGTCTTTGAAGGCACGGACCAGGCCCACGGCAAGGACCATATCGCTCAGGTCACCTTCGATGGCGTTATCCTCGGTGAGACGCGCAAGCTCAAGCTGCTTGAGGAGCTTGGCAAGTCGGACAAGGTCAAGGGCGTGGTCGTTGCGATCAACAGCCCCGGCGGCGCGACCTCTGGTGGCGAAGCCATCTATGAGGCCCTCGTCAAGCTGGGTGAGAAAAAGCCCATTGTTGCCAGTATGGACGGGCTTGCCGCTTCCGCAGGCTACATGATAGCCCTGCCGTCCGAGCGCATTTTTGCCCGTCGCTCGACGATCACCGGCTCGATTGGCGTCATTTTCCAATACACCGATGTGACCGATCTGATGAAGACCGTAGGGGTCGAGATGCGCTCGATCAAGAGCGCTCCCCTGAAGGCAGAACCCAATCCCTTCTCGCCTTATACTCCTGAGGCAGAAGCGATGATCGCCAACATGATCAACGATTCCTATCAGTGGTTTGTCGATCTGGTTGAGAAACACCGCCCCTTCGACAGGGCACGGGCGCTGGAGCTGGCTGACGGACGTGTCGTCACCGGTGGTCAGGCCGTTGAGCTGCAGCTCGTGGATGAGCTCGGTGGGCCGGAAGCGGCCAAGGATTGGCTCATCAAGGAGCACAAACTCGCAAGCGATCTTGAACTGGTCGATTGGAAGCCGGCACCTCTCAGAAACAGCCTTCCCTTCGGTTTGGCCAGTCAGGTTGTGGCAAATTGGCTCCCTGAGCCGTTTATTGCGCTGTTTGAAACACGAAATCAGGTTGGGAAACTTGACGGACTGGTCTCAGTTTGGCAGGCTCAAAAAACCAAATAATAAGAGCACATTACGCTTGACGGAAGAAATGAAGGCCAGCAGCATACGTCTCAAACCGGATCTGAAGTGTGATTCCGGAATAATAGTACGAATGAAGGGGAGCGGGCGATGATCAAGTCCGAATTGGTACAACATATCGCAGAACAGAATCCACATCTCTATCAGAGAGACGTGGAGCATATCGTCAATGCAATTCTCGACGAGATCTCCGACGCACTTGCGCGCGGTGATCGGGTCGAGCTTCGAGGCTTTGGGGCCTTCTCTGTCAAGAACCGACCTGCTCGGGTTGGGCGCAACCCAAGGACGGGGGAGAAGGTACCTGTGGCCGAAAAATTCGTCCCCTTCTTCAAGACCGGCAAGGAAATGCGCGAACGTCTGAACGATGGTGAAGACACCGAATAAGCGCCTTTCATGCCAAGCCAGGATTTGATTCGATCATGAAAGTCATCAAGCGCCTGCTCCAGCTGTTGATTCTGCTGCCAGTCGGCATCGTCCTTGTCTCGCTCGCTGTGGCCAATCGCCACGACGTCAAGCTGGCGCTCGACCCGTTCTCTCCGGAACAGCCTGCGCTCGATTTCTCCGTGCCGCTCTATTTCATCATTTTCGGAGCGCTGCTTGTGGGAATTCTGATCGGCGGTTTCATGGCCTGGGTCAAGCAGGGACGCCATCGCCGCACCGCACGCGAAAAACGCTACGAAGCGCAGAAATGGCGCAATGAGGCGGACCGCCAGCAGAAACGCATGGAGAAGTTGGTGTCCGATGGCAAAGGGCAACTGCCCGAGCTTCCTGCTCCGGCCTCGACCAGCAGAGATGTCGCAAAGCCGGCTGCTTGATGCAATGGAGCAGATGCATCCGGAGATTGAAAATCAAGTCTCACATGGGGCTTGCAGATCAACAATGCCAGCCAAACCGGCTGGCATTGTCGCTTTTGAGTAACGCTTTTTCCCGAAAATTCAGTTAGTTGCGCACATTGCCCCGTCGGGATTTGCTCAACCGTCAAAAATATTCTAACACTTTTGTCGGTCGCAGTGATGCTCTGAGCGGGCGGCCATCCCTTGAGCGCCGAATAAGAAGGAGCCGATTGCGATGTTGGTCTTGACTGCCAAGGACGTTGAAGAAGCGATGGACTACGCGAGCCTGACCGAGGCTCTGCGCCAGTCGTTCCGATCCCACATCGTGACCCCAGTGCGCCATCATCACACGATCGACTTTCCCGATCAGGCGGCCGCAACCCTGCTTCTGATGCCTGCCTGGAAGGACGCCAAGGCAGCCGGAACGTCAAACGGCGGTTACATCGGCATCAAGATCCTGACGGTCTATCCCGACAACGAGACACGCGCTCTGAAGCCATCGATCCTCGGCTCCTACCTGCTGATGGACGGCGCCAATGGTGAAGTCAAGGCAGTTCTCGATGGCCCCGACCCTGACGGTCTGGCGCACGGCCTGCGCCTCAGCACTCGCTGCCGACTATCTGGCGAGGTCGGATTCCTCATCGCTCCTCATGGTCGGCACCGGTGCCTTGTCGAGCCATCTCATTCGCGCCCACTGCGCCGTTCGTCCCATCAAGAAAGTGACGATCTGGGGCCGCAATGGTGACAAGGCGAGGGCTTTGGCTGAGCGGGTCGCTGACCTCGGTCTTGAAATTTCAGTGGCTGACGATTTGAAAAGCGCGGTCCCTGAAGCTGATATCGTCTCCTGTGCCACCATGTCGATGACGCCGCTGGTCAAGGGCGAGTGGTTGGCTCCGGGCACCCATCTCGACCTCGTCGGAGCCTATCGTCCTGATATGCGTGAATCCGATGACGAAGCAATCCGCCGCTCCCGCGTTTACGTAGATACGCTTGCAGGGGCGACCAAAGAAGGCGGCGATATCACCCAGCCGATCAAGGCGAATGTGCTGGATCTCGATGATATTCGCGGCGATCTCTTCGGCCTGTGTCAGGACAAGTGCAGCTCCCGCTGGGGACCTGAGGAAATCACCCTGTTCAAGTCTGTCGGCACTGCGATTGAAGATCTGGCCGCCGCGCAATATATCTATGAGAAGGTCTCTGCGGACTGATTGAGCGTCCGTGCGTGACAAATCCGTTGCAAGGAGCCATCGGGCCATGTATGTAAAAATCTGCGGGCCTATCAACGCCCGAGACAATCGAGGCAGGCTTGCAAGCAGGTGCCAACTGGATTGGATTTGTCTTTTTTCCAAAGAGCCCGAGGCATGTAGGATATGGGAAAGCGAAGGAACTGGTGGGTCCGGTACGCGGCAAAGCGTCCATAGTCGCCCTCACTGTCAATGCGAGTGACGATGAGCTTGAGGCCATCGACCAGTCGATCAATCCCGATATCTGGCAGCTGCACGGCTCCGAGAGCCCTGACCGCATCCGGGAAATCAAGCAGCGCTATGGCCGTCCGGTCATGAAGGCGCTGACCATTCGGGACAAGGAAGATCTCGCCGCGATCCCTCTTTATGAAGACGCCTGTGATATCTTCCTGTTTGATGCAAAAGCCCCCAAGGGAGCGGACACGGAACTTCCCGGCGGCAATGGCATCGCCTTCGACTGGCGTCTGATCAAAAACCTCAAGCTCAAGAAACCCTTCGTGCTGGCAGGTGGGCTCGATCCGGACAATGTGTCCGAGGCCATTCGCCTGACCAACCCGCAAGGGGGTCGACGTCTCAAGCGGAATTGAAAGCGCGCCGGGCATTAAGGACCGGCAGAAGATTTTTGATTTTGTCCAGAGAGCAAGGCAGGCCGCGGAAAGCCTTTGACCGCCTGCCCCTTTCGGACAGCAAGCGATGAGCAAGGATATTTCCATGAACACCCCTTCCACCCTGCCCAACAGCATCAGCCAGGGGCCTGATGAGCGCGGCTTCTTCGGCATCTATGGCGGGCAGTTCGTCTCCGAGACGCTGATGCCGCTCATTCTCGATCTCGAGAAGGCCTACAACGAGGCCATGGCCGATCCAGCCTTCCATGAAGAACTCAGAAAGCTGCACAAGGATTATGTCGGTCGCCAGAGCCCGCTCTATTTTGCCGAACGCCTGACCGAGGAGCTTGGCGGTGCCAAGATCTATCTCAAGCGCGAAGAGCTCAACCATACCGGCAGCCACAAGATCAACAACTGCATCGGCCAGATTCTGCTGGCCAAGCGCATGGGCAAGACCCGCATCATCGCCGAAACCGGTGCCGGTCAGCACGGGGTGGCAACAGCCACAGTCTGTGCCCGCTTCGGCTTCCCATGCGAGGTCTATATGGGTGCGACCGACGTCGAGCGTCAGGCTCCGAACGTCTTCCGCATGGAGTTGCTTGGCGGCAAGGTCAATCCGGTGACTGCCGGGGCAGGCACCCTCAAGGATGCCATGAACGAGGCCCTGCGCGACTGGGTGACCAACGTCGAGAACACCTATTACATCATCGGCACCGCCGCCGGTCCGCATCCCTATCCGCGCCTTGTGCGTGACTTCCAGTCGATCATCGGTCGCGAAGTCAAGGAGCAGATGCTGGCCGCCGAAGGTCGCCTGCCGGACATGCTTTGCGCCTGTCTTGGTGGCGGATCAATGCCATCGGTCTGTTCCATCCTTTCCTTGAGGATACGGGACGTGAAGATCGTCGGCGTGGAAGCAGCTGGACATGGCCTTGATACCGATGCCCATTGCGCCTCGCTCAATGCGGGCAAGCCGGGCGTTCTGCATGGCAACCGCACCTATCTGTTGCAGGACAGCGACGGTCAGATCCTTGAGGGTCATTCCATCTCCGCTGGCCTCGACTATCCCGGCATCGGCCCCGAGCATTCCTACTTGCGCGACACGGGCCGCGTCGAATATGTCTCGGCAACGGACACCGAGGCGCTCGAAGCGTTCCAGTTGCTCTGCCGTACCGAGGGCATCATTCCTGCGCTCGAGTCGTCCCACGCCATCGCCGAAGTGATCAAGCGCGCCCCCACCATGGACAAGGAGCAGATCATTGTGGTCAACCTCTCCGGTCGTGGTGACAAGGACGTCAACACAGTCAGCAAATATCTCGGCCAGGGCTCGATCACGGAATAAGCAGCAGGAACAACAGCAATGGAAAAGACACGTATTGATACCCGCTTTGCTGCCTGCAAGGCTGAAAACCGCCCCGCACTCGTCGGCTTCATCACCGCTGGCGACCCGGACCTCGACACCTCGCTCGAAATCTTCAAGGCCCTGCCGAAGGCTGGCGTTGATGTGATCGAGCTGGGCATGCCCTTCTCTGATCCCATGGCAGAAGGTGTCCCCATCCAGCTCGCGACCCAGCGAGCAATGGCGGGTGGCCAGACCATGGCCAAGACGCTTCAGATGGTCCGCGACTTCCGCAAGGAAGACAACGACACCCCGATCATTCTGATGGGTTACTACAATCCCATCTATATCTGGGGATCGGAAAAGTTCGTCGCCGATGCAAAGGCCGCTGGGGCCGATGGGCTGATCGTGGTCGATCTGCCGCCCGAGCATGACGATGAACTCTGCCTGCCTGCCCCGCGATGGCGGCCTCAATTTCATCCGCCTTGCCACCCCGACCACCGACGACAAGCGTCTGCCGGAAGGTTCTCGAAAACACCTCCGGATTTGTCTATTATGTCTCGGTGACCGGTATCACCGGCTCTGGAGCTCTCGATGCCGAAAAGGTCGCCTTGGCCGTTGAGCGGATCAAGGGGCACACCGAACTTCCCGTGGCCTGTCGGTTTTGGCGTCAAGGACCCCCGATCAGGCAGAGGCCGTTGGCCGCAATGCTGATGGGGTCGTGGTCGGCTCGGTGCTGGTCAATGCGATCAAGGACAGCCTTGATGCCGATGGCAAGGCAACGGCAACCCACCGTGTCTGCCGTCACCGATATCGTCTCCGGTCCTGGCCGAAGAGGCTTGCCGCAAGGCCCCGTGCCTGACCGTAGATTCCAGTATCTTTTCACCGCGAGGTGAGACAAATTCGAACCGGAGGGGAAACACCCCTCCGGTTAAGCTATTTTGCTGGCCTTTTGGGAAAAAGCGTCTTCGCGTTGAAATTTACCCGTGCCATTGACATATTTGAATGATAAAGATTGGCAAGGTTACGGAGAAATGCGTCCGCCACAGGGGTCTCTGCCGCGCGGCGATTTTCCTGCAACATCGAGATGAAAAGGTGATGCCGAGCCCCGCTCAAGCGCAAGGCAGCCACCATCCGCGTTGTAGCCAGCCTTGAGATCATGTAGATCGGCCTGAGCCAACGCGCGAGGACAAGATCCCGCATTGGGACAAAAGGAATTGGTTCGTGAACTGGATTAACACTGTCGTTCGACCGAAAATTCGCTCTATTCTGAACCGTCGCGATACCCCGGAAAACCTCTGGATCAAATGGCCCGGTCACCCGGTGAGATGGTGTTCCACAGGGATTTGGAGCATAACCAGTATGTCGTGCCCAACTCCGACTTCCACATGCGCATCAATGCGACCCAGCGCTTCAGTTATTTCTTCGACAAGAACAAATATACGCTCGTTGATCTGCCAGAGGTCGCCGTCGATCCGCTGAAGTTCCGCGATACCAAACGCTATTCCGATCGCATGAAGGATGCCCGCGCCAAAACCGGACGCAAGGATTCGGTGAGTGTTGCGCAGGGCGAGGTCGAAGGCCTCTTCATGACCGCCCGCCGTGCAGGACTTCACCTTTTTGGGCGGCTCGCTCGGCATGGCCGCAGGTGAGGCGCTGATCACCGGCATGATGAAGGCCGTTGAGGACAAGACCCCCTTCGTGCTCTTCACCGCTTCGGGCGGCGCCCGCATGCAGGAAGGCATCCTGTCTCTCATGCAGATGCCGCGCGTCACCGTTGGCGGTTCAGGGCCCTGCGTGAAGAAGGTCTCCCCTACATCGTCGTTCTCACCGATCCGACCACCGGCGGCGTCACCGCATCCTATGCGATGCTCGGTGATATCCAGCTGGCTGAACCCGGAGCCCTCATCGGCTTTGCCGGTCAGCGCGTGATCGAAACAGACGATCCGTGAAAAACTGCCCGAGGGCTTCCAGGCGCGCCGAATATCTAAAGGAACACGGCATGGTCGACATGGTCGTTCATCGCCATGATCTCAAGTCCGTCATTGCCCGGCTCTGCCGCTTCTTCACCAATACGCCAACCCCTGAGCATGTGGATGATGACCGCAGCGAAGTCTTTGTTGCTGACAGACGAGACCCAAACGGACGTCGAAGCCGCCACCAGCAAGGGCAAAGACGATGCCAAGGTAGCGGATGAAGGCAAGGCCAGCGAAAAGGTCGAAGCCCCCGCCGCCAAGGACAAGTCCGTCAAGAAAGACAAGAAGGCCGACTGACTGGCCCCTTGATGGAATGGACAAGAGCCGTCGGCTCTGAACCCTGCCATTAAGATGAAAAAGACCCCGACATCCTGTGCTTGATAAAGCGCAGGATGTTCTCTATTCAGATGCCGACAAAGGCACTGCGCTCCGATACTCTCCGGCCACGCGTCAACCCGGCTACCGCCCTTTGCGCACCCCGCACGCCGTAAGGATAAAAACACGATGGAACAGCCCGAGGCCATTCTTGATCGCATGATCGATCTTCATCCCAAGAGCATCGATCTGGGGGCTGGATCGCGTTGTTTCGCTGTTGGAGAAGCTCGGCAATCCGCATCATCATCTGCCCCCCACGAATTCACATTGCCGGAACCAACGGCAAGGGCTCGACCAGCGCCTTCCTTAGGGCCATGGCCGAGGCGGACGGCAAGCGGGTGCATGTCTATACCTCACCCCATCTCGTGCATTTTCGCGAGCGCATCCGCCTTGCCGGAACCCTCGTCTCGGATGCCCGGCTGGTCGAAGCTCTTCTGGCCTGCGAAAAGGCCAATGGCGACACGCCCATCACCTTTTTCGAGATCACCACGGTTGCGGCCTTCCTGCTGTTTGCCCAGAACCCGGCAGATCTGCTCATTCTCGAAGTCGGCCTCGGCGGGCGGCTTGATGCGACCAACGTCATTGATTTCCCGGCGCTCAGCGTCATCACCGCAATCGCCCATGATCATGAGGGCTTCCTTGGTAGCGAGCTCAGCGGTATTGCCCGCGAGAAGGCAGGGATTTTCAAACCCGGTGTGCCGGTTGTTGTCGCGCCCCAGTCTGACGAGGTCCGCGCGGTGCTTGAGAAAGAAGCAACCCGTGCCCACACCGGACCGGTCGCCTACGCCGGGCAGGACTGGATGTCCTATGAAGAGCATGGCAGGCTGGTCTTCCAGAGTGAGGATCGCTTTCTGGATCTGCCGATGCCGCGCCTTGGTGGTCGCCATCAGCTCGACAATGCGGGCACCGCAATCGCGGCGATCAAGACGCTTTATCCCGACATGCCCGACCGCAGTATCGCCGAGGGTCTCGTCAAGGTGGACTGGCCCGCTCGTCTTCAACGCCTGACCGAAGGCAATCTTTTAAGGCTCTTGCCTGCCGATGCGGAGCTGTGGCTCGATGGAGGGCACAATCCCCAAGCTGGCCATGCTCTCTCGTCAGCCCTTGCCGATTTGGAAGAAAAGGCACCCAAGCCTCTCTTGATGATCATCGGCATGCTGGTGACAAAGAAGCCGCACGGCTACTTTGCTCCGTTCAAGGGATTGGCGCGGGAAATCATCACGGTTCCCATTCCCGGCTCTCATGCCGGAGTTGATCCGGTCGAACTGGCAAGCATGGCGCAGCAGGCGGGTATTCCCGCCTCCGCAGCGGCCTCTCTTGAAGAAGCCCTGAAGCGCTTTTCCCTGCAACAGCATAATGTGGCCCCCCGGATCCTGATTGGCGGCTCCCTCTATCTCGCCGGCTCGGCCCTCGCGGCAAACGGTACCCCTCCCAAATAGACATGGCCCGTGCTGGCCGGTGAAACTCAATTCCGGTTGCTCTCAAAGTCTGAAAATTTGTAACGATACAAACGCCAATTGCGTCGTTGACGCCGCTTTTCGGGAGCCTATCGTCAGGGTTCAAGAGCAAAAGACCACTTTCAAAAACAAAAAGGCTTGGACGCGCTGGTGGAAAATTATGCACCGGCCGGATTATGCAAAAGAACGACTAAAAATCGGTCAGTTCTTGGTGCAATCTAAGCCTATGAAGTTAAACAAGAAAATTTTGACTGAAATTAAGCTATGCAAAATTGAATGAACTAATTTTGAAGAATGAATATTTTTGCATCTCACGCAAGCCAGTCATGCAAAATTGTGAGATGTAAATCCAGAAGCTATGAGCTATATACATTTCAGACAACGAAGCGAGACTTTAAATCGAGTTACGGAGCGCTTCGTGAAGAGAAACCAGAAGAACTCGATGAAGCCACAATAGAAACAAAGGACGACGAACATGCTTGATAATGTTGTTAAAAACTATCGTCAGTGGCGCAACTACCGTGACACTGTTGAAGAACTGAACCGCCTGAGCAACCGTGATCTGACCGATCTGGGCATCTCCCGCGCGGACATCACTTCAATCGCTCGCGAAGCAGCGATCAAATAAAAAGCCTTTCGCTTCCAAGCGAAAGCCACCAGTTTCTGCAATTCAGGCTGACTCCTCCTCCCAGAAGCCTGATCGATCCAAAACTACCTCCTCCCGGTTTTGGATCCTGCAACGAAGCCCACCGGACCTCCTCCCCCGGTGGGCTTTCGTCTTTCTAAGGGTCAGGATCCTCCCAAATTTCCCATCAAAATTGCCTTTCAGACGCTCCCGGCGATGTTTTGCGCCGAAGAGTGCGTTCGCACGGCTGCTTCAGACACAGAAAAACCCGGCCAGAGATCTGACCGGGTTTTGTGACTTCGAAATGTCCGAACGATCAGGCGCCGGTTTCGATCCATTTTTCAAGATCGGACTTCGGCACAGCGCCCACTTTGATCGCAACCGCTTCGCCACCTTTGAACAGCAGCAGGGTCGGGATGGAGCGGACACCGAACTGAGCAGCGGTGTTCGGGTTTTCGTCGACGTTGACCTTCACGACTTTGATAGAACCGGCTTTTTCGGTGTCGATTTCATCAAGGATGGGAGCGATCATCTTGCACGGACCGCACCATTCAGCCCAGAAATCGACCACGACAGGAACGTCGCCCTGAACTTCTTCAGCGAAAGTAGCGTCGGTAGCATTTACGGTAGCCATAACATGCCTCTTTCCATTTGAGCCCTACCGAAATCAGGGAAGACGGCCAGGGCGGTTGATATATCAATATTCATTGAAAAATGAATATTAGCTCTTTGTTTTGAAGGTAGGTATTCACCGGCCCTGCGTCAAGGACTTAACACCCACGTGATCAAGTGCTGATCGCCGCTGTGCGGCATTGACCTCCATTATGGAAGCATCTGCTGTCCATAGCAGCAAGGATAGAATGGATTTCCCCGGATAGAGTGACGCGAGCAGCTCCGCATAGAGCGCCATCTGCAACTGATAGGCCATGGGAATGGCATCCGCTGTCGAGGAAGGGTAGCGATTCGTTTTATAGTCGACGATCACGACGCTGTCCGATGTCACGATCAGCCGATCCACCTGTCCCGAAACTGTGCGGGGAACACCGTCAACCTCGACGAAGCCTGCAAGCGACACCTCGGCCTGACTGTCAGGGCCGAACAGGGCGCTGTGTTGCGGATGCTCTATCAGCGCAATCACTTCATCAAGCATCTGTTGCCGCGCTTCAAGCGGCATGTCCGACGCGATGCCAGCGAGATAGGCGAGCGCCGAGGAGGCGCGTTTGTCCCTCGGCAATTGCGGCAAATGCTCGATCAGGGCGTGGATCAGCGTACCGCGCCGCCGGGGCTCCCAGTCGAAGACGCGTGCATTTGTCTCAGCCGGTGCCGTACGGACAAAGGGACGATCCGCCGCTTCTTCCATTTCCGCTGCGCGAGAAGGCTGCAACAGAGGAGGAGCAAGTGTCCGTTCCGGTGCAGGCGCACGGAACCAGTCGGGCAGTGCCGGTGCGCTCTTTTTCGATGCTTCGCTATCGCCATCGGTTGAAGCTGCATCCCTGGCAACAAAGGCCCCAGCGAGTTGCCAGCGATGGATCAACTCGCCGGTGACGGGATGGGCGACGTCCACGAGGTCTGTAGCCAGTGAGCGCCGCGCCACCTCGTACCAGCAATTCTCGGCTGGCTGGTTCTTGCCGCGATAGCCGCAGAGATAGAGCCGATCCTCCGCCCGCGTCATGCCGACATAGAGTAACCGCAAATATTCCTCTTCAGCCGCCGCATCAAGCTGGGCAAGGCTCTGCTTGACCGGCAATGGCTGGCTCTTGCTGGGAGCCTTCCATGCTCTGAGGTCTGGCCCACCCGTCTCATTGGGCAGCTCGACCAGATGGGGATGGTGCCGTGCATTGGCTGGCTTGCCCGTCCCGTCAATGAGGAAGACGATGGGAGCCTCAAGACCTTTCGAGCCATGAACGGTCATGACGCGAACCTGATCTTCGGCGGCGCCCATGTCGCGCTTGATTTCCGCCCCGCCTGCACGCATGGCAGAAAGGAACGCCTGAAGGTTCGGTGTCTGGGTTTTCTCGAATTCAAGCGCTCGCGACAGGAACTCGTCGATGACCTCGTCGGCCTCAGGGCCAAGCCGCTCGATAAAGGCCTGTCGCTTGCCATCTGGCCCCAATACCTGAGCGAAGAAGTCGAACGGTGGCTGGAAGTCGATCTGGCTCTGCCATGCCTTCAATTGGCTGAAGATCGCGGCGAAATCGGCATCGCTCTCGCGCCCGGCTTCAGCCCGTTTTTGCAAGACATCCCAGAGGCTTGAGCGTCGCCCATCAGGTGCATAAGCAAGGTCGCGAAGGCGATCCTCTCCCATCCCGAACAGCGGGCTTTTGAGGATTGTCGCCAGCGACAGATCATCTTCGGGCAGCAGCATCACATCGCACAGCGCCAACAAATCCATCACCGCGATATGATCAAGCAGCGCAAGGCGGTCGGCACCGGCGACCGGCAGTCCTTCTTCCTTCAAGGCCCGATTGACGGCGGTGACAAAGGCATCGCGCTTGCGCACCAGAACGAGAATGTCGCCCGCCGAAATTGTCCGCCCCGATCCCTCGAGCTGTTCGCCATCCTCGATCCAGTGGCGGACGGTCTTGGCGATGGTGCGGGCAAGGCGAACTTGCGGACTGGCCTCACCCTGAGCATCGAGCGGCTTTGCCCAGTCCTCTTCGTCCTCCTGCTCGATCGGCTCATAGAGCGGCCAGACCTCCACAAGACCGGGATCACGTCCCCGGATCGGTTCGTGCACCGTGGCTTCCTTGTCCGAAGACAGCGCCTCGAACGTCGAGGCAATCGAAAAGACCGCATCCACGGATTTCAACACATGGGGTGTGGATCGGAAAGAGAGGCGCAGCTTGATGTCTTCAAACGGCTTGCCTGCTGCCTTGGCATGGCTCTGGAAGTGCTTTCGCATGTCCGCGAACCATTTCGGCTCCGCCCCTTGGAAGGAATAGATCGACTGCTTTTCGTCGCCGACAGCAAAGATGGTGCGATTGACAGGGCGGGCGCTCTCGCCGGTGAAGAATTCCTCTCCGAGCTTGCTGATGATCTCCCACTGGCGCGGGTTGGTATCCTGCGCCTCGTCAACGAGAATATGATCAATGCCCTGATCAAGCTTGTAATGCACCCATGCGGCGGCATTGACGCCGCGCAGCAGGTCGGATGCCTTGAGGATCAGGTCGTCGAAATCCATCAGGCCACGCGCCGCTTTCGCTCGCTCATAATAGCCGATGACCCCTTCGGCGAGGGCAAACAGCGCACCGCTGACCTCAAGGGTGAGGAGAGCTGCCTTCTTGTCGAAAAGCTTGTCGAGGCGCATCTGCTCCCGTTCGATGGCCCCTTCAAGCGCAGGCTCCGCCTCGAGCATCTTTTTTGACGCCACATAGGACAGCGCCTTGGCGTCTCCGTCCTTCTTGCGGAAAAGCTTGAGCCAAAGTGTTGCCTGCTCATCGCTATCGGTCGATGCGACAAGAGCAGCCATCAGGCTTGCCTGATCCTTGTCCCGCTTGCCGCCGGTGGCAAAGAGGGGCGCGAGCTGGGACAGATAGCCGGGTTGGAAATCTGGCCCGAAGGGGATATCCGCCTCAAGTTGAGCAAGGCTGTCGCTGGGCGATACACCGAGCGCTGCGGCGAGAGACCCAAGGGCCGCCTCAAGTCCGGCTTTCCCGGCTCCCGCCCCGTTGATCTCGCTTGCTTCCATGAAACGGCCAAAGCCCTCCCGATCCCGCACGAGAGAGACCAGCGCGTCCCGGATGCCCATGTCGCCCATGTGATCAACAACGAGATCGAGTGCGGTTCGCCAATCCGGTCGTATTCCGAGGCGGGCCGCCCGCAAGACATGAGACAGGGCAGCGTCCAGCAACTCGCTTGAGAGCTGATCATCGAGAATCTCAAAATGCGCCGGTACGTTGGCTTCCAGCGGGAACTGGTGCAATAGCCGTTCGGCAAAGGCGTGGATGGTCTGGATCTTCAGCCCGCCGGGTGTTTCCAAAGCCCGAGCGAACAGCCTTCGCGCGAGGGAGAGCTTGGCGGCGGTGGGGGGCGTCCGCTCGATGTCCAAAAGGAGCGCAGCGAGTTCTTCATCGGAGCGCTCGGTCCATTTGCCAAGTTCGGCAAAGACGCGGTTCGACATTTCCGCCGCCGCTGCCTTGGTGAAGGTGAGACAGAGGATGCGTGACGGCTCGGTGCCGTTCAGCAACAGCCGGATGACCCGGCGTGCAAGGACGAAGGTCTTGCCAGACCCTGCATTCGCGCTCACCCAGGCCGAATTGTCCGGATGGGCCGCCTTGAACTGGGCTTCGAGCGTGTCGGCTGGAATATTCGGTGCCATCACTCGTCTCCCTCATTCAGCGACCATTCCTTGACCCTCGCAAGGTGATCATATGGCCCCTCGTAGCTTTCCATTTTGGGCCGCGCCCGTGAGGCATAGCCCTTGGCCGGATCGTCATAGGCGGTGATGAGAGCGAGAAGCCGCTTGCCGATTAGCTCGACAATATCCTCGGCGGCATAATCCTTCTCGACGCCGGGCTTGATCTCACCTGCTACACGCCCGCCGGAGAGCCGGATCCAGGCCATGTCACCCACCTCGATACCGCGCGGAATCTCCCTGAAGCCGCCGAGCTTGGCCATATAACCCTCAAGTGCCAGCTGTGGCGCAAAGCCGGGCAGCACCTGCTTGGCCGTTGGCGGCTGTCCGGTCTTGAAGTCGATCACCTGCAGCCGGTCATCACTGGAAATATCAAGTCGGTCGGCGCGGCCCCGCAGAACAAAATCGCCACCAGCGACAGGTAGGGTGATCTGGCCGGAAATCTCCGCATGACGCCCGCCGATGGTGTCGTTGCGCGGGGCTTCCCAGTCATGCACGAACCAGTGCGCGATCCGCTCGAAACGCGGCCACCAGAAGGCCATCAGCTCGGGGAAATTGTCCCATTGGCGAAAGGCTGCCTCGCCCATTTCCAGCAGGCGATTGACGGCAGTGTCATCGAATGGCCCCTCCCATTCTTTGATGAAGTCTCCGAGAATGTCGTGAATGATCGAGCCCTTCTCGGCCCCGCCCGGCTGTGCCCCGATGTCGTCCAGTTCCCTGAGACCAAGCACATGCTTGGCATAGAGCGCATAGGGATCGCGAACCCATGTCTCGATCTCCGTCACCGACAGATTGCGCGGGCGGGCCTCAAGCGGCGGTTTGGGAGCCGGGCGTTCGTAGGTCGCCTTGGTCTGAGCCGCATCGAGCGCACGGGCCCAATGCACATAGGCCTTGCCGCGCTCGATCATGTCTTTTCGAGCCTGATCACCGGCCACCGCCGCAAGGCGCTGTAGCCATCGGCTCGAAACAGTAGGGGAGCCGCCACTCTTGAGGGAGCGGATCAAAACCACTTCCCGGCGGCCCATTGCCTGCGCAAAGTCATGCGCGGCCAGCCCGATGCGCCGTTCTGGCGGCTCCAGTTTCATGCCTGCCCGCATGGGGCGGGAGAGCCAGGCATCGGACTTGGTTTCGGCGGGCCATGAGCCTTCATTAAGCCCACCGATGACCACCCGGTCAACGTCGAGAAGGCGAGCCTCAAGGGTGCCGAGCAATTGCAGGCGCGGATCACTGTCACCGTGGGACAGCACCGTCTCGCCGGACATCAGCGCCACAAGGAAGGGCGCAATATCGCCAGCCTCAAGCGCCATGCCCGCATGATCCGACTGGATGGTGCGGTCAAAGAAGGCCCGTATGGATCGGCCTGCGGCTTCGTCATAAAGGCGATCTGGGGAGCCCTCGGCATCAAGGGCGACCGCTTCGAGCGCCGACACGACACCCGCCAGCCACTCTCCGAAACCGGGGGCCTCATCAGCCTCCATCAGGGCTTCGAACGGCTGCATGGCTTCGCTGAAATGGGTCAACAGCATCTCGCACAGCGACCAGATCTCAGGGAGATCCGCTCCAGCCTCAACCTCTTCCGAAGCCTTCGCCTTGCGGCGGGTGAATTCGTCGAGCAAGGGCTGCATGCCAGAGCCAAGGCGCGGGCCGCGCAGGAATTTGAGCTCAAGGAACCGGGCTGCGCGGCGCACGTCAGCGCGCGGCATGCCAAGCGAGGCGAGGGGATGCTTGAGGAGGGCGAGGAGGCGCACCGGATCGTAACCGCCGACCACACATTCCACCATCAGGCGCATCAGCAGAGCCGGAGGCGTCTCGGCGAGGGGCATCCCGGCGGTGTCCTCGACATGGATCTGCCAGCGCTTCAACTCCAGAAGCACCCGCCGCGCCAGAGCCCTGTCCGGTGTAACGAGCGCGGCTCGACCATCGGGCCGTTCGAGCACTTCGCGCAAGGCGAGGGCGGCGATACGCGCTTCTTCCTGCTCGTTGTTGGCCTCGGCAAGGGCAACGCCAGAGAAGGCATTGGCTCGCGAGGCTTCGTCAATCTGGGGCAGGGTCTCGCCCCAAAGCTCGGTGGTCTCCGCCGGACGCAGCGCTTCGCTCATCAGCTTTTCGCGAATGCGTTGCGGCCCGTCGAGCGATGACAGATCCACCACATCATCCCGTGTCAGCGCCATGCGGTCGAGCAATTGCTTGAGGTTGAATTGTGGGTGTCCCGCCGCTGGCTCAGGCTCGCCCGGTGCGGGATGGAGCGTACCGATGGCCTGCCAGCTCTGCTCATCAAGATGATAATCAAGGCCGGGCAGCACCAGCGCACCGCGTGGGTGGCGGGCAACCGCTTCGAGAAGATCGGCAGTCGCCGGAATGGATCCTGTGGAGCCTGCTACGATCACCGGCCCGGGATGGGACGCGATGGCCTCGATTTCCGCCGCGATCAATGCATTGCGCCGTTCGACGGGATCAACCAGCCGGATGCCGCGCGCCTTGCCAAGCTCTGCCAGATGATTGGGCCAGAATTCTGTCGCGATCTTCAGAAACTGAAGGCTCATTTGCCAGAAGGCGCCATAGTCCTCCGGCACCAGCGTATCAAGCAGTGCCCAGTCGGAGCGCTCGCGATGCACCGCATCGATGAGGGCGAGCAGATCAATCGCCAGATAGGCCGCATCGGTCGGCGTGGCCGAGACGTGGAGCGGCTGGCTGCTGTTGAGATTGAGCACCGCCCGGGCATATTGCAGCGACCATTGATGCACCAGCGCGCTCATTGTCAGGCGTCGCTGAACCCCATCCATCGCCACCGGAAGATCCCAGAAACCGTCCGATCCGCCCGCTGCAAGCTTCAGCGGCAGCAGATCCTCGTCGGCATCGCCAATCACATGGATTTTGGGGAGAATAACGCTAGGAAGACCCCGCTCCTGCATATGAGGCAGAAAGGCCTCTTTCAGTGCATCGGCTGTGCGGCGGGTTGGAACATAGATGATCGCACGACCAAGGGCGGCCGGATCACCTGCATCAAAATCGGGAATGAGGCGCCCCTCGACAAGGGCATTGATGAGTGTGGTCAGGAAGGGGCTGCTGGGCGATATGGAATAGACGCGAGTCGACTGCCGCATGGGCCCCTCCCGAAGGCTTTGTGTCCGGGGGATTAAGGCAGCTTGCCGCCCGATGCACTTTCCGCGATAGCCTTCTCGGCGAGCGGAATGGCCGCCGGAGTGCCAACGTGAATCCATGTCCCGTCCATGATGATTCCGTAGAGCCTACCGTCTTCGATGGCCTTGTCAAACTGGATGTTGAGAGAATGCGGGGTTGTTTTCGCTTTCTCGAACAGGCGCGGGTGCAGGATCGCCGCACCACTATAGACATAGGGCGAGACTTCATGAGGCTTGCGTCGACGAAGACGTCCATAGGGATCGAGAAGAAAGTCCCCCCGGCCCTTGTAGCCAATCGCACTAACCGTGGGAGAAAGCAGCAGTAGGGCATCCATCTCGTCGTCATTCCAGTGTCCGGCAAGAAGGTCGAGATTCTCTTTCGAGCCTTCCATCCAGAAGCTGTCGGAATTGAGTAGATAGAAGGCCTTGTCCCCGATCAGAGGCAAGGCATTGGCAACCCCGGCGCCGGTTTCAAGCAGGGTTTCTCGCTCGTCCGAGATGACGATCTCGATATCCGAACGCTGGCGGACGTGAACCTCGACCAGATCGGCGAGATAATGGACATTGACCACCGCCCGGTTGACGCCTGCGCGCACCAGTGCGGAGAGTGCGCGGTCGATCATGGCTTCCCCGGCGATGGGGATAAGGGGTTTTGGTGTGATCGCGGACAGGGGGCGCATGCGCTTGCCCAATCCTGCGGCAAGAATCATTCCTGTCGCTGGTCGGTTTGAAGAGGTCATCCCGACAGGCCCTTTCTTATTGATTTTGGTGAATCAGCGAAGCAAATCGTGGGAGTCATACCAGTCTTTGAGGCCAGACAGAAGGGGGTGTTCCAAGACCTTGGAAAGATACTTAAGACTGCGTGGAACATGGCTCAGATAGGCGGGGCGGCCGGCCATGTTCGCAGCCCTTGCGAAGGCCCCCAGATTTTTGGAAGTGCGCTGCGCCGCCGTCACCGAGTAGGCGGCCTTTAACAGCTTTACGCGCTCTTCGTCGAGCTTGCGCAGGGAGATGTAATAGGAGAGCATTTCGGCTTCGAGGTCGTCGGGGATTGTCACTCGGGCGTCGAGCGCCAAGGCCGAGAGGTCATAGCTGCTCGGGCCAATGAGGCAATCCTGATAGTCGATGAAACCGATTGAGCCCGCACGCAAGGCATCGCCGAGCCAGAAGCAGTTGGGGTCCTGCACATCGCGGAGAACCAGAGACCGTTCACTCTCCGTCAGATAACGCAGCAGGGGCTGCCAAAGGGCATGATAGTCGAGACGGTCAACCTCGGGGCAGGGGCAGCTGTGCCGATGCGGCCAGTAGTGATCGAGAAAGACATCGAGCTCCACTGTGAAGGCATCAAGATCATAGTGCGGCAGGTCAAAGCTGCCGCCAGCGCCATCAAGCCTTTTGGGGATCCTGATGTCGTGCAGATGGGCAATTGCCCGCACCACCGCGAGATATCGCTTTGCAATCGGCGCACCGGATTCGTCGGTCAGGCGTTCCTTGCCAAAATCCTCCCACAGCATCAGCCCGTCTTCGAGATCAAAGCCATAGATCGAAGGAACACGCAGTCCGAGTTGGTGAAGTCCCTGACTGATGGTGATCACCGGCGCAAGGCTGGTCACTCGATGAGCGACGCCGTCATAGGTGCGTCCATCAGGCAATTGTGGTCCGGGTGCCCGTTCGGGCATGTCCATCAGGATGCCGGACTGGGCGCGACCGGTTTGAGTGTTACTTGGCTCTGTTGTCGGGAGGCCATCACCATCGAGTGTGAGCCTTGTCACCCGGTCATAATGCCGGGGAGAGAGATCACCATCGATGGGAGCAAGCAGGGCCTCGCCCCAACCGATGCGGATCAGCAGATTGCGCTTCTTGCAGATGCGCAGGAGGCGAACCTCCCAGTTGCTGTCTGCAGTGATGGTCAGACGACGCATGCCGGGTGTCTTCGTCGTCTCGATCTTCAGCCACAACGCATTCTGCGGCATCAGATCCTCGGCGCGGTCTGGCCATTCGATGAGGGCCGCGCCACTCTGCCAGCTTTCCTCGAAGCCGATTTCATAGAGTTCCTCCACATCCCCGATGCGGTAGAGATCAAAATGGCTGATCTCCAGATCCTCGAACTCGTATGTTTGCACCAGAGTGAAGGTGGGGCTGGGTACCTCAAGCCCTGGATCATCGGCTCTGGCTCTGAGCAGAGCGCGGGCGAAGGTGCTTTTGCCTGCCCCAAGGTCCCCGTCAAGTGCGACCACATCCCCCTCCTGCAGCACCCGGGCGATATCCGCAGCAAACCCGATGCTTGCGGCTTCGCTCACCAACTCGAAGCGGAAGGTCCACGGGGCGGTGGCCAGATTGGAGCATTGGGAATTTGGCACAGTCGGCATCCTGTCGTTGTCACACAGCGGTCGGCTGGTGTCGGGCCCTGTTAAACATGCGCGGAGTGTATCTGCAACCGGTTTCCGGTCAAGGGGCATTCGATAAGGGACGACAGGATGTGAAATCGAGGCGGCGCGGAGCCCAACTGCGGGTTTATTCGGCGGCCTCGTCGTTGGCCGGGCTCAGGTTTTTGGCTTCAATGGGAAAGCTACAGGTCACTTCCGTGCCCTGACCCTCCCTGCTTTCGATGTCGATGATGCCACCATGCAGCTCGACGAAGCTCTTGACGATGGACAGGCCGAGACCGGCACCCCGCCGGTTGGAGCCGGACTTGCGGCTTTCAAAGCGGTCGAAGGCGGTGTCCTTGAAGTCGTCGGGAATGCCACAGCCCTGATCGGCCACCTTGAAGATGATGTTCAGATCATCCCGGTCGGCGATGACGCTGATGGACGACTTGTCATCGGAGAAGGCAATGGCATTGGAAATGAGATTGAAGAGGACCTGACGGACCCGTTTGGAGTCGCCAATAAACTCTCCCATATTCTCGGCGACAGAAATATCGAGCTGAATTTCCTTCTCGGCCAAACGGTCCTGCAATCCTTCCGCTGCTGCCCGAATGGAATCGACCGGATCAACCGGCCCCAGATCAAGCGCCATGATCCCGGCGTCGATGGTGGCGAGGTCGAGAATATCATTCACGATCGCCAGCAGGGAATTGCTCGACTTCATGATGTGGTCGGTATAGTCGCGCTGGCGCTCGTTGAGTGTGCCATAGGCTTCGCTGGTCAACAGCTCGGTAAAGCCGATGATGTTGGTGAGAGGTGACCGCAACTCGTAGGAGACGTGCTGAATGAAGGTGTTCTTCAACTGGTCTGCTGCAAGCAGGGCCTCGTTGCGATCCTGCAGGCCCCGTTCGACAGTAACGTTGTCGGTCACATCGACGAAGGTGATCATGGTCGCGCCATCAGGCAGCGGGATCGAGGCATAGTCAAGGAAGCGGCCATTGCTGCATTCCATGCGGCCTTCGACACCACGGCGGGCATCGTTGAAGTCGACGACACAGGCCTTGAGCCGGTCCCAGACCTCCTGATCCTGAAATTTCTTGCGGCAGCGTTCCAGAACGGCGGCGACGTGCGGCTGGCCGGTCAGCCGGGTTTCATCGAGATCCCACAGTCGCGTGAAGGCCGGATTATAGACCCTGAGGCGACCGTCGGAGCCGAACACCACGACGCCGTCATTGAGATGATCGAGGGTTTCGCTCTGCATCTGGAAGAGCAGCTTGTAGCGTTTTTCCAGCTCGAGCTGTTCGGTGACATTCTCGAAGAGGTAGGTCACGCCGCCATCGGGATTGGGGGTCGAGACGACGCGCAGGGACTGTCCGTCGGGCAGATGCCACCAGTCCTCGCGCATGCCCACTTCGCGGTAGGAGGACAGATGCTCGGCTTTCCAGCGCTGGAAATCGGCCTGTTCCGGCAGACACCGGTTCGTCCGCATGCGGTCAAGAACGGTGCTCTCGTTGGGGTGCGTTTCGAGGAAGTTCAGATCCAGCTTGAACTGCGCCGCATAGGCGGCGTTGTAATATTGCAGTTGCCGGGTGGAATCATAGATCGCGACAGGGGTCGTCAACTGATCCATCGTGCTGGTGTGGAACGCCTGCATGCGCTCGAGGGTTTTCTCGGCGGCTTCGATGGAGGAGACGTCGGTGGCGATGCTGACCTGACCCTCGGTGGCCATGACATCCACCACGTCGAAAATCTGCCGCTTGCCAGCGACGATGACCGGAAGGCGGTTGACCGTCGAGGTGGCGCCGACCGTGCTGGCATGGGCCTGCTGCACGGAATCCCGTCCGCGTTGATCGAGCAGCTCTGTCTGGGCATCAAGCACCGCTTCGAGGCTGTCGCCCTCGACGGCGAGCTGATAGGCGCGGTTGACCCAGCTCAGATTGCCCTCTTCATTGCGTGACCAGACCGGCATCGGCATTTCATCAAGCAGGCTGCGCATCCGTGCCAGCTCGCTGGTGAGACGAGAGGCTTCATATTCAAGCTGTGCCCTGTCAAGATCATCGCTTTCCAGCACGCGGATCTGGAGAAGGGCGCGCGAGCCCGAGGTGCTGCCCTTGAATTCGACAAACCCGCCATTGAGGGTTTCTGCCGTGTGAGTGAATCGTTGTCCGGTGCTGCGCAGACGTTCGATGGCCAGCTCGACTTGTTGGGCGCAGTCGGCCTGCAACCACATGCCAAGCGCCAGAACTGCAGATCCCTTTGGTAGAGGGTTAGAGGATGAGCCGAGTGTCCCGTGGATTTGTGGAGCGGCTGTGCTGCCCGGCCAGATGACGAGCATCAGGTCGAGGGCATTGAGTGTGCTTTCGGATTGGTCGAGTTTGGTCTGCAGAGTCTGGATGGCCAGATTGGCCGCCAGCAGATTTTCCCGCGATCTGCGGCGCTCGCGGATGAATCCGAACCCGGCGAGCAGCACGAAGATGATCAGGGCACACAGAAGGGTCATGATCAACAATTGGCTGACGATGGACGGCTCTTCGAAGGGCAGATTGAGCAGTTCGGCTGTGCCCGAGACGATCTCGGGAACGGCAGGCAGATCCGCCTCGGCCACTTCAATCGCGTCTTGTGCGCTTGCCTGCAGGCTGGGCAACAGAAGGCCAAGAGCAAAAGGAAGGGCAAAGCCGAGGGTTGGGCAACAAGAGGAGATGGAAGGACAACCCTCCAGAAGCAAGAAGCGGTTGGAGAAGCTTGGAGTTTGTTGTTTTTTCATGTCTCCGAACAGGCCGTATTTCGGCATCTTGCTCGTCCTTTCCGCCGCTTGGCTGCCTCGTTCACCGAAGCAGTCGATCTCGCTTTTTGTTCTTGCAATGTCATCCGCAACAGCCCCGCCGGATGGCATTTCCCAAGTACTCGCTTTCTGGCAGTTTGTTTCAAGTCTGCGTCGCGTTCTCGTACGGGTGACCTGTCCGGATGCGTGACAAATGAGCCAGCTGTCCTTCAAGGACTCCTTCCTCGGCTCCTGAAAACCCCAATCAGGAGAGATGCCTTGGGCACAACGCAACAAATACTGCTTGAAACAACGCCGGGTGACTGGTTCCGGGGCCTCCTCCGGTTCCAATCGAATCACTTTACATTAACCTTTCGCGGACTCCGGCAGAAGAGTCCCAAGGCAATTTCCAAGAAAAAACGCGCCCTTTTTAACGAGAAAAAGAGCGCGTTCATTTCACATGATATGGCGTGGCGAGCCAACCCGTTGGTTTTCCGCCATTCCTTAAGATCCGGTTAACATTTCTGCTAGTAGCGATAATGATCCGGTTTGAAAGGTCCTTCCACAGGCACGCCGATATAGTCGGCCTGTTCCTTGTTGAGAGTGGTCAGTTTCACGCCCAGTTTTGCGAGGTGAAGCATCGCAACCTTCTCATCAAGAGCCTTCGGCAGAACGTAAACGTCGTTCTTGTAATTGTCGTGGTTGGTGTAAAGCTCGATCTGGGCCAACGTCTGGTTCGTGAAGCTTGCAGACATCACGAAGGACGGGTGACCGGTGGCGCAGCCAAGGTTCACGAGGCGACCCTCTGCGAGCACGATGATGCGCTTGCCATCGGGGAATTCCACTTCATCGACCTGCGGCTTCACATTGTGCCAGGTCAGGTTTTTCAGCGCACCAATCTGGATCTCGCTGTCGAAGTGGCCGATGTTGCAGACGATGGCACGATCTTTCATGCCCCGCATGTGATCAATGGTGATGACGTCCTTGTTGCCGGTGGTGGTGACGAAGATGTCACCCTGCGGCACGGCATCTTCCATGGTGGTGACTTCATAGCCCTGCATTGCGGCCTGAAGGGCGCAAATCGGGTCGATTTCGGTCACCAGCACGCGAGCGCCCTGAGAGCGCAGGGATTCGGCAGAGCCTTTGCCCACATCGCCAAAGCCGGCAACAACAGCCACCTTACCCGAGATCATCACGTCGGTCGCGCGCTTGACGCCATCAACGAGGGATTCGCGGCAGCCATAGAGGTTGTCGAATTTGGATTTGGTGACAGAGTCGTTGACGTTGATTGCCGGGAAGGGCAGGTCGCCAGCTTTTGCCAGATGGTAGAGGCGATGAACACCGGTGGTGGTTTCCTCGGAAACGCCCAGGATGCCGTCACGGATCTTGGTGAACCAGCCGGGAGTTGCCTTGGCGCGTTTCAGGATCTGGGCCTTGACGACTTCCTCTTCCTCGTTGGACGGGTTCGGGATGATCTCCTGACCGGCATCGACCTTGGCGCCGAGCAGCACATACATGGTGGCGTCGCCGCCATCATCGAGGATCAGGTTCGGACCTTCCCCATCGGGCCAGTCGAAAATGCGATCCACATAGTCCCAATATTCAACAAGGCTTTCGCCCTTGATGGCAAAGACCGGCGTGCCGCCAGCGGCGATGGCTGCGGCAGCGTGATCCTGCGTCGAGAAGATGTTGCAGGTTGCCCAGCGAACCTCTGCGCCAAGAGCCTGAAGGGTCTCGATCAGCACAGCGGTCTGAATGGTCATGTGCAGCGAGCCGGTGATACGGGCACCCTTGAGCGGCTGCGTCGGGCCATATTCGGCACGGGTCTGCATGAGACCGGGCATTTCGGTCTCGGCAATGGCAATTTCCTTGCGTCCCCAATCGGCGAGGGACAGATCTTTGACAACATAATCGGCCATGTTGATTCCTCAATTTTCGAAGCCTGATGCACGTCTTGTCGGCTTATTCTCGGCTTGTTCTCATCTTCAGGATGCTGGATCGGACCTGATGGTCGCAAAGCCCCAGCGAAATTTGACCCAGCTATACCTTGCAACAGGGAGTAAAGCAATAAGGATATAAAGAATTCTTTATATCAATAGCTCGATGAAGGCCAATCTTCTGTCAGTAAGATGAGAAAAGGGTTACGAATGTCATCATCCATCCCCTTTAATGGCAGCCCGCGCCATATTTTCATCGCGCCGCTCAGGTTGATTGATCAGAGTGGCGTTGAGACAGGAACAACAAATGAAGCATTGTGTGATTACGGGTGCCAATCGCGGCATCGGCCTTGAACTGGTTCGAACATATCTGGCGCGTGACGAGTGGCACGTGCATGCCTGCTGCCGTGAACCGGACAAAGCAGAGGCCTTGCGTGACTTGGTCCCGGCCAATCTTGGACGCATCACGCTGCACAGGCTCGAGGTGACCGATCAGAAGGCGGTGGAAGCTCTTGCACGGGACCTGTCAGATCTGCCATTTGGTCTACTGATTAACAATGCCGGCATCAAGGGTGGCGAGCATCAGGCGCTGAACGATATGGACTATGACGCTTGGGCTGAGACCCTGACGGTCAACACCATCGCACCCTTCCGGGTCACCGAGGCATTGCTGCCATCCCTGCGTCGCACACCGGGGGCGATGGTCGCGACCATATCAAGCCAGCTGGGAGCGATGAGCCTGCGTGGTGCTGATCGATATGCCTATCGATCCTCAAAGGCAGCCGTCAACAAGGTCATGCAGGGCATGGCGGAAGACCTGCGCGGTGATGGGATCACCTGCGTACTCTTTCATCCCGGCTGGGTGAAAACCGACATGGGGGGCGAGAATGCCGAAATCCTTGCAGGCGAAAGCGCCACCGGGATCGCCCAAACCCTTGACCGGCTCACTCTTACCGACAGCGGCGGTTTTTTCAAATGGAACGGCGAGAAACACGAATGGTGACAGCGTGATCGGTACTATATTCTTCGTTTTCTCCAAGATCGCCGGACTACTGCTGCTGGTCGAGAGCTGGCTGTTTTTTGGTATGCTGGGAGGTCTCATCTTTCTCTGGCGAGGTCGGGTAAAGGCTGCGAAACGTGTGATTGCAGCGACGGCCCTTCTGTTGCTCTTGGTCGTATCACCGCTGACCGATATGGTCCTCTATCAGCTCGAAAAGTCCCATCCGTCAAACCCGGATTTGAACGCAGTCGGGCCGATTTACGGCATCCTGACCCTCGGTGGCAGCACGATCCCCAACAATTCGGACACCTGGCAACAAGTCGAGATGAACGAAGCAGGCGAGCGTGTCACCGAGACGATGCGCCTTGCCCGTCTTTTGCCCGAAGCAAAGGTCCTTCTGACAGGAGGTAGTGCCGCTGTGGCCAATCTCATACGAGGCGACATTCCTCCGAGCGAAGCGGCCGCGACAGCAGATTTGCTCGTCTCGATGGGGTTGGATCGCAAGCGCTTGATCCTTGAGAAGCATGCTCGCAACACTGCCGAGAACGCGCGTTTGAGTGCCCGTCTTCTGGGCGAGGACGTATCCCGGCGTTGGCTTTTGGTGACAAGCGCCTTTCATATGGTGCGCGCCATGGATAGCTTTCAGAAAGCGGGCTTCACCGATCTTGTCGCCTATCCGGTGGACCATCGCTCCGATCCCGCCAGATTTGCCAGCGACTGGTATCCGGGGGGCAAGATCAACCGCCTAGACACGGCGATCAGGGAGTTCGTCGGGCGGGCGGTTTATGACCTGACCGGACGTTGACAGGCGTTGCGGGCGCTAAGATTTTATTATTCATAACATTTCTCATTTTATTAAACATGCCGTGTAACCAAATCTTTTTGATCATTGAGCTATTCTGACGCGGGATTGTTCAACGCGGGCACAGTTCGAAATTTGCGGCTTTTCGGTCAGCTGGCTCGCTCAGTAACCGCCGGACGGGTGGTTTATAGAGTAACGTGAATGACGGAAACGGCTCAAACGCCAACAACGATCAAGCTCAGAGTGAAGGAACTGGTCAACAACAAGGTTGCTCAGGGAATCGTCGGTACAATGCTGCTCAAGGTATGCAGCGCCGTAGTCGCCTTCGCGCTGTTCTCGCTTGCCGCCCGCGCCGCAGGGCTGGAAGAGTTCGGGTATTTCTCGATCGTCTTCTCTGCGGTGTCGATGCTGTCCATTGTCGCCGCTGCTGGTCAGGAATTGCAGATCGTTCGGTGCTGGAACGAATATCTTTCCGAAAACAGACCCGGACTTGCCATCGGCGCCTTGCGTTTTGGATGGTTGGTCACTCTGTCAGGCGCACTGATCATTGGGCTGCTTTTGTGGGTGCTGTTTGACAAGGGGCTCGAGACCGCCAACATCTCCGTCCCGCATCAATGGACGATGCATGCCGCCGCAGTCAGCTTTCTGATCGTCAACACACTCTGTCTTTATAGCGCCCATGCAACCCGTGCCATCGTCGGTATCCGGATGGGGGACGCCAATTACGAACTGACCTGGCGCTCCATCGCCATCGTCTTTCTCGCCGCCTGTCTCTGGACGGGCCGCCCGGTCCAAATGATCGAGATATTCACGGTTTTCACAGTCGGTCTGGTTCTGGTCGTGGTGACGCAAGCCTGGTCAATCGTGCGGCAGGTCAAGGTCGAGATCGGCAACGTCAAGCCGCTTTACAAGCTGCGCGAATGGAGTGGCCGCTCGGCGCGTTTGTGGCTCGCTGCCGCGATGGAATCGGCCAATCAGCATATGGAAGTGTTCCTGATCGGGATGCTGCTCGATCCAATCGCCGCCGGGGCCTATTTTGTTGCGGCCCGACTGGCCAACGCCTTTGCCTTGGCGACTGGAGGCCTTTACACCTTTGCCACCCGCCGCGTGCCCAAGCTCTATTTCTCTCGCGATATACCCGCCCTCAAACACACCCTGCATCTGATGGCCATCACGACCCTGTTGATCGTGGTTTGCGGCATGAGCGTGGTGCTGCTCGCGGGCGATTACATGCTGATGATCTTCGGCAGCGCCTATGCAGATTATTATTGGGTGCTGGTCATTCTCGCGATTGGTACGGCCCTGACTGCCGCCAACGGTGCAGCACCGAGTTTCCTGATGTTGACTGGTCATGAGGGTCGCTACATGGTCATCGTGACCATATCGGTGATCTTGCGTGTGGTCGGCTTCTTCCTCGTGGTGCCAACCTACGGCATTCTCGGGGCAGCCACGGTTACCATGGTGGTCATGGTGGGGATGGCCCTGCTGCTCAACGTCTATTGCCGTGTCCTGACCGGTATGGATCCATCGATACTGCGCTTCTTCATCGAAAGCCCGGACGAACCGCCAGCCGGTTTCAAGCCATCCGAAGAGTTGGCCGAAAGCCCAAGGCCGTGAGGCCCGCTTGCCGAGTGCGACTTGAAGCCAAAGTGCGAATACACAGAGAAGGACGGACGCGTTCTTCATGGAGGAAAGACAATGACCCGCCGCCCAAGAATCCTGTTCATGCAAACCCAGGCGGAAAATGCTGGTGCACAGGAGATCACCCGCCTTCTGGCCGCCGGGTTGGAACCGATGGGTTATGACGCCCATCAGCTCTTCTTCTATCGCAAGACAGATGCGTTCGATCAAGAACCCAAGACGATCATCACCTGCCATGATCGCCCGGGACAGCCTCTGGCCTTTGCGGGCTTTCTGGTAAAGCTCGTGCGGCAGATCAGGGAGCTGCAGCCCGATGTGGTGCTGACCTTCCAGCATTATGGCAACATCATCGGCGCGCCCGCCTCGCGCATTGCCGGTGTGAGGCATATCATCGCCAATCAGGTGTCCGCACCCGCCATGATGAATGGTGCGATCCAGTTCGTCGACAAGCAGTTCGGGCGCTTTGGCCTCTATGACAAAGTCACCGTGAACACTGCCGATACTGCCAAGGAATATGCAGGCTTTCCGGCCTCCTATACCAAACGCATCGAATATGTGCCCCACGGCTTCCGCCTCAAGACCTCCACCTTGTCCAAGCAGGAGGCGCGGGCCAAGTTCGGCCTGCCGCAGGATGTCAAACTGCTCGGAACGGTCGCACGCCTCAATGTTCTGAAGGCCCAGCGCGTCTCGATCCGCGCTTTGACCTTTGATCCGTCCTGGCATCTGGCGCTCGGCGGGCAGGGACCTGATGAGCAGAATTTGCGCAATCTCGCCAAGGAGCTCGGCGTCGCGGATCGGACCCATTTCACCGGTGAAATGTCGACGGAGGAGGTGGGCGACCTGCTCGCAGCGCTTGATCTTTTCGTCTTTCCGTCCTCTGCCGAGACCTTTGGCCTTGCGGCAGTGGAGGCTGCCAACGCCGGACTGCCCTGTGTCTGCAACAGCCTGCCGGTGTTGCAAGAAGTGCTGCAGACCAAGCTTGGCCCCTGTTCTCTGTTTGCCGACAGCGAGCATCCGGAAACCTATGAGGAGCCGATCCGTAAGCTGCTCGACGATCAGGAGCTTGTCCAGACGCTCAAGCGGTCTTCTGCCGAGCTCAAAAACCTCTATTCAGTTGATGCGATGGTTCGGCATTATGATGAGCTGATCCGTGAGCAGCTCGCCAATGAGAGCATTCTGGCCGAGGCGGGAATGGTCAACGCATGAGACTTTGCTTCTACGTCAATCCCGCCAACGCTCGACTGTGGCTCGAACAGGTCGGCACCCGTCTGCGCGAGGATTTGGGCGCGGAAGTGGTGGTATTCTGGTCCGACAAGCGACCCTTGCCGGATCATGTTCTGAAGCTGCTCAAACACGAAAAGCGCACCTGCCACAAGGGTACGGTTCAACTATCCGATCCTCTCGACACCGAGGGGACGAGCTTTGACACATTTGATGTGAGCATAAGCCATTCGGCGCGGGTCAAGCTGGCCTTCGATCTGGTCATCGATCTGGTCGGCAACGGCAATGTACCCATCGGAGACGATGTCGTAACAGTCCGCTATGACGGGCATCCCGGAGACGAGGCGCTCGTCGGAGCGATCCTCAAACGGGGAATGCCGCAGATCGCCTTCACCAATGCCGAGGGAAAGCTGGTCGCGACCGCTCGCCCGTCCGGAGAGTTGGCCGTGGGGCTGTCCGGCTCGATGGATCAGGTCTACGCCCGCCTCTCGACCCTGCTCAAGGCCTACATCAACCATCCGCATCGCGGCGCCGAGCCGCTCGATGAGAAACCTGTTGCCTTGCCGTCTGCACGCCAGTTGCTGGCTCGCACGATCAAGGTGCGCCTCAAATATCTCGTGAAACAGGGATATTACAGGATCTTCCGTCCCGGTCACTGGCGGATTGGCTGGCGATGGCTGGCTGACGAAGGTGTCTGGGACAGACAGGCCATGGCTGGCGAGCGCTGGCGGATCCTCAAGGATGAGGAAACACATTTCTATGCCGATCCCGTGCCATGGATCAAGGACGGGCGCCATTATCTGTTTTTCGAGGACCTGGACGAGAACACCCAGAAAGGGGTGATTTCTGTCGTTGCCTTCGATGAGGATGGAAATCCGGGACCGGCGAGAGTGTGCCTCGAGGAAGACTTCCATCTCTCCTATCCCTTCCTGATCTCCCATCAGGGCGAGACCTATATGATCCCCGAGACGTCAGCCAATCGGGATATCGCGCTTTACAAGGCATCGAGCTTCCCGTTCGGCTGGCAACGCGTGGCAACGCTCATCGAGGGCATCGAAGCCGCAGATGCTACGATCACCCGCTTCGAGGGGCGATGGTGGTTGTTCTGCGTCACCAGAGACGGCGGCGGCTATTCGGACTGCCTTTCCATCTTCTATGCTGATGATCTGTTTGGCCCATGGCAACCGCATCAGCAAAATCCGGTTCTCATTGATGTGTCCGCGGCACGTCCGGCAGGCAATTTCGTCATGGACGGCGACCGGTTGCTCCGGCCCGTGCAGGAATGCTCCCGCTCTTATGGTGCGGGTCTGAAGCTCGTTGAGGTGACCCGCCTGACGCCGGAGGTCTATGAGCAGAAAGAGATCTGCCTTCTTGGACCTGATGCGCACTGGCCGGGCCGCAAGCTGCATATGCTCAATCGGGCAGGCAATCTCGAGGTCATCGACGGCGCGATCCTGAGGCCGCGTCTTTCGTGGCTGCGAGCGCTGTTCGACAGGCATTTCGAGCCGCGCGGCACCGAACCGGACGCCCCCTACAAGCCTCCGCGTGAGCCGCAAGGGCTATCTGAGGAAAAGCCCGGATCAGTGCGTAGTTATGGTTAACCAAACCTCAATATACTCTGTCCATACTGCGTGGTAACGACAGGCAGAAAGCCTGTGTCGTAGCGTACAGCAGTATCTGACAGGATGTAGTAAATGTTTGGTCGCAAGAAGAAGAAAGCCGATCTTGATTGGCAGCCCGATGTCGCGACAAAAATGGCCCTTGCGGGAGAAGAGGTCGAGCGCACCTTCCCGGCCAGTTCAGACGCATCCAGAGTCTCTGCAGAACCAATCCACAATGAAGTCGCAAGCACAGTAGCAGGTGAGCGCCCCTATGCGCGCGCAACCCGTCCATCCGAGCCCTATGACACCTCCAGTGACGTCTGGACCGGACTGATCCATCCCCGCGCGATCATGCGCTTCATGCGCAAGAGCCTGCGCACCATTATCACCGTCGCGCTGGTGATCATGCTGCTCGGTTATGCGATCTATTCGATCCTTCCCGCGAAGTTCGGCACCGTCGCCCTCATTCTTGTCGATCCGCGCCAGCCGCGCGTGACCAACTCGGACACGGTGATCTCCGGTATTGGTGGAGATGCTGCGGCCCTGACTTCCTATGTCGAGATCATGAACAGTGACGGCTTTCTGAGCAAGGTCGTTGATGAGCTTGGGGTCAAGAACGATCCCGACTTTGCCAAGGCAAAGAACAAGGGTGAGCTGATTGCCATGTTCCGCAGCAGCTTGTCGGCCAATCGGCAGGGGGCAACCTATATTGTTCAGGTCTACTACAGCTCAAAGAACCCTGAGAGCGCGGCAAAATATGCCAACGGTGTCGCCAACGCCTTCGTCAGGGATCAGCGCGACTACCGGGTTTCGACCAACGAGGAAGCAACGCAATGGCTGCATGAGCGCCTGAAACTGCTTCAGTCCAATCTCAAGACCTCAGAGGATGCGGTTGCCGCCTTTCAGGCCCGCAATGGCATTGTCAACGGGGGCGCTCAAGGGACGCTCGACAATCAGCAGCTTGCCTCGTTGGTCACCCAGCTGGCGACCGCCTCGACGGAATATGCCGAAGCGCGTGCCCGCTACGAGCAGGCCAGCAAGGATGGAGTGCCTGCGAGCGCTGACAATACCCAAAGCGGCCAGTTCACCGTGCTCGATCAACTGCTGCAGGAACAAGCCCGTCTGCGCCGTCAGGCTGCTGAACTGGGCCAGACCTACGGCAGCCGTCATCCCCGCATGCTCGCCATCACCGAACAGCAGCGCATCATTGCCGGGCAGCTGTCTCAGGAGCGCAGCCGCCTCGTCAAGCGCACCAAGCAAGCGTTCGAGACGGCACAGGCGAAGAAAAACGCCATCGAGCAGCAGCTGGCCGATGCTCGCCAGCGGTCCATCCAGTTGAACAAATCGATGGTTGAACTTGCATCGCTTGAGCGCGAGGCATCCGCCAACCGAAATCTCTATGAACAGTTCCTCGCCCGCTACAAGATCACTGACGAGCAAAGCCGCTTCCAATATAGCGAAGCCCGCATCGTTTCCGAAGCGCCTGTTCCACAGAAGTCGACAAAGCCGTCACTCAAGTTGGTTTTGCCTGTCCTGCTGATCCTCGGGCTGGGCCTCGGACTGCTCTACTCGCTGATCCGGGAAGCCTTCTCGAACCCGCAGCCTCAGCCTGATCCTTATGGCGGAATGGATTATCGTCGCCAGCCGGATCCCTATCTTCAGAGCAACACCCATTCACCGGCAGGGGTTGCTGTCCCTGTGTCCACTGCTGCCACGACGTCTCACCTCTATGACGAGATAGAAGACGAGAGAGAAGGCCTCGGTGAGGATCAGATTGAGTCCGACCATCAACCGGTCGACGAACCACTCGAAGACCTGTCCATACGCAGCTCTCTGGAAGACGAGGCGGAGTCTGTTGCTAACGAGCCAATCGCCGAAGAGCCTGTCGCGGATGAGCCACTCATCAACGAGCCTGCCATTGATGAGCCTGTTGCCGAAGAGCCGATCGTGGCGGACCATAGTGGCGAAGACGATGCGCCTGATATGCTCCCAGAAGCGGAAACAAGCGCTGAGCCTGACGATACTTCCGATGAGGTCGCCGTGGTCGCGATGGGCGACAATCCGTCAGACCGTCAGGAGGATGATCCTGTCATTCCATTCCGCTCCATCCGGTCGCAACAGCCTTCCGGTGGTACAATCGCTCCGAGAGCCCGCGTGACCTCGCCCGAACCTCTGACGCTTGTGCATTCGGCGGGGCGGGACGATCTGAGCCGGACGACCGATGCCGATGACCCGATCCTGATTACCTTGCCGGATGATCTGGATGAAGAAGAGATCTTCGACGAACTGATCGAAACCCGGGGCGATGCCATCGAGCATTTCATCGGCAAGGATCTGGAAGAGGAAACTGTCAGCCTTCTTGTCACGTCTGCCCAACCCGGCGACGGCGAGACGCTTGTTGCTGACGTGATGCGGGAATTTGCCATCGATGCAGGCTTTCATCCCGTGATTATCTCAGTGCGTGACAGCGCCGAACGGGTGCATAAGGCCATTCGGTCAAGCGGATCGACAAAGACGCCGGAACGCGTTGCTCGACTTCAGGTCTATGAGGACTTCGATATTATCCCCTTTGTCACCGCCAAAGGCATCAGCAGCGAAGAAGGCCTTGCGTCGGCCGTTAAAGGGGAGCTGCGGGATTTGATTGCGCTCTGCCGTGAGAATTATGGGTTCGTGATCCTCGAAACCCGTCACATTCTGGACCCGGCGACCCTTGAAGATCTGATCAATCTCGTGGATTGTTCCCTCATGGTGCTCAAGGAAAGCGAGCTCTCTGGAGAAGATCTTGATGACTGGAAACTGTGGGCAGAGGAAACTGGTGTCGGATTGGTACTGGATCAAACCCAAATTTAAGCTTTTCCGCCTATAGTCCTGTCTAAAACAGGGGACATCGAGAGACATGACCGCGCAAACAGTGACGACGGTTGGCGGCCTTCCGATCACGGTTGAGGATTGCGAAGGGGCTGCGCGCCATATGATCGACCACGCGATCACCGCACGTGGCGTCGACAAGCTGCCGCTCTATTCGACCTCTGCCAATGGTCAGGTGGTCTCCATGTGTGCCCTTGATGTCGAAATCCTCTCCCTGTTTCTCGAAGCCGATATCCTGCATGCCGACGGAGAACCACTGGTGCGCGCGTCCCGTCTGATGTGTAAAACCAAATTGCCCGAACGCGTCGCCACCACCGATCTCGTCCACTTCACTGCGCGGATCGCCGAGAAGGAAGGGGTTAGCTTCTATTTTCTCGGAGCATCTGAGGAGGCAGATCAGCAAGGCCGTCGAGAATATGAAGCGGCTCTATCCCGATCTGATCTTTGCCGGCTATCGCAATGGCTATTTCGGCAGGGACGAAGAGGATGCGGTGGTTGCCGAGATCAATGAGGCATCACCGGACATTCTCTGGATCGGCATGGGTGTGCCGCGCGAGCAGCGGTTTGTCCGTTGCCACCGGCGCAAGCTGACCCAAGGGTCGGTGTGATCAAGACCTCCGGCGGCCTTTTTCGATTTTCTGTCCGGAAAGAACAGCCGTGCGCCGAAATGGATGCAGACATGGGGTCTTGAGTGGGCCTATCGCATCGGTCAGGAGCCCCGGAGACTCTTCTGGCGTTATCTGACCACCAATCCCCATGCTGCATGGCTGTTGTTGACCCGATCCCGCTGAGGAGATTGAGGATGCCCCTCTCTGTCAAAGCGTTGCGTTCTGTCTGTCTGGCTCTCTTCTGTGTTGCCACTCTGGCGATCCTGCCCGCTTCGCCTCTGAGGGCCGAGGAAGCTTCCTCTGGCCTGTCTGCCTGCTCGCAAGGGCAGGGGCTCGCACCATCCGGCCCCTATGCCAAGCTTGCGCGAGGGGTCAACCTGCCCAATTGGGAGCCTTCTCACACCGGATTGAAACCCGATGCGGCGCTGCTCGGGCTACTGCTCAAGGAAGGCTTCACCCACATCAGGCTGCCGGTTGATGGCGAGTGGCTGATGGCCGAATACACCAAGCCTGAAGACACCGAGCTCTATCTCTCGACACTTGAAGCCGAGGTTCTGCGGCTTCATGGACTGGGCTTTGCTGTCACGGTCGACATGCATCCGGCAGGCCGCTTTCAGGCTCTGCACCGTATCGCGCCTGACGCGGCCTTCACCTTGCTGATTGAAGCCTGGGACCTGATCGTGTCCCGTTCGAAAAGCTGGCCGCAGACTGATATTTATTTCGAGCTGTTGAACGAACCGGTTCCGCAGCAGGACGTCTGGTGGGCGCAGGCGCAGACGCTCGTCACCCATCTCAATCAGGTGACACCCAACCGGTATCTGATTGTTGGGCCCGCCGTGTTCCAGCGTTATGAACCGCTGCTGTCATCCCAGCCCCTCAAGGGCGAGGGCCTGATCTATGTCATCCATTACTATGACCCCTTCATCTTCACCCATCAGGCCATGAACTGGGACCCCAATACCTACCTGTCTGACGTCGGGCACCTGCCGTTTCCGGCCGATGCAGAAGACCCGCTCATTGTCGAGATGGTGAAGAAATTCAGGGTGAAGGGCAATGAAGAAGCGGCCGCGGATATCGAGAAGACCTACGCCAATCGATGGGATGCCGCCCGTATCCTGTCGGACCTGACACCGGTCGGCGATTGGTCTCGTACCCATCAGGTACCTGTCATCATCAACGAGTTCGGCGTGCTGAACTTTGATGTCGACATGTGGGCTCGCCACGATTGGCTGCAGGCGGTGCGCCGGGCGGCAGAGCAGAATTGCCTCGGCTGGGCCCATTGGGATTTCTCCGACGGCTTTGCCCTGATCGACAATGCCACCACATTGCCTGATCCCTTTGTTCTGGATGCGCTGGTCGGAAAACCGTGAAAAAACAGACCTGATTTACCCAAAAACCGATCATTTGGCCAACTGACGTTGCATCCGCAGAACTGATAGGCTCATAGTATGTATGCGCGGCCAAACTCAATTGTTCGAAGGCGAAAGGATGGCAGAAATGAACGGACCAGCACGTCGTGGCCTGTCTGTCTCGGCACTTCTTTTGTTGGCGACCCTCGCAGCCAGCCCGGCCTCGGCCTACAGCGGCGAGAACTATATGGTCTGCCGCCTCAACCCCCGAGGGGACAACTTCCTGTCCCTGCGCTCGTGCGGTGCCACCAATTGTCAGGAAATCATGCGTCTGGGGCCAGACACGCCTTTAAGGACTCTCGAGCCGTTCGGCACTCGTGGCTGGCGGGAAGTTCAAGTCCTGCCAAGCCTTGACGCCCCGGAAATGGGGGGCTATCAGACGGGTTGGGTTTTTGAGAAATTCATCTGCAATGCGCAATATTGATTTCGCCCTCCGGGTTGGCAACCGACTGCCTGACCGGATTGACCTTTCGCGATGTTGACGCGGCTTGCCAGCTCTGCCAGCACCCACATTCGACTATCCCACAATCGGACCGCATCCATGTGGTTCACCAAGTTCAGGACCTTGCAACGATAATGACCATCAGACTGCATCAGGGCGATCTGCCCAACCTCAACCACTACGACAATATTTCAGCAGTCGCGATTGATACCGAAACCATGGGCCTGAACCCGCACCGGGATCGTCTGTGCGTCGTTCAACTCTCACCGGGAGATGGTAGCGCCGACCTCATCCAGATTGCCAAGGGCCAGACAGAGGCTCCCAATCTGTGCACGCTGCTGGGCAACGACAAGCTGACCAAGATCTTCCATTTTGCCCGCTTCGACATGGCCGTGCTCTATCACACCTTCGGCGTGATGCCCAATCCCGTCTTCTGCACCAAGATCGCCTCCAAGCTGACCCGCACCTACACCGACCGCCATGGTCTGAAGGATGTCTGCCGCGAATTCCTCGAGATTGATATCTCCAAGCAGCAGCAGAGTTCCGACTGGGGTGCCGACAGCCTCACGGACGCCCAGAAAAAATATGCCGCCTCGGATGTGTTGCATCTGCATGGCTTGATGGGCATCTTCCGGGCACGTCTGTCCCGCGAAGGACGCAAAGAACTGGCCCAGTCGGCGTTCGACTTCCTGCCCGCCCGCGCCAAGCTTGATCTTGCCGGCTGGCCCGAAGTCGACATTTTCTCTCATTCCTGAGATATTTGATTCCACACTGGAGTCGTGGCCACCAAGAAGTCCCTTCACAGGTCCGTGTTGACGGGCCTGTTGTCGGTTTACGCCTTGATTTGGCCGTGATCGATGGCACATTAGTCTGGCGATCATCAGGCGGATCTGCGCATTGCTTCGCCTGAAGAATGGCGCGATATGTGGTGCGGCCCCGTGCGTGAGATATCGCGCGCGATTGCTGAGACTGCAAACACTGAAAGGCTGCGCATGCAGGATTATTCGGGACAGGATGGAACTGAGGCTCTCCGGCACACGCCCGGCCCGGAGGGACGGTTCGCTGACTCCCGTTTCGATGATCGCATCATTTCCTCCGGCGAGCAGCAGCAAGCCTTCAGACGGGCTCAGCGTCACACCCGGCGCGTCAAATGGCTCAAATGGGGAGTTCCTCTGCTCGCGCTTGGCATCATCGCCGGCTTTATTTCCTGGGTGGCTGGCCAAAAGCCTCCAGCTCCGCCCGAAGAGCTTGTCGTCAAACAGGACGAGGCCTTCAAACAGGAAGAGCTGATCATGCAGAACCCGAAGCTGAATGGCTTCTCGCAAGGTCGCGCCTATGAGGTGGTTGCAGCCCGCGCCATCCAGAAGGTGGCCTTGCCGGAAATCATCAATCTCGAAGATCTCTCCGCCCGCATCACGGACGACCAAAACCAGTGGGTGACACTGACATCGACCAAAGGGGTGTTCGATCAGGGCAGCGAGCAACTCGAACTTGATGGCTCTGTCGATGTTAAATCCTCGCTCGGATATGGCCTGAAGACTGAAGAAGTCGAGGTCAAGATGAAAGAGGGCTACATGCAGACCACAACCCCTGTTGAGATCCAGTCCAAGGATATCCTGCTGTCCGCAAAGAAACTCGAGGCCATAGACAATGGCGAAATGTTCCGCTTCACCGGTGATGTGCGCCTGCGCATCGACGCCGCCCTCTTGAGCAAGCAGCCGGTGGCGACCGATCAATCGAGTGAAGCAACCAGCGGACAGGAGGCACAATGATCAGGAAACCAATGAAACTTCTCCTTTTTCGCATGACTTCCGGCTTTGCCGCCATTCTCACATTGCTGCTGTTGCTGAGCGTAGTCGCTCCCGCATCAGCGCAGGGTATGACGGATGTGGTCTCGGGCCTCAGGACGGATCCGGACGCGCCCATCGAAATCGAAGCCGATCAGCTCGATATCTACGACAAGAAGAAGATCGCCATCTTCAAGGGCAGCGTGCGCGCCAAGCAAGGAGAGACTCTCCTCAACACCGCGACCCTGACCATCCATTATTCCGGTGGCGGGGCCGGGACCGCGCAGTCCATCACACGCCTTGAAGCCAACGGTGGCGTCAGAGTTTCGCAGAAGGATCAAAATGCGACGGGCGACAATGCCTATGTTGACATGGCGACCGAAGTGATCACGCTCAGCGGCAATGTGGTGTTGACACAGGGTGGCAACGTGTTGCGTGGCTCCAAGCTGACCATCAACATGCGCTCTGGCGCAGCCCGTCTCGCCGCTGCCGGTGGCAACAGCCAGAAGGGTGGATCAGGCCGCGTTCAAGGTCTCTTCGTCCCCAAGAAGCGATAGCGTGACCGCTGGGGAGGGGGGCCCGATCAGCTAATATCCGGATCGTTTATCCGCAAAACGGTCTCTTTTCCCCCCGAATGCCGGGAGAAATGCCCAAAGCTTGGGCGAACCGTCTCGACATCTCGAATTTTAGCATTTATGAGCAGTTAAAAGCGTTTCGCCAAATGGCACTTTCATGAGCGCCACGAGAGCTTATATATGCTTTCGGATCCAAAGACGGAAAAAAGACACCGGCATCAGGCCCCTAAACCAAATTGCGCTCGAACATGCACGACAATGACACCCCAATTGAGTATTCCGGTGAGCAGGTTGAGGATCCGTTCTTCGACCCCAACATGCGGGACGAACAGGGGTGGTTGACGATCCATGACATCGGCAAGACCTACAAGAAGCGCATGGTGGTCACGTCGGCTTCACTCGCTGTGAGGCGCGGCGAGGCGGTGGGCCTGCTTGGCCCGAACGGGGCGGGCAAAACCACGGTCTTCTATATGATCACCGGGCTGGTCCGTCCGGACAAGGGCTATATCTCTCTCGACGGCTTCGACATCACCAAATTGCCCATGTATCGCCGCGCACAGCTCGGCATCGGCTATCTGCCTCAGGAAGCTTCGATCTTCCGTGGACTGAATGTCGAAGACAACATCATGGCGGTGCTGCAGCTTGTCGAGAAAAACCGCAAGAAACGCCGTGAGCAACTCGACCAGTTGCTTGAGGAATTCACCATCACGCATTTGCGCAAGTCCATGGCCATTGCCCTGTCCGGCGGGGAGCGCCGCAGGCTGGAGATCGCCCGTGCGCTTGCCTCGCGGCCGTCCTTCATGCTGCTTGATGAACCTTTCGCTGGTGTCGACCCCATCGCTGTCGGCGATATCCAGCAACTCGTGCGTCACTTGACCGCGCGCGGCATCGGTGTGCTCATCACCGACCACAATGTGCGCGAGACACTGTCACTGATCGACCGCGCCTACATCATTCATTCGGGCAATGTGCTGACCAATGGCACCCCCGATGAAATCATCGCGAATCCAGATGTCCGACGCCTCTATCTCGGCGAAGGATTCACCATGTGATCCTTCCTCTCTTCCAGCTCGCACGGAGAGGGATTTCAACATTTCCCCACAGCTCGACCCCAAAAGGTCAAAAAATGTGCTTGTGACTATTTTAGGCACATTAAAGCGCGAATATTCAAGGAATTGAACCGGCTGGCGTGAGGGGAAATTTTGACCTCGGTGGCGTTTCTCGAGGCTAATTAACTCAAAAGACGCGCTTTTTCCTCAAGGCATCTTTTAGAATTATGCATTTGGATATATCGCTGCTATAAATAACAAGCAAATCTCGTACCAACTGTTGCGAAACGGGTGAGGAATGGCGATCTCTCCAAGACTGGACCTTCGACAGAGCCAATCGCTGGTGATGACACCCCAGCTGATGCAGGCGATTCAGCTGCTGCAAATGTCGAATATGGACCTTGTCGCCTATGTTCAGCAGGAGCTCGAAAGCAACCCCCTTTTGGAAGCAGTGACCGGCGAATATCCCGGTGAGTCCTCCTCAGACAATGGCGAGAATGGCAACGACCGGTCTGATGACGGCTTTGATGCCGAAGCTGCGACCAAGGCATCCGAAGCCTCGGCCGAGCTGTCAGGCGAGGCTCCATCCGGGCCCGATCTGTCGGAGCAGTTGGGCGATGCGGGAACGGAGCATCTGGACGCGATCTCCAATGATCTCGACGCTCGCCTCGACAATGTCTTTCCCGATGATCACGGCCCTGCCGAGCAGGCGACGCCCCAGCTCAACGACCCGTGGATGTCGACCCCCATGCGCGATGGGGGAGCAAATCCTGATTATGATCTCGAGGCGGTGCTCGCAGGGGAAGTCTCCCTCGCGGACCATCTCGAACAGCAATTGATGACTGCCATAAGCGACGTACGCGGCCGGGTCATCGGCCAGTTTCTGATCAATGAACTTGACGAATTCGGCTATCTCCAGACCGATTTGGCCCTTGTTGCCAACCGGCTCGGCGTCGACACCGAAGAAGTCGAAAGCATTCTTCAGATCCTGCAGACGTTCGAGCCTGCCGGGGTCTTCGCCCGCTCGCTTTCCGAATGCCTTGCCCTGCAGCTCAAGGAGCTCAATCACTACGATCCTGCAATTGCCTGCCTTCTCGACAATCTCGAGCTTCTGGCGAAGAGGGATTTCGTCGCACTGCGTAAAATCTGCGGCGTTGACGACGACGATCTCAATGACATGGTGGCCGAGATCCGGGCACTCAATCCACGACCGGGTGGAGCTTTTGGACATCTGACGGTCCAGCCGGTGATTCCCGATGTCTTCGTCAAACAGGCCTCGGATGGTAGCTGGCGGCTGGAGCTGAATAGCGATACCTTGCCCCGCGTGCTCGTCAACCGGACCTATTATTCGCAAATCACCGAGACCAAAGCGGGCAAGAAGGAAAAGGAATTTCTGGTCGATTGCCTGCAGAGCGCTAATTGGCTGGTCAAGAGTCTTGATCAGCGCGCCCAGACGATCCTCAAGGTGGCAACCGAAATCGTCAAGCAGCAGGACGCCTTCTTCACCCACGGGGTGACGCATTTGAGACCGCTCAATCTCAAGACCATTGCGGACGCGATCCAGATGCATGAGAGCACGGTGAGCCGCGTCACATCGAACAAGTTCATCGCGACCAATCGCGGGACGTTCGAGATGAAATATTTCTTCACCTCCGCCATCTCGGCGACCGAAGGCGGCGACAGCCATTCCGCCGAAGCGGTCAAACACCGGATCCGGCAGGCCATTGATGCCGAAAGTGCCGAGAAGGTTCTCTCCGATGATGCATTGGTGAAGCTGTTGCGCGACTCAGGTGTCGACATCGCCCGGCGCACGGTAGCCAAGTATCGGGAAGCCATGCACATCCCCTCCTCGGTGCAGCGCCGACGCGAGAAGAAAGCCGCTCACGCCTGATTTTCGCCATGATGGAACAAAAAGCTCGAATGGGTGGGTGAAAGCCTGCCATGCTGCTTTGGTTTCATATCTGAAAACCTGCAAGATTTGCATCCTCAACCCACCGGTTTGCGAAATGAAACAATCGGGATTTCTGCGATTGTTATTCATTAATTTCAATTTCAAAAACATAGTGGAAAAACCTACATGGCACCGGGAAACCTTCGCTCGCTTGTCATGTTTCCTAGTCAAAGCTGGAAAAATTTGGCAAACTGAATGTATGCGTGAGAGAAATTCCCAGCACATTGACTTTTTCAGGACGAGCGCGTATGAGAGCGCAACCCGTTTTCAGGTCTTTGCTGATATGGGGAATGGTTCCGCGCTTATGGTCGACCCGGCTTTCAAACTCTAACGATGCGTCGCCGGTCGCACCTGATACGAGTGTCAGGTTCCTCTGGTAGTCATCGAGTGAATGGACGGATTGATCATTCCATTGACCCAAAATGATTAGGGGGTTCTATGACGTTTCGAGTATCTGGCAAACAAGTTGATGTAGGCGATTCCCTGCGTTCCTATGCCGAAGACACCGTGGCCGACACGGTCGCAAAATATTTCGACGGCACCTTCAGTGGTCAGATGACCCTTGAAAAGGAAGGCATCGGATTCAAGAGCGATCTCGTCGTACATCTGGATACAGGCATGGTCATGCAGGCTAGCGGATCGGACATTGATCCGCAGAAGAGCTTCGAAAATGCCGCCGAGCATATCGACAAGCGTCTCCGTCGGTACAAACGGCGCCTGAAGAGCCACCGTTCCGATTTTCACGAAAGTCCTGAAGCGATCGAAGTCGCTTATGGCGTGTTGCAAAACCCCGAAACTCAGGATGAAGTCCCCGAGGATTTCACCCCTGTCGTGATCGCGGAATCCACCTCGCCCATCAGAACCATGACTGTCGGTGACGCCGTCATGGCCCTTGATATGACGGAAGCTCCGGTTGTGGTCTTCCGCAATGCCGGTGATGATGGTATCAATGTCGTCTATAAGCGCAAGGACGGACATGTTGGATGGGTCAACCCGTCCCTGATCAAGTAATTCAAGCGCCAACGGATCTCTATCCGTTGGCATTCGCTCAGGACTGGCCTGCACTACACTATTTCGAAAGGTCAACAGGCCGGTCAATTGCAGATAGAAACATCATGCTTTTCGTAACTGAAGGGCATGATGTTTTACATATGAGAGTCTGATGGAACTGAACGATCTACTCGCTCCTGAAGCGATTGTGCCTCTGCTCAAAGCGAGCAGCAAGAAACAAGTGATTCAGGAGCTCTCGGAGCGCGCCGCAGACCTGACGGGCCTGTCCCAAAGCCAGATTTTCGATAAATTGCTTCAGCGGGAGCGATTGGGGTCCACCGGTGTGGGGCAGGGGGTTGCCATTCCTCATGGCAAGCTACCTGAACTCGATCGCATTCACGGCATTTTCGCATTGCTCGACAAGCCCGTTGACTATGATGCCATGGACGACAAGCCGGTCGATATCGTCTTTTTGCTGCTCGCTCCCGAAGGGGCTGGCGCCGATCATCTCAAGGCACTTGCGCGCATCGCGAGGCTTCTGCGCAATGAGGACACCTTGGCCAAGCTTCGAGCTGCGACAGATTGCGATGCCATTCGCGCTGTTCTCTGCGAAATTCCTGCATCAGACGCCGCCTGAGTGACTGCCGGGCGATTTTAACCTTCTTTGATCTGCTCGATTGCGCAAATAGCCTCTTTCGGAGGCTATTTGAGCGCACGCGTGGGCTTTGTAATAAATTCGTAAAACTGACAGCGCATCAAGGGATCTCCGACAGTAATGTGCGGAGATGCCAGGGAGATCTATGCTTGAGATCGATGCTGTTTGTTACGAGTTTGGCCGCGCCGGATGAAGGATGCTCAGATGAAAGACGTCGCCGATTGTGGCGTAACAACTGCGGCAAAGCCCTCTTTCCGCGAGGCTGCGTCCGTCTGGTGGCGTATTGGTATTTTGTCCTTTGGTGGCCCGGCCGCTCAGATCGCGCTCATGCATCGCATGATCGTTGATGAGAAGAAATGGCTCACCGAGCAGCAGTTCATCAATGCGCTTTCCTTCTGCATGATGTTGCCGGGCCCCGAGGCGATGCAGCTCGCGACCTATGCCGGTTGGCGTCTGCACGGGGTCGCAGGCGGATTGATGGCAGGGCTAGCCTTTGTCCTGCCCGGTGCGGCTGTAATCCTCGGACTGGCCATCGCCTACGTGCTCTATGGTGAAGCACCGCTTGCAGCGTCCCTTCTCATGGGCATCAAGGCCGCAGTGCTCGTCATCGTGCTGGAAGCCCTGTTGCGAGTGGCGAGAAAGGCGCTTTCAGGCCCGGCCCATTGGATCATCGCGGGCGTCTCTTTCGCTGCGATTTTTCTGCTCGAATGGCCATTTCCCCTGATCATCGCCCTCGCTGCTACCTATGGCCTCTGGCATGGAGAACGGCTATCGCGAACGACAGCTTCCGGCGCAATGGAACAGGCGGGCTCCGCATCCTTGCCTCTCCGCAAAACCGGTTTGACCATTCTTGTCTGGCTCCTCATCTGGTGGCTGCCGATCCTCTTTGTCTGGGTCTTCATCAAGCCCGATGTGTTCGGAACGATTGGCCTCTTCTTCTCAAAGCTTGCGACGGTGACTTTCGGCGGGGCCTATGCGGTCCTTGCCTATATGGCGCAGGACGCGGTGGAGCTTCATGGTTGGCTCAGTGCGCCGGAAATGATGGACGGGCTGGGGTTGGCCGAGACAACACCGGGGCCGCTCATTCTCGTCACCGAATTCGTCGGCTTCCTTGCTGCGGCTCGCGCAAATGGTGACGTCAATCTGTGGATGGGGCTGGCCGGTGCGCTGGTCACCCTCTGGGCCACCTTTGCGCCGTGCTTTCTCTGGGTTTTTGCCGGGGCGCCCTATATCGAATGGATCGCCGACCGGCCACGCCTTCGCGAAGCCCTGCGGGCCATCACGGCAGCGGTCGTCGGCGTGATCCTCAATCTCTCGGTCTGGTTCGGGCTGCATGTGCTGTTTGATCAGGTCGACAAACTGTCCTTCGGGTGGATCAGTCTCCATATCCCGCAAGCGGAGAGCTTCAATCCTGCTCTCCTCACTCTCGCTCTGATCGCTGGCTACCTCATCCATGTCCGTCAGTGGTCGATCCCGCAGACCCTGATCCTGACCTGTTGTCTCGGGCTTTTTATCGGATGGATTGGCCTCTAGCGCCGTCGTCGAGCCGTTGAGACAAGAAAAAACCGGCTCTGCCAGTGGCGAGCCGGTTCATGTCTTCTCAAAAATGTTGGCCGGGTCAGTGGACGCTGACGGTCTCGATATCGTGACGCATGGCACTCAGCTTGACCGCTGATTCCGATCCGGCAAGAGCGATGGGCTGGCCCTGAACATCGAGCAAGGCCCACAATTCCTGATTTTCCGGGATGTCCGGTGCTTCGGGGAACATGTCGAGTACTTCGTCCACGCTCACCTGTCGGACATAGGCCATGCGACGCTCGAGCATGATGGCTTCCAGGCCGTCTTCCATCTCATCGCTGTCGTACATATCTTCATCAAACATGGCATCTGCTTTCATGTTGGGTCTGCTCATTCCACCTTGGGAGATGTGGGATCGAGAGACCTCAGGGGACGTACAGTTACTCTTTGACGTCAATGGCTATCTTGCGAACCACTTTCTCCGGTTCGGGCCGGGCGAGATCAATGGACAACAGCCCATCCTTCAGCTCGGCGCCAAGAATTTCGATGCCCTCTGCCAGCACGAAAGAGCGCTGGAACTGGCGGGCGGCGATACCGCGATGAAGATACTGGCGGCTCTGGTCATCAACCTGGCGACCACGAATGACGAGCTGGCTTTCTTCCAGCGAGACGTCAAGCTGATCACGGGTGAAGCCGGCCACGGCAAGGGTGATGCGCAGAACATCGCCACCGCCTCCGTTGCCTTCAAGCAATTTGCTCTCGGCGGAGTCCAGTCTCTCGATATTATAAGGAGGGTAGCCGTCGTTGGATCCCTTGGCGACGCGATCAAGAACGCGCTCGACCTCATCAAAGCCAAGAAGAAACGGGCTGGAAAACACAGACATACGTGACATTGGCGGTCCTTCTTTCGTAAGCGACGCGCACGGTTCTCGCCCCTCATGGGGTCCGAGCCGATGGATTTGGGAAACTTTCGCGCGGGGGAACGAACGGCCATACGCAAGAAAGGCTCCAATTGCTTCTTCCCACCAGTATGGCGCCAACGCCATTTTTGGCTGAAGTGGGCAGGCTTCTCGCCACACCCTTCAGGTCGAACCTTGATCCAAGCATTCGGCCTTCATCCAATATGGGGCCATTTGGGTCAGTCTTCAAGACGAACTTGGCTGATGCGGGGGGTAGGGGCAGGTTTTCCCTTGTTCATGGGGCCGGACGGGCCGGGTGCTCAGGGCAGAATCGTCACTTTGGTGCCGATGGCGACGAGGGAGAAGATCTCCTCGATCTCCCTGTTGCTGACGGCGATGCAGCCGTCGGTCCAGTCAAAGGGGATGGAGAGGCCCAAGCCTCTGATGCGGTTTGGCTGACCATGGATGAAGATGTCGCCGCCCGGACTGACCCCGCGTTGCTGCGCTGCGGCTCGCTGGGCCGGAAGCGGATAGTTGATCCCCAACGAGAGATGGAACCGGGAGCGATCATTGCGGCGATCTATGCGATACTCGCCCACTGGCGTCTTGCCATCGCCTTCTTCAGTTTTCGCTCCGCTGGGAGAAAAGCCGAGACGAACCCGATAACGTGAGATCTCTTTCCCATTGCGAAGGAGTGTCAGGCTCCGGGCAGCCTTCTCGATCACGATGGCATCGGCCCTTGCCTGATGCGGCTTCAGCGATGGGGCTGCATCAACTTGCGTGGAGGCATTCAGAAAGACCACAAGCCCCAGTCCGAGCGCGACGCTGCAGCATAGAAAGACGATCAGGGAAGACAAGAAACGCATGGCGAGGCACACTGAAAGAGAACATAGAGCTTGAGAGTTCAAGCCAGTAAGCTAGCGTACCAGTTTGGCAGAGTTTGGACGGTGGAAGGCTCTCTCAGCCCCGCAGGGGAGGGGCTGTAGAAAGAAGCACCAAAACAAAAAACCGCCCTGATCACTCAGGACGGCTTTTGAAATCAATGCGACGCGTGACTGCTTTTCTTGTCTTTATCTTCCGTAGAAGCGATCCGGATGAAAATGGCTAAGTGCCGATCAGACCTTGCTTCTTTCAAGGACCGGCCCGATTGTTCGGATGCCGGAGCCTTGGATTTTTAACTGGCCTTCTTGGCGCGGCGCCGCTCGGCGCTCGGCTGGTAGGCAATCTCTGCGTGATATTTGCAGTAGGGCGTGCCCTGTTCGGACTTGTGGCCGCAGAAATGGAAATCACCGTCGCCGGGATCACCAATCGGCCATTTGCAGGTATTTTCCGTCAGCGTCAGGATCGAAGCGCGCTTGGAGATCGGAACGACAACTGCGTCCGCTTCCGGCTTCTTCTCTGCCTTTGGCTGAGGGGCAACATGGGGCTTGCTGTCGGCTTTGAGGGCCGTAGCGCCAATGGTGGGAGCCGCTCCGGCGTTCGGACGTGGGGCACGGGGAGCCTGTGTCCGTGGGCGACGAGCCCGCGGTGCGGTGGTTGTAGTTTTTGCACGACCGGACAGGCCAAGGCGATGCACCTTGCCGATCACGGCATTGCGTGTAACGCCGCCAAGTTCCGCTGCAACCTGACTGGCACTCAGGCCTTCCGACCAGAGCTTCTTGAGAAGTTCGACTCGTTCGTCAGTCCAAGACATAAAATAGCCTCCGTCTCGACTGTTTAGAAGACAATAACAAGCCGCGTTCGGTCGTATATGATGCAACCGAGAGTTATGTCTTCTAAATTGGTTTTTAGTTTTGCCGCATGATATTAGTGGTTAATAATCTGTAAACTACTATATGCGGAGACACCGTCGCAATATCGCGGTAACACTCAATTAACCCTTTTCCCCAGAAATCCGAATCAGGAGTTGTCCAAAAATTTTTTGGGCAACCGAAAAATTCCATTCTGTTTGCATTATTGTTGAGATCTTGTGGATAAGTTGTGAGAAAGCGACCGTATAGACGGTGCAAGACTTTGGCAGAAGAAATGGTGTCGACCTCTGGTCAGCTCCATGGGTGGTGTTGTAAGTTATAAATCAATCACATTTAGTATCATAGGGAAAGCCCTTATGATTGTGATTGGATCCGCCTTACCAGTCTCTCACGCAATAAGTGCATATTTCTTGCGTCCATTCAATTGAGGATTTCACAGACTGTTTATAATTGGGGATGGTTTGTGGGGGAGGGCAACGCTGAATCTTGAAGATTTTTGCAACATAATTTTGTGGATTACAAAAATAAAAGCATATAATTTTTCAAGACGACCCCTTCGCCCTGATTGACAAAAAGTCTCTAGTCCTGCAAAAGAGGAACCTTCGCTGGCCGCCGACGGGGCGGCTTTTTTTGTTGCTTTTCTGCCGAAAAGTTACGGCCTTCGATCGAAGGCGCATTCATTGTCGATACCGCTCGAACATGCCTTTTCGAGGTGGATTGGAGAGCGTATCAATGGGAGTGCGGTTTCGTGAAAAAACGGGAGACCGGAATCTTGGGACGAGGGTGAATAAAATGACTCAATCTTCGCTGTTTGCCACATATGCACGTGCTGACCTTAAATTCGAAAAGGGCGAAGGCGCTTGGCTGACAACGAACGATAACCGACGATTCCTGGACTTTGCTGCTGGCATTGCCGTCAACAGCCTTGGCCATGCGCATCCCCATCTGGTGGAAGCGCTCAAGGAACAGACGGAAAAGCTGTGGCATGTCTCTAACCTCTATGAGATCCCCGGCCAGCAGAAACTTGGCGAACGGCTCTGTGCCCACACATTTGCCGACAAGGTCTTCTTTACCAACTCCGGTGCGGAAGCGTTGGAATGTGCCGTCAAGACGGCCCGGCGCTACCACTATGGCAAGGGTCATGGGGAAAAGACCAACATAATCACTTTTGACGGTGCGTTTCACGGTCGCACGTTGGCCATGATCGCAGCTGGCGGTCAGGCGAAGTATCTGGAAGGCTTTGGTGAAAAGGCCCCCGGATTTTTGAATTTGCCTGCTCTGGATATTGAGCTTGTCAAATCTTCCGTAGGGGAAAATACGGCAGCGATCCTGATCGAGCCTATTCAGGGAGAAGGTGGTATTCGCGAGATTTCGCCTGTCTTTCTGAAAGAGCTTCGCAAATTGTGCGATGAATCCGACATCCTGTTGATTTTCGACGAAGTTCAGACCGGTGTCGGTCGAACAGGCTACCTGTTCGCGCATCAGGAATATGGGGTTGAGCCGGACATCATGGCTATCGCCAAAGGCATTGGCGGGGGCTTCCCGATGGGGGCATGTCTGGCCAGTGCCGAGGCAGCCGAGGCCATGGTGCCAGGCACCCACGGTTCTACCTATGGTGGCAATCCGCTTGCAATGGCGGTTGGTAACGCCGTTCTGGATGTCATTCTGGAGGATGGTTTCCTTCAGAATGTCCGCGATACCAGCCTCAAACTCAAGCAACGCCTTGCCGCAGTTCGGGATGCTTATCCCGACATCATCACCGAAGTCAGGGGCCGCGGGCTGTTGCTTGGCCTCAAACTGACGATGCCGCCAGCCGAGCTGCTGGCTGCCTGTCGCGAAGAAGGCATGTTGGCGGTTCCGGCCGGTGACAATGTCCTTCGTATCGTACCACCGCTGATCATTGGTCAGGAAGAAATCGATTTTGCAATGAATGCTCTGGAGAAAGCGCTCGACAAGCTGTCCGCTTCCCGGAAAAACACTCATTAGGAACAGGGGGGGATTGAAAGCCATGTCTAACGATCCTATTCGCCATTTTTTGGATTTGGAATATCTGGACGCCGCAACGCTCAAGACAATTATGGCGACCGCACACGCAATCAAGGCTGACCGCAAGGTGCAGCGCAAGACCGATCTTTTGAAAGATCAGGTCGTTGCTCTGGTCTTTGACAAGCCCTCGACACGGACCCGCGTCTCCTTTGACGTCGGTATCCGCGAACTGGGCGGGGATTCCCTGATGCTGACCGGTGCCGAGATGCAGCTCGGACGCGGTGAAAGCATCCCGGACACAGCCCGTGTGCTGTCTCGCTTCGTCGATTGCATCATGATCCGCATGCTCGATCATCAGGCCGTGGAAGATCTGGCCAAATATGCGACGGTTCCGGTCATCAATGGCCTGACCTATTTCTCGCATCCCTGCCAGATCATGGCCGACATCATGACCTATGAGGAGCATCGTGGCTCGCTCGAAGGCAAGACCGTCACTTGGGTTGGCGACTACAACAACGTGCTGGTATCATGGCTGCAGGCTGCCGAGAAATTCAACTTCACCATGCGTGTCGCTGTGCCGGATGAACTGATGGACGACTTCACCGTCATCAACCGCCTGCGTGATCGCGGCGTGCGCATCGATTTCTGCGACACCGCAGAGGAAGCTGCCGACCAGTCCGACCTGATCATCACCGACACGTGGGTGTCGATGGGCGACGAGGATGCCGAGCATCGTCACAATCTCTTGAAACCCTATCAGGTCAACACCAGATTGATGGCTCTGGCCAAGGACGACGCCCTGTTCATGCACTGCCTGCCTGCCCATCGCGGCGAGGAAGTCACGGACGAGGTCATCGACGGGCCGCAGTCGGTGGTCTTCGATGAGGCCGAAAACCGGCTTCATGCACAAAAGGGCATTATGGCCTGGTGCTTCAACAAGGCCTTGGGCGACAGTTGATCTGTGCCGCTCGGGCCTTTTTGTAGACCCGGCCTTGACGCTTCACGTTCAAACAATCACAAGGGTGGATATGACCGTATCCACCCTTTGCCTTTGCTCTCGTATCAAAAGAGCAAGGAAAGCGAGATCTACATGACCGAACAAACGCCAAGCACTGCACAGATGGATCGCGTTCTTCCCTTTCAGGTCGATGGGCTGGATGTGCGGGGCCGGATGGTCCATCTCAACGAGTCCGTCACCAGCATCATCAAGCGTCACGATTATCCCGATGCGGTCAACCGCCTGCTGGCTGAGGCAATCGCCTTGACGGCCTTGCTCGGCTCGTCCCTCAAGTTCGAGGGCAAGCTGATCCTGCAGGTCCAGTCTCAGGGCGCGGTCAATATGCTCGTGGTCGACTTCGATGCCCCTGATGCGATGCGTGCCTATGTGCGCTTTGACGCCGAGGCCCTTGAAGAGCTCGTCCGCAAGGGTGAGACCAAGCCGGAGCAGTTGCTCGGCGAGGGCCATTTGGTGATGACCATCGATCAGGGTCAGTATATGAACCGCTATCAGGGCGTGGTCGTGCTCGACGGCAAGAGCCTTGAAGAAGCCGCTCACAGCTACTTCATGCAGTCCGAGCAGTTGCCGACCCGCGTGCGTCTGGCTGCGACCGAGATGGTCTCCCGGCAGGAGGGCGACGAGCCCAAGAGCGAATGGCTTGCCGGTGGTCTTCTGGTGCAGTATCTGCCGCATTCCTCAGAAGACATTCCTCACCGCGATCTGCATCCGGGCGACCACCCGGATCCGGAAAAGCAGGCAACCCTTCATGTCACCGAGGCCGACGCCTGGCGTGAATGTGAGGCGCTGGTCTCGACCATCGACGATCATGAGCTGACGGATCCAGAGGTTCCCGCCGAGACGTTGCTCTACCGGCTATTCCACGAGAACAACCCTCGGGTCTATGAGGCAACACCGGTCTTCGACCGATGCTCCTGCAGCCGCGAGCGGATCGGCACCATGCTGGGCAATTTCAAGGCCGACGAACTCGAAGACATGGTGGTCGACGGCAAGATCGAAGTGACCTGCGAATTCTGCAGCGCGCACTATGAATTCGATCCCGAAGAGGCAAGACAGATCGCAAAGGCCTAGGGCCTCGCGAGATTGCCTGCCTTGCAAAGAGATGGAAAAGTAAGAAAAACGCACGGAAACGGGCGTTTTTCTTTGGTCGTTACGTTCAGTTACAAAAAGACGCAAAAGTTTGATTGTGTGCAAATACCAGTTTTGAGATTATGCATGGCGACACAAGTCCGATCTGTGGTTAGACCGGGGTGCAGGCGGACACGGGTGCCATCTTGGATGGCACGGCGTGTCACATCCGACTTTGTTGCGATCTCGTTCAGAGGCTATTCTGACGAGATCGCATCTCTCGGGATCATCCAAACCGGATAGTGGAGGCGATAGCGCTCTCTTGTTGGGATGGTGGTTCTGAAGACTTTGCCGAGCCGAGGACCATGAACTATCACAGCGATGACAAGCCCCAGCCGATGATGGACCACAAAGCGACCCGGGGTGACTGGTTGCCCCAGAACAAAGATACGGCCCAAGCCCCATCCGACCCGGATCGGAGCAGGGGAGTAGGTGCCCGTATCATGCTGGCAGTCCGCTGGTTCTTCCGCATAGTCCTGCCCCTTCTGGTGATCGTCGGGGCCGCCACGGTCATGAACATGTTGGTCGCTACCAAACCGGAGGTCAATCGACGCGAGGCGCGCGAGAAAGCCTATGCCGTGCAATTGGTCACCGCATCCCCGGCACGTGTTCAGCCCGAAATCATTGCATACGGAACCGTGTCCGCGGCGCGTGACGTCGACCTCAGGGCATTGGTCAGCGGCGAGGTCATCTGGGTCAGCCCAGATCTTGTCACCGGCGGGCGGGTGACCATGGATGCCCCGCTCGTGCGCATCGACCCGTTCGAATTTCAAGGTGCCCTTCATGAGGCAGACGCCAATCTGGCAGAGGCAAGAGCCAAGCTGGCCGAAACCAGCGCCTCCCGTGCCAGCGAAGAAGCCAATCTCCGATTCCTCATGGAACAAAAGCGCCTTGCCGAAGCCGATCTCGAACGCGCCGAAACCCTCATCAAGAGCGGCAGCCTCACGCGCCAGACCCTTGAGAGCCGCAAGCTTATCCTGTCCCAGCGCGAGCAGTCCGTTGAGGCCTCCCAGAACAATCTTCTGGTGCTGAAGGCGAAGATTGACCAACAGGATGCCAACATCGCGCGCCTCGACTGGAAAGTCGATCAGGCGCGGCGCAATCTGGCCGACACGACCCTCAAGGCCCCTTTCGCCGGCATTGTGCGCACAAAGTCTGTTGAGCTGGGTCGTTCGGTTTCCGGCAGTGACACGCTGGTTTCCCTCTATGATCCTGACCAGATGGACGTGCGCTTCACCATGACCGATGCGCAGTTTGGCCGACTGACCTCGGGCGACAACCAGCTCGTCGGGCGCGAAATCAAGGTCAACTGGAAGCTTGGTGATGTGGTCCGAAGCCACAGGGCAAAGATCGAGCGGATCACTCCGGAAGTGAACGCAGGCGATGGCGGCATTGAGGTTTTTGCCCGTGTCGCTGAAGGCTCGGCCCTGCGGGATGGCACCTTCGTCGAGCTCATAGTGCCGGATCGGGTCTATGACAATGCCATTCGCATTCCCCAATCCGCGCTCTATCTGGGCAAGACCATCTATCTCAATGAAGAAGGCCGGATGCAGCCGCGAACGGTGGCCGTGCTGGCCTATCTCGGCGATGACGTGCTGATCGACGGCAGCACTCTTCAGCCCGGCGACGAGATCATTGCGACCCGGATTGCCGAAGCCGGACCAGGGCTGAAGATCATCTTGCCCAAAGGATCAACTGACGCCGATCAGAGTGGAACGATGAGCCCGACAGGAGACACCCAATGAGCCGCCCTGAGACGCGAGGGCGCGGCGGGGCTGTCTCCTTCTTCGTTCATCACCCCAATGCGGCCAACCTCTTGATGATCATGCTCCTGATGGCGGGGCTCTTTGCCCTGTCGCGCATGAACAGCCAGTTTTTCCCGACCATCGAGACCGACAGCATCCGCATCTCTGTGACCTGGAACGGAGCGAGTGCCGAGGACGTGGAAGCGAACATCCTTGAGATCATCGAGCCAAAGATCCGGTTCATCGATGGTGTCGACAGCGTGCAGTCCGTTGCCCGCGAGGGCGCTGCGTCAATCTTCCTTGAGTTCAAGCCTGAAGCCGACATGCAGGCCGCCTTGCGCGATGTTGAGACCAACCTTGATACGGTCACGACATTGCCCGATCAGGCCGAAGACCCGGAAGTCTCCTATCTGCAGTTCCGCGATGATGTCGCCCGGCTGATCCTCTCCGGCCCGTTTGATGAAGCGGCCTTGCGTGGCTTTGCCAAGACAATGCGAGATGACCTGATTGATCGCGGCATCGATGCCGTTGAGTTCACCGGTCTGCGAGACGAAGAATTTTTCGTTGGCATCAGCGACTATGACCTGCGTCGGTTGGGACTGACCATTCAGGATGTGTCAGGTCAGGTATCCTCCAACAGTCGCGACCTGCCCTCCGGCAAAGTACAGGATGGCATCGAAAAACAAATCCGCACCCTCGCCGTCGAGGAGCGACCCGAGCAGCTTGCGGGCATTGAGATAAAATCCGAGATTGATGGCTCCAGCGTTGACCTTGGAGACATCTCCCGCATCGAGCGGCGCCTCGACCCTGATCAGGTGCGAGGCCTGATTGGCGGGGAATCCGCGATCCAGCTCGTCGTCAAGCGCGCCCCGACCGCCGACTCCCTCGACGCTTCAGCGATTGTTGAGCGCTATCTTGAAGAGGCCCGCCAGACCTTCCCGCCAACGCTCAAGATCACCGAATATGACGCCAGCGCCGAGGCTCTCGTCGACCGCATTCTGCTGCTGGTCAAGAATGCCATTTCGGGCCTGCTCGTCGTGATGGTCATTCTGGCGGTGTTCCTCAATCTGCGCACCGCTCTGTGGGTTACAGCTGGCATTCCGGTTGCCATGCTGGCCTCCTGCATCATCCTTCTGATGCTCGGTCAGTCAATCAACATGATGTCGCTCTTTTCCTTCATCATGATGCTGGGGATTATTGTCGATGACGCCATCGTAATTGGCGAGGAGGCAACGACCCGCTATCAGATGGGAGAGCCGGGCGTCGTTGCAGCAGAAGGGGCCGGTCAGCGCATGCTGATGCCGGTCACAGCCGCCTCGCTGACCACCATTGCGGCCTTCTCTCCCATTCTGATGATTGGCGATGTCATTGGCCAGATGATGGGCGTGCTGCCGGTGGTGGTGATTTCCGTTCTGATCGCCAGCCTGATCGAATGCTTTTTCATCCTGCCCGGCCATCTCGCCCATTCGATGACTCCGAGTCACCACAAGGGATGGAGCGTCAAGCGCGTCATCTTCGTCGGCGGCGCGATTGCGCTGCCGCTGGTTTATTTCCATGCCATGTCGAAGGACCTCGCTGCCAGTTTTGGCGGTAGCGTCGAAAGCGTCTGGCTGTGGCTTCATGCTAGGTTCGGCGAAGGCGACCCGCGTGCCATCCTCATTCTGGCCGGGGTCAGCTTCCTTCTTGCCTGCCTGTTGGAGATGATGACCGTCAGAAGGGCGGCACGGAACGCCCGCACCGGGCATCACGCCCACCCCGAGGAAAGCGCCTTCCGACGTGGCTTTGACCGAGCCTTCTCTGCGTTCCGAGACGGGCCCTTCCGCAAGATCGTCACGTTCGCCTTCGACTGGCGCTACACGACAATGGCCATCTGCATTGCCTCTATGCTGCTGGTGGCAGGTATGGTCAGGGGCGGGCGTCTGGGCTTTGTCTTCTTTCCGACCGCCGAAGCCGAGACCATCACCATTTCCATGGTGTTCAACGTTGGCATTCTGGAGAAGGACGCCATCGCCATCATCAAGGCCGTCGATGACATCATCTACGAGACGGAAAAAGAAGTGGGCAAGGGCGAAAAGCTGGTCATTGCTTCCTTCACGACCCTTGGCGTCTCCGGTCGAACCACGGCGGATAATGTTGCCTCCCTGCGCCTGCGGCTGACAAGCTCCGAGCAGCGCACGATCCGGACCCATGTCTTCCAGAATGAACTTCGCAAGAAGATGCCCGAGATTGCGGGTCTTCGCCGTGCCTCCATCCGGGGCCAAAGGGGCGGTCCTCCCGGTGCAGACCTTGATATCCGCCTGACGGGTGCCACGCCTGAGGTGTTGAAAGCCGCCTCGGTTGACCTGCAGCAGCGCTTGTCCTCCTATCCCGGCGTGAGCGAGCTTGACGACAATCTGCCCTATGGCAAGCCCGAGCTTGTTCTCGAACTTACCCCCCGTGGCAAACGGCTCGGCTTCACAGCCCAGTCGATTGGCGAGCAGGTGAGGGACCTTGTAGATGGCCGCGTTGCGCGCAAGCTGGCCATTTTTGAGGATGAAGTGGACGTCAAGATCCAGCAACTGAGCCGCGACAATGCGGACAATCTGCGCTCTTTGTGGCTGAAGGCCCCGTCGGGAACCTTCGTGCCGCTGACCGAGGTGGTCTCCCTCAAGGACCGTCAGGGGTTCTCGTCGATCCAGCGCTTTGACGGCAAGACCACGGTCGCCGTGACCGGTGACGTGGATTCGGACGTGGTGACGGTTCAGGAGCTGGTTGCCGATCTCGACAAGAACCTGTTGCCGCAATTCGCCGCCGATCATGGTGTCGACTATAGCTTCTCGGGGCGGAACGAGGAACGACAGGAGGCCTTTGCCGATTTGAAGGTCGGGGCCCTGATTGCCCTTGCGTCGATCTTTGTCATCCTCGCCTGGGTCTTTGCCTCCTACGTGCGGCCCTTCGCCATCATGATGATCATTCCCTTCGGTGTCGTCGGTGCGGTGCTGGGGCACTATCTTCTGGGCTTCCAGCTTACTATCCTGTCGATGATTGGCCTCTTGGGACTAGCTGGCATTCTCGTCAATGACTCGATCATTCTCGTCAGCCGCCTCGACGAGCGTCTTGCCCACGGCGAGAGCCTCAAGGATGCTGCTGTCGGTGCGAGCTGCGACCGATTGCGGGCGGTGCTGCTCACCTCTCTGACGACGGTGGGTGGCCTGACCCCGCTCTTGTTCGAAACCTCGGTGCAGGCCCAGTTCCTCAAGCCAATGGCCGTGACCATCGTCTTCGGCCTTGCTGTGGCGACACTGTTCGTGCTCTTCCTAGTGCCCTGCCTTTTTGGCGTCGGGCGTGACATCAGCACTCTGTTCCACTGGCTGCTGCATGGAGAAAGGCCGGACAAGCACGGGTCTCTTGCTCATCCCGCCGAATAGAAAAAGGGGACAGCGCATACTGTCCCCCTTCGGTCCCAGACAATTTCGACAATCAGACGCGATCAAGCCGCAGTTTGGCTCTCCGGCGCTGCCTCTTCAAAGACGATCGCCCGCCGATAGAGGTGCCAGGTCGCATGCCCGAGCAGGGGCAGGATAACCACCATGCCAACCAGCAGTGACGCGAGGCTGACCGCCATCATGAAGGCGATGAAGATCGCCCAGCTCAGCATGGTCTTGCGATTGGCGATCACGCAGCGGATCGAGGTGATCATGCCGGTGATGAAATCCACGTCCCGATGCAGCAGCATGGGGAAGGAAATGGCTGTGATCGAAAAGACTGCCAGACCCAGTCCTGCCCCGACCAGATTGCCGACAACAAGGAACAGCGCGCCTTCGGGCGTCGTTACCACTGTGCTGATCAGGGTGGAGAGATTGAGCGCGCCGAGCCCGAAAAAGATCACATAGAGAAAGATCGCAATGTCGATCCAGATAATGAAGGCAAAGCCCGTGACCAGCGCCATCCAACGCAGTTCCTTGGTTTCCCTGCTGAAAATGGTGCCCAGAATGGCGCCGGCGGAAAGCTCGAGATCATATTCCCGTCTGCGGCTGATCTCATAAAGGCCAGCGGCAATGAAGGGCGCGATGAGAGCAAAGCCGGACGCCAGAGGATAGACCAGATAGGGCAGCTGATAGGCCGTGAGCAGCCACAACAGAAACCAGCCCGCCAGCGCATAGAAGGCGCCGAAGAACAGACTGTAAGGCGCGCTGCTGCGAAGATCCCGCATGCCGGCGCTCAAGGCATCGGTTAGATCATCGGTGGTCAGATCCCTGATTTTGGGCTCTCGTGCGGCTGCGTTCGTGCGCACCGCTGGCGAGCCGCCAAGTGGCCCTTCGTGTGCAATATCGGTCATAGAGTCCTCCTTCGGGGCCCTCCAGCAGCTCCCGGTCCGGAAGCCGCATCCCCGATTGTTGGCAATGATGCAACAACTCCATCCTACCTAGAAATACGTGCGACACAACGTCGCAATTAGATTGACGCGATAAATTTTGTGCACCCGTCCCCTCAAAGGGAAGAACAAGAGCGAGATATGTGTGTGATGAGGAGGAATTTGCGGGACGCTGGAACGGGTGCGTGAGGTGTTCAACGCCTTAAAGCTCGAGCCACAAAAGCGGCTCAGGCGTATGTTGCCAAGTGTGCAAATCGTCAGGGGCGAGGTCAGACGTGCTGACCGCCATTGATGTGGATTTCGGATCCCGAGACGTAGGAACTGGCGTCAGAGCACAGATAAAAGATCGTGTCCGCCACTTCCGACGGTTTGCCGAGACGACGCAAAGGAATGCCCTCAACGATTTTCTCGGTTCCGGGCGACAGGATCGAGGTATCGATCTCACCCGGAGCAATGGCATTGACGCGGATGTTGTGCGGGCCGAAATCGGCGGCCATCTCGCGGGTCAGCGAGGCAAGCGCGGCCTTCGATGTCGCATAGGCGGTGCCCGCAAAGGGATGAACGCGCATGCCTGCGATCGAGGTGACATTGACGACGGAGCCCTCCGCCGCCTTCAATTCCTCGAAAAGACCCCGCGCCAGCATGATCGGCGCAAAGAAATTGACCTGAAAGACCTGTCGCCAGACATTCATCGGCGTCTTCAGACTGTCGAGTCGTGTGCCTTCTTCATTCTTCGGGCTGATGGCGGCATTGTTGACCAGAGCGTTGAGCTGCCCACCTTCCGCTTTAAGGCGATTGCGGATTTCGCCTACTGCCATGCCCAGACTGTCCGGGTCGGCAAGGTCAATCTGAATATGGTCCGCTTCCCCCATCGGCCAGGGGCATTTATCGGAGAAGGGATGCCGTGAACAACTGATCACACGCCAGCCTTCCTGCGAAAAACGCTTCACGGTGGCATGTCCGATGCCTCGGCTTGCGCCAGTCAGCACAAGGGTCTTTCGCTCGCTGTTTTGCATGATCAAATCCTTTCCCTTCAAAGATAAGGAGCAGAAACAGATTTGCCAATGCCGGATATACACCTTATATGCGCAAGGAGAGAAGTCTCTGGGGATTAAGAAGTATAGAGCTGAAAGATGATCATCTGTCACTGTAACAAGATTACGGATCAGGAAATCCTCGAGATTGCTGAACACCTCAAACGAGAAAAGCCGGACAGTCCGATCCGGTCCAACAATGTCTATCGTTGTCGTGGATGCCGCGCCAAATGCGGCTGTTGCCGACCTCTGATGGAAGCCCTGCTGCTTGAGAATGGTTATGACGTAACGGTTGCCCGGCGTGAGGAAATCGAACGCCTACAGATCCGTCACTTCCAAGGGTGTCCTCCCTTCGACCCCTGAGAACAGGTTACCGTTGCATCAAAACAAGATTGTATCTTGGATTGTGGCTCTGAAGGTGCAACACTTCAGAGCGGCTCTTGACCTCGGTGCGCTTTGGTACTATTTTAGAACTATTCTAAAAACTACACGGGCGGCGATGGTCGAACGAACAGAAGAAACGCGGATATACGTATTTCCTCTTTTCTTTCAAGTCGCTAGGATTGGGCCAGCCATTCCAGACCTAGAGTGAACATCAGCAAAAAGAGGACCGACATGAAGGGCAATGAGACTGTAATCGAATTTCTCAACAAGGGTTTGCGCAGCGAATTGACGGCTGTCAGCCAGTATTGGCTGCATTATCGTCTGCTGGATGATTGGGGCTACACCAAGATGGCGGCCAAGTGGCGCGAGGAATCCATCGAGGAAATGCAGCATGCCGATAAGTTCATTGAGCGCATTCTGTTTCTCGAAGGCCATCCGAACCTTCAGCATCTCGATCCCCTGATGATCGGTCAGAACATCAAGGAAATCCTTGAAAGCGATCTCAAGGGCGAAATCGGAGCCCGCACCCTCTACAAGGAAGGTCGCGACGCAGCGGAGAAAGTCGGCGACTACATCAGTAAGGCGCTGTTCGAGGAACTGATGGCGGACGAGGAAGGTCACATCGACTATCTCGAAACCCAGCTCAGCCTCTATGACGATCTCGGCAAGGAAAAATACAGCCAGCTTCAGGCCGGCCATGCAGGCGAAGGCGAATAATCCTCAGCTTGTTTTGCATCGACTTTACGATGACCATGCAATCGAATTTGGAACCCCGCATCAGCAATGGTGCGGGGTTTTTGCCTTTCAAGGCAAGGAGCCGTCTTTCCTGCTCGCGAAGGACTCAACCACTTGTGAATTGACCGTGTACGGACGGATTTGGAACAACTCAGCACAAAGATTTTTAATGGATCGCACGCCCTGGTGGATCCGGTGTCAGCTATGCTGGCCGGATCAGGTGCTGCCGCCCGATGCGATCTCACAAGGAGACTACCGATGTTCGCCCCATACTTCCCTCGTGATGACCACCCAGCCGTTGGCCTTCTTTTGCGTACTCGCGCCCTACTGTTGGGCGGAGCCTGTCTGGCCGCTGCCTCGCTTGGTCTTGCGCCATCGTTGCATGCTGCCGAGGTGGATCCGAGCGACTGGCCTGCGGTGCTGGCCGAAGCAAAGGGCCAGACGGTCTATTTTCATGCCTGGGGCGGTGGCGACCGGATCAATGCCTATATCGACTGGGCTGGTGCCGAGCTCAAGGACCGCTATGGCGTCACGGTCGAGCATGTGAAGGTCAGCGACACCGCCAACGTGGTCTCCCAGATTGTCGCCGAGAAAGCCGCGGGCCGCACCGAGGGTGGATCGGTTGATCTGGTCTGGATCAATGGCGAGAACTTTGCCTCCCTGAAGGCCAAGGGCATGCTCTTGCCCATGAGCTGGGCTCCGGATTTGCCCAATTACAAATATGCCGATATCAAGGGCAAGCCGACGCTCACCACCGACTTCACCGTGCCGACCGATGGCCTTGAAAGCCCTTGGGGCATGGCACAGCTTTCCTTCTATTACGACAGTGCCGTGACCTCCGAGGTCCCGAAATCGGCCGCCGAGCTTCTTGATTGGGCAAAAGCCCATCCGGGCCGCTTTGCCTATCCCAAGCCGCCCGATTTCCTTGGCTCCACCTTCCTCAAGCAGATCGCGCTGGAGCTAGCTCCGGATGCGTCCGTGCTCTCTCGCCCGGTCACCGACGCGGCCTATCAGCCAGTAGCCGAGAAGGTCTTTGCTTACCTCGATGAGCTTCACCCTCATCTCTGGCGCAAGGCCCAGACCTTCCCCGAGAATGTCTCGACGTTGAAAAACCTCCTTGCCGACAGCGAGATCGAAATCGCCTTCACCTTCAATCCCGGTGATGCCTCCTCGGCGATTGCCAACAACGAACTGCCGGAGAGCGTGCGATCCTTCACTTTTGATGGCGGGACAATTGGCAACAGTCATTTTGTCGCTATTCCCTTCAATGCCAACGCCAAGGCCGGAGCGATGGTGCTCGCCAACTTTCTGCTCTCGCCCGAAGCGCAGGCCCGTAAGCAAGACCCGGACGTCTGGGGCGATCCGACCGTGCTGGATCTGGCAAGCCTTAAGCCCGAAGACAAGGCGCTCTTCGATCAGCTGGATCTGGGCGTTGCGACCCTGAAGCCTGACGAACTTGGCGCGTCCCTGCCAGAGCCACACAGCTCCTGGATGGAGAAGCTGGAAGCAGACTGGACCCAGCGATACGGCGTGCAATAAATTGTCCTGACCCTTCCCGACCACTGGGCGGCACCCAATGGGCCGCCCAACTCCGGTGCTTTGAAAGAATGACCCTGCGTCCCTCCAATCTGGCAACCATTGCAGCACTCAGCCTGATGCTCGGCCCGATTCTGGCTGGCCTTGCTGGGTCACTCGCGCCCGCTTTCGGCTGGTTGCCCGCCCTTGGTGGCGACAGCCTGACGCTTGAGCCGATGCGCCAGCTTTTTGCCACGCCGGGCATAGGCCGCTCTGTCGCGCTCAGCCTTGCCTCAGGGTTGCTGACAACAATCCTTGCCCTTGCCGCGACGATTGGGTTGCTGGCGGCCTGGTCAGACACGCGTTTCTTTGGCTGGATGCAGCGCCTCATCTCGCCGCTCTTGTCGATCCCCCACGCAGCAACGGCCTTTGGCTTCGCCTTTCTTCTGGCGCCGTCTGGGTGGCTGGTGCGGGCCATCTCGCCGGAACTGACGGGCTGGACCCGCCCGCCTGACTGGCTCTTTCCGAATGACCCGTTCGGCCTTGCCATGATCGCCGGTCTGGCGATCAAGGAGTTGCCCTTCCTGCTGCTCGTCAGCCTCGCCGCCCTGCCGCAGACCGATCCGCGCCGCCATGCCGATGTGGCCCGGACGCTCGGCTATGGCCGTATGGCTGCGTGGATCTATGGCGTCTGGCCCCGACTCTATGCCCGCATCCGCCTGCCAATCTTTGCCGTCATTGCCTATGCCAGCTCCGTTGTCGATGTGGCGCTCATTCTCGGGCCGACCAACCCGCCGACCCTTGCCGTCCAGCTGATGCGCTGGATGAGCGACCCGGATCTCGACATGCGCTTTTTGGCCTCTGCCGGAGCCATGTTGCAGCTCATGGTCACGCTGTCGGCGCTGTTGCTCTGGTGGCTCGGTGAGCGGCTGGTCGCGCGCCTCTTCAATTGCGCCCATCGCACCGGGCGTCGCTGGCAGAGGGACGGATCGCTACGCCTCACTGTCGCCGCGATCAACATAATCGCCGCGTCGGTGATGATCTTCGGTCTGGCTGGGCTGGTGCTCTGGTCCTTTGCCGGTTTCTGGCGGTTCCCCGATGCTCTGCCGGTCGAGGTGGGTCTCGACACCTGGCGCAAGCAGATCCCGATGCTTGTCACGCCCCTGTTGCATTCGATCCTGATCGGTGGCGTTGCGACCCTGATCGCACTCTTTGTCACCATCGCCTGCCTTGAAACCGAGACCCGTGATGGCGCCAGCTTACGCGGGGGCAGAAACCGCTCATGGCTCGGTCTCATCTACCTGCCGCTCATCGTACCGCAGGTCGCCTTTCTCTTCGGGCTGCAATTGCTCTTTCTCGTCACCTCGGTGCACCATTCCTCAGGCGCTGTCATTCTGGGGCATCTGATTTTCGTCATGCCCTATGTGCTGCTTTCGTTAGGTGATCCGTGGCGCAATCTCGATCCGCGCTATGCCCAGCTTGCCGCCAGTCTGGGTCGGAGCCAGTGGACCGCATTTTGGCGGCTGCGCCTGCCGCTTCTTATGCGCCCGATCCTCACGGCGGCGGCGGTCGGCTTTGCTGTCTCCATCGGCCAGTATCTTCCCACTCTCATCATCGGCGGCGGACGGTGGGAGACCATCACCACCGAAGCAATCGCCCTCAGCGCTGGCGGCAATCGCCGCCTCATCGGTGTCTATGCCCTCATGCAGATGCTGCTGCCTTTCTTAGGATTTCTTGTCGCGACGCTGGTTCCTGCTATGCTCTATCGCCAGCGGCGCGATATGCAGGCAACTGGCCGCTAGGAGCCCTCATGATCAAACCGGATCTGAAACTCGTCCACCAACAAGACAGGGCCATCCCCTCCGACCCGCCGGTCGAGCGCGACCCCATGCGGCGTCTGGTGCTGGACGACATCCGCATCGGGCTTGATGGCAAAAGCCTGCTCGCTTTGTCCTGCACCATCGATCCCGGTGAGATTGTCACCATCATGGGGCCCTCAGGCTCGGGTAAGTCGACGCTGCTCGCCTATATCGGCGGGTTGCTGGCCCCGGACTTCACCGCCACGGGCCGCATATTGCTCCACGGTCACGATGTGAGCAGCTTGCGGGCCGAGGCGCGTCACATCGGCATCCTGTTTCAGGATCCCTTGCTCTTCCCGCACATGTCCGTTGGCGGCAATCTCGCCTTCGGCCTGTCTTTCTCGGTGAAGGGGCGCTCCGCCCGCAGGCAGAAGGTTTGCGAAGCGCTGAAGGACATCGATCTTGAGGGGTTTGAGGATCGCGATCCGGCCACCCTGTCCGGCGGACAGAAGGCCCGTGTGGCGCTCGCTCGTGTTCTTTTGTCAGAGCCTTGCGCCCTGCTGCTCGACGAACCTTTCTCCAAGCTCGACGCAGACCTGCGCGGCCAAATGCGCCAGCATGTCTTTGACCGCGCTCGGCTGAGAGGCCTGCCAACCCTGCTCGTCACCCATGATGAAGAAGACGCCCGAGCGGCTGGTGGGCGCATTATCCGGCTGGACCAGATGGCGCTCTGACAGCAAGCCCCCAAGATACACTGGCGGCACAATGCCCCTTGCCTTGGCCGAAGGAAGAGGGTAGGGGCAGAGCATGAGCGAGACCCTTCCGACCTTTCTGCCCCGATTGCCCATTCGCGAGGCGCTGCCTGATCTTCTGGCAGCCCTGAGGGACGGCACCCGTGCGGTGCTCATCGCGCCTCCCGGTGCGGGCAAGACCACCTGCGTGCCGCTTGCCCTGCTCGATCAGCCATGGCGAGAGGGCCGGATTATCATGCTAGAGCCTCGCCGCCTCGCTGCACGCGCTGCCGCCCATCGCATGGCGGATCTGTTGGGCGAACCGGTCGGTAAACGGGTCGGCTATCGCGTCCGCATGGATGCCCGTGTCTCGAAGGACACGCTGATCGAGGTGGTGACCGAAGGCATCTTCGCCCGCATGATTGTCGATGATCCGAGCCTTGAGGGCATCTCGGCGGTTCTGTTCGATGAATTCCATGAGCGCAGCCTTGATGCAGACACCTCGCTCGCCTTTGCTCTTGAGGCCCAGAGTGCTCTGCGCGAGGATCTGAGGCTCATCGTCATGTCGGCAACCCTCGATGGAGGTCGCGTCGCCTCCATCCTCGACGATGCCCCGGTTATTGAAAGCATGGGGCGGGCCTATCCGGTCGAGACCCGACATATCCCGCGCAAGACCCAAGACCGCCTTGAAGACGCAGTGACCGCTGCCATTCATCAGGCCTTGCGAGAAGAAGAAGGCTCGCTCCTCGTCTTCCTGCCCGGTCAGGGTGAGATCCACCGGATCGAGGAGCGCCTCACCAAGAGCCTCGACAGAAACATCCTCATTGCACCCCTCTATGGTGCCATGGAGGGGCGCGAGCAGGACCGTGCCATCCAGCCCGCGCAAAAAGGAACCCGCAAGATCGTTCTGGCGACATCCATCGCCGAGACCTCGCTTACCATCGACGGGGTGCGGGTGATCATCGATTCGGGGCTGGTGCGTCGACCCCGGTTCGAGCCCAATCTTGGTATCTCGCGGCTTGAGACTTTGCGCGTTTCTCGCGCCAGTGCCGATCAGAGACGCGGTCGCGCCGGCCGCACCGAACCGGGGGTTTGCTATCGCCTCTGGGACAAGGGTCAGACCGCCGCGCTTTCTGCTTTCGAGCCCCCCGAGATCCTCGAAACGGACCTCTCGCGTCTCGTGCTCGATTGTGCCATGTGGGGCGAGAGCGATCCGTCCAACCTGCGCTGGCTGGATCAGCCGCCCGCAGCCGGTTGGCAGGAGGCCGTTAAACTGCTGCAGTCTCTTAAGGCCCTCGACGAAGACGGTCTGCTGACCGATCACGGGCGTGAGCTTGCTGATCTCCCCCTGCCGCCACGTCTGGCGCACATGCTGGTGGTCGCGCAGAAACGGGGTGACGGAGCGCTTTCTGCCTATATCGCCGCCCTGCTGACGGAAGGCGGACGCTTCCGCCACAACGATTTGAGGCATCTGTTGCAGGATTTGGTGACCGGCCGGTTGCCGCGTGCCCGCGACATCAAGTCCATGGCCAGCCGCTGGATCAGGGGCAAGTCCGACGGACGTATCCAGACCGAGGAGGCCGGTCGCGTGCTGGCCCTTGCCTATCCCGACCGGATCGCCATGCGGCGTGGCGCAGAAGGGCGCTATCTGCTCGCCTCGGGGCGCGGTGGCGGGCTTGATGGTAACGACCCTCTGGTCACCGAGCCTTTCCTCGTCGTTGCGGATCTGCAAGGGCAGGCCGCCAACGCCCGCATCACCCTTGCCGCCCCCATCGCCCGCAAGGTGATCGAAGAGGAGTTCGCCGACCTGATCACTGAAGAGGAAGACATTTCCTTTGATCGCCAGAGCGAGGCCGTCAATGCCCGGCTCCAGACGCGGCTTGGTCAGATCGTCCTGTCTGAGCGCCGTCTCAAGGCACCATCACCCGAAGCGATCGAGCGTGCCCTCATCGAGGCGATTCGCAAGCAGGGTCTCCGGGTGCTGCCCTTCTCCAAGGAACTGGAGCGCTGGCGAGGCAGGATCCGCTTCATCGCCGAGCGCGAGGAAGGTTGGCCGGACTTCTCAGATCAGGGCCTTCTGGATAGCCTTGAAGACTGGCTGCAGCCGTTCCTTGCGGGCCGGACGTCGCTATCTGCCATCTCCTCGGCTGATCTGCGGGCTGCTCTTGAGGCTCAAGTGCCCTATGATCGCCTGATGGCTCTCGATCAACTGTTGCCGACGCATTTCATTGTGCCAACCGGATCGAAGATCCCCATTGATTACGCGGCAGACAACGGTCCGGTGCTGGCGGTGCGCGTGCAGGAATTGTTCGGCCTCGACCGCCATCCCTCCATCATGGGAGGCAAGCTGCCACTGCTGTTGCATCTCTTGTCGCCTGCCCATCGTCCCATTCAGCTGACGCGGGATCTGCCCGGCTTCTGGGCCGGAAGCTGGAAAGATGTGAAGGCGGACATGCGCGGCCAATACCCCAAACATGTCTGGCCCGACGATCCCTTGAACACCGAAGCCACACGCCGCGCCAAACCCCGCAAGTAGCGACCAGTGAGTCCCTCAAAAAGGACCGTTCCAGTGTCGCAATCTGGCAGGCATGATCCTCTCTACGGGCCGCTTTCACAAAAATTTATCAACCGTTAACAGGGAAGCGGAATGAGATCGATATGTGTCATGATGTTCGCATTGAGAGAGCATAATTTGCGAAAGATGGAAATATCATACGCAGTTTGGCGCATATTGGTCTGCGTGAGTGGTCATTTGCAGAATAATCGTCTGCGGTCTTGCCGCGACGTGGTGCCGAAAAGGGCTCAATTCCCTGCCATTCCTCTCTGAGAAGCCTCTGAGAGCAAAAGAAATCGAAATTTCTGGCTGCAAAGCATGCAAGACCATGCAAGACTGTCGCTCAATGTTGTGCCTGCCCCCGTTCGGTTTGCGATTTCTGGGGGCGGTCGAGTGGAGCGCCGGTTGGTCATTGCTGAAGATCGACGTTTCCCGCACGGCATCGAACCAACAATAAATGGGTCCTCGAGAGATCGGGACAAACACACTTAACGAAGGGGATTTGCATGTTGCGTCAATTCTTTGGTGCCGCTGTGCTTGCCATGATGGTGGCAAGCCCCGCATTTGCTGCTGACATCAAGCCTGCCGTCGTCTATGACCTTGGTGGCAAGAACGACCAGTCTTTCAACCAGTCTGCCTATTTTGGTGCAGAACAATATATGAAAGACACCGGAACTGAATATCGCGATTTCGAAATCCAGAATGACACCCAGCGCGAACAGGCGCTGCGTCGCTTTGCCCAGCGTGGCAACAACCCGATCGTTGCCATCGGCTTCTCCCATGCTGAAGCCCTGAAAAAAGTGGCTCCGGAATTCCCGGATACCAAATTCGCCATCGTCGACATGGTGGTTGATCTCCCGAACGTCCGCTCCATCGTCTTCAAGGAGCACGAAGGCTCCTACCTCGTTGGTCTTCTGGCTGCAAAAGCCTCTCAGACCGGCAAAGTCGGCTTTGTCGGCGGCATGGACATCCCGCTCATCCGCGCATTCGCCTGCGGCTACAAGCAGGGTGCCAAGGCAACCAATCCGGACGTGGAAGTGTTTGAAAACATGACCGGCACCACCGGCGCTGCATGGAACGACCCCGTCAAGGGTGGCGAGCTTGCCAAATCCCAGATCGACCGTGGCGCTGACGTGATCTATCACGCTGCTGGCGGCACCGGCGCAGGCGTGCTGCAGGCCGCAGCTGACGCTGGCAAACTGGGCATCGGCGTTGACTCCAACCAGAACCACATGCATCCGGGCAACATGCTGACCTCCATGGTCAAGCGCGTTGATATCGCCGTCTACAATGCCTTCAAGGATCTGGCAGACGACAACTGGAGCTCCGGCATCAACGTTCTGGGTCTGGCCGAAGGCGGCGTTGCCTGGGCTGACGACGAATACAACAAGGACCTGATCACCGACGACATGCGCGCTGCTGTCGATCAGGCAACCAAAGACATCGTCGATGGCAAGATCACTGTGCACGACTATCGTGCAGACAGCACCTGCCCATTCTAAGACACTTTGAAGTGCGCCCCGTTCGATTGATCCGAGCGGGGCGTCTTCGCATCATTCTGGCCAAGGTTTGGCTGTTCGCGACGGACTGCTAGTTCGTGCGGGGCAGCGGGCCTCAGCAAAGCCCACCCATACCGTTCTGCCCATGGCAGCCGGGTCTCGCTTTTGAATTTTCAGGAAAGGCGGGAGGGGCTTCGAATTGGGGACAAAGAATTTGCATCTGGACGCGCATACTGAAACCGCAGGTGCTGGCAGCGCAGGGACTGACAACAGGACCCTTGCGATCCGGCTTGCGGGCATTGAAAAGACGTTCGGCTCTGTCTACGCCAACAGGAATATCGACCTGTCGGTCAAGAAGGGCTCCATCCATGGCATCATCGGCGAGAATGGGGCCGGGAAATCGACCCTGATGTCGATCCTCTATGGCTTCTATCAGGCCGATGCCGGAGAGATTTTCGTCAATGGCAAGAAAGAGCTGATCACCGACAGCCAGAAGGCCATCTCGGTCGGCATCGGTATGGTCCATCAGCATTTCATGCTGGTCGACAATTTCTCAGTGCTGGAAAATGTGGTGCTCGGTGTCGAGGGCGGGGCAACCCTTGCCAGTGGCATGGCCCGTGCGCGCAAGGAGCTCAAGCGTCTGGCTGACGAATATGAGCTCAACATTGATCCCGATACCAAGATCGAGGATCTGCCCGTCGGCTTGCAGCAGCGGGTCGAGATCCTGAAGGCGCTCTATCGCGGCGCTGATATTCTCATTCTCGACGAGCCCACCGGCGTGCTGACACCGGCCGAGGCCGACCACCTGTTCCGCATCCTTGAGCAGCTGCGCGATCAGGGCAAGACGATCCTGCTCATCACCCACAAGCTGCGCGAGATCATGGCCATCACCGACGAAGTCTCGGTCATGCGCGGCGGCGAAATGGTGGCGAGCGTCAAAACGGCTGAAACCTCTGTTGAAGAGCTGGCCGAACTGATGGTTGGCCGCCGGGTATTGTTGCGGGTCGAAAAGGGCCCGGCCAATCCGGGTAGGGAAGTGTTGCGGGTCGAGAACCTCACAGTGACCGACAAGCGCGGCGTCGACGTGGTCAAGGATGTCTCCTTCTCCGTGCGCGCAGGCGAAATCGTCGGCATCGCCGGAGTGTCGGGCAACGGTCAGAGCGAGCTGATGGAAGCCATCGCTGGCATGATCAAGGCCCGGTCCGGGCGGGTGTTTCTCAACGGTGAGCCCATCGGCGTCAAGGACAAGGCCGACGCGCTGGAGCTGCGCCATCGTGGCCTCGCCCATGTCCCCGAAGATCGCCATCACACGGGCCTCGTGACGAAATTCCCGGCAACGGAAAACATGATCCTCGGCTATCAGGATCAGGAGAAATATGGCAAGGGCCTGTTCCTCGATCTCAACGCAATCCTTGAGGAAACCAAGACCTATATGGAGGACTTCGACGTCCGGCCTCAGGATCCGCACTTGAAGGCGGCGAACTTCTCCGGCGGCAACCAGCAGAAAATGGTGCTAGCCCGCGAGATGGAACGCGACCCGGATATCCTGCTCGTCGGCCAGCCGACCCGAGGTGTCGACATCGGCGCGATCGAGTTCATTCACAAGCGGCTCATCGAAATGCGTGACGCGGGCAAGGCGATCCTGCTTGTCTCGGTCGAGCTTGACGAAATCCGCTCCCTGTCCGACCGCGTGCTGGTGATGTTCGCCGGTGGCATTGTCGGCGAGCGCGGCGAAGGCGCGAGCGAGATCGAACTTGGCTGCATGATGGCCGGGATCGACGATCCGTCCGACATGCCTGCCGCCACCAAAACCCGCATTGAAGCCTCCGCAGAAGAGGCAGGAGGTCAGGCATGAGTGCTCCGCTTGCAAAACTGCCTCGCTGGGTCGACTACGGTCTGATCCCCTTGCTCAATCTCACCGCGGCCTTGCTGGTCTCCGGTCTGGTGGTGCTGCTGATCGGCGAGAACCCGCTTGAGGCCGTCTATTGGCTGGTGCAGGGTTCGCTCGGTTATGGCGAAGGCTTCGGCTTCACCCTCTACTACACCACCAACTTTATTTTCACCGGCCTCGCCGTTGCGGTCGCCGCCCACGCTGGTCTGTTCAACATCGGTGGGGAAGGGCAGGCCTATTTCGCCGGTCTCGGCGTTGCGCTCGCCTGTCTGGCGCTTGACCGCTATGTGCCATGGTGGGTGACCTTCCCGTTCGCGCTGGCTGGCGGTGCACTCTTTGGGGCCGCATGGGCGGCCATTCCCGCCTATCTGCAGGCCAAGCGTGGCAGTCACATCGTCATCACCACCATCATGTTCAACTTCATCGCCTCGGCGGTGATGGCCTATCTGCTGGTGCAGGTCTTCAAGCAACCCGGCTCGATGCAGCCCGAAAGCCGCACCTTTGAGGTTGGTGGACGTCTGCCCTTCATCCATGAGGTGCTCGGATGGATGGGGATCGATGTCGCCACTTCGCCGCTCAATCTGTCCTTCGTCGTTGCGCTCGTGGCCTGTCTGTTCGTCTGGCTGCTCATCTGGCGCACCCGTCTGGGCTATGCCATCCGCACCTTCGGCATCAACCCAAACGCGGCTGTCTATGCTGGCATGAACCTGTCGCGTATCACCATCATCACCATGATGATTTCTGGCGGTCTTGCCGGGTTGATGGCGCTGAATGAGGTAATGGGAACCCAGCATCGCCTGTTGCTCGATTTCGTCACCGGCTACGGCTTCGTCGGCATCGCCGTGGCGCTGATGGGGCGGTCTCATCCGGTCGGCATCATCATGGCATCCGTGTTGTTCGGCATGCTCTATCAGGGCGGGGCGGAGCTGGCCTTCGAAATGCCCAAGATTACCCGCGACATGATCATTTCCATTCAGGGTCTCGTCATCCTGTTTGCCGGGGCCATGGAGCATATGTTCCGCCCTGCATTGATCCGGATCTTCACATCCACGCGCTCAAGTGGCGCGGTTGGCAACGCAGAAGCGTGAGGGGAGCAGAACCATGGAATTCTTCACAACCCTCACCCTGATCACGGACTCAGCCGTGCGCCTGTCGGTGCCGCTGATGTTTGCCTGCCTCGCCGGGCTCTATTCCGAGCGCTCCGGTGTCGTTGACATCGGCCTTGAAGGCAAGATGCTCGGTGGTGCCTTTGCCGCTGGCGCCGTTGCCGCCGTCACCGGTTCGGCATGGCTCGGGCTTGGAGCGGCGATCCTTGTCTCAATCGCGCTGGCCCTTGTGCATGGCTATGCTTCGATCACCCAGCGCGGCAACCAGATCGTCTCGGGCGTTGCCATCAACTTTGTCGCCGCCGGTCTCACCGCGCTTCTGGGGCAGGCCTGGTTCGGCATGGGCGGCAAGACGCCCCAGCTCCAGCGCGAGGCACGCTTCACCGAAATCGATCTGCCCTTCGCAGAAGCCCTGCGCGATGTACCGATTGTCGGTCAGATCTATTCCGAGATCATTTCCGGCCACTCGCTCATCGTCTATGCGTCTGTGCTGGCAGTGCCGATCACCTGGTATGTGCTCTATCGCACGCGCTTCGGCCTGCGCTTGCGGGCCGTGGGTGAAAACCCCGGAGCGGTGGATACCGCCGGGATCTCGGTGGTCTGGCTGCGCTATCGTGCTGTCATCATCACCGGCATTCTCTGTGGCCTTGCGGGAACCTATCTCGCCATCGCCCAGTCCGCTGGTTTTTCCAAGGACATGACCGCAGGCAAGGGCTACATCGCTCTGGCCGCGCTGATCTTTGCCAAGTGGAAGCCGATCAATGCGCTCGGGGCCTGCTTCCTGTTTGGCTTCCTTGATGCGGTTGCCATTCGAATGCAGGGAGCCAGTCTGCCCTTTGTCGGCGAGGTGCCGGTCCAGTTCATGCAGGCTCTGCCCTATGTGCTGACGGTCATCCTGCTCGCTGGCTTCATCGGCAAGGCCATCCCGCCCAAGGCCTCCGGTGTCCCTTATGTGAAGGAGCGCTAGAAAGCGACATGGCGAATTCCCCGATTGAAGTGACCGCCGGGAGCCTTGAGCTTCTCACTCTTGCCACAAAGGCAAGAGACAAGGCCTACGCGCCCTATTCGAAGTTTCCGGTGGGCGTGGCCTTGCGCACGCGCGCTGGCACCATACATTCCGGATGCAACATCGAGAATACCTCCTTTCCCGAAGGATGGTGCGCCGAGACCTCGGCCATTTCCGCCATGATCATGGCGGGCGAGAGCGTCGAAAGCACCGAGATCGAGGAACTGGTGGTCGTTGCCGATCACACCCCGCCGATCACGCCATGCGGCGGCTGTCGCCAACGGATCAAGGAATTTGGCACGCCCGGCACGGTGATCCACGCGGCCGATCTCGAAGGCATTCAACAGAGTTTCACGCTCGCGGCCCTGTTGCCCGCAGCATTCGATCTCGAAGGAGAGGCATAGATGACCATCAAGGGGCTGGCTGAGGACGCTGCCAAACGCATTCTCGACAAGGTCAAGGAGCCTGTCTCTGTCGGCATGGTTCTCGGATCGGGCCTTGGCGCTCTGGCCGATGAAGTCGAGGACGCGCATCGCTTCGACTATTCCGATCTCCCCGGTTTTCCCGTCTCTTCCGTTTCCTCTCATGCGTCCGAACTTGTCGTCGGCACCCTGATGGGGGTGCGTGTGGCGATCCTTGCAGGGCGGGTACACTATTACGAGCAGGGCGACGCAACGGTGATGAAACAGCCTTTGGCGACCCTCAAGGCGCTCGGCTGTGATCATGTTTTGCTGACCAATGCCGCAGGCTCCCTGCGTGAGGAAATCGCTCCCGGTGAGTTGATGCTGATCGATGATCACATCAACTGGTCCGGGCGTTCTCCGCTTATCGGTGTGGAGACCGATGACCGCTTTGTCGGCCTCACTGAAGCCTACGACGCGACCATCCGCGCCAACCTCAGGAAGGCAGCCGAAAGCGTCGGTGTGAAACTGGATTCTGGTGTCTATACATGGTTCTCCGGTCCCAATTTCGAAACCCCGGCCGAGATCCGGGCCGTTCGCATTCTGGGCGCCGATGCGGTGGGCATGTCGACCGTGCCCGAAGTGATCCTTGCGCGCTGGATGGGCCTGAAAGTCGGAGCCATTTCGACGATCACCAACTATGGTGCGGGCATGACAGGCAATGAATTGTCCCACGAAGAGACCAAGGAAATCGGACCCATCGGGGCCAAGAAGCTGATCAAGGTGATCCGCGCCTATCTCGACGCCATGGCTTGATGTCATTACCAAGAAAGACACGGGGGCCGATTGCGCGCCCCGAGACCTTCCGCCTCGGCGCGTCAGGTTGCTTGATGCCCTGATCGCCGCGAAGGAAGGCAAAACCATTGAAATGGATGAGGGCCACTGATGCTCCCACAGGAAATCATTCGCAAGAAACGGGACGGCGGCACTCTAAGTGCCGAGGAAATCCAGTTCTTCGTTAAAGGTATCACCGATGGTTCGGTGACCGAGGGACAGATCTCGGCGCTGGCCATGGCGGTCTTTTTCCGCGGCATGGAGTTTGAGGAACGGGTCGCCCTGACCCTTGCCATGCGCGATTCCGGCACCGTGCTCGATTGGTCCGATCTGGACGGCCCGGTGATCGACAAGCACTCGACCGGTGGGGTCGGGGACAATGTCTCGCTGATGCTCGCCCCGGCGCTTGCTGTCTGTGGCGTTTTCGTTCCGATGATTTCCGGGCGTGGTCTAGGTCACACGGGTGGCACCCTCGACAAGTTCGACTCCATCCCCGGCTATGTCACACAGCCCGACAACGCGCTGTTCCGCAAGGTGACCAAAGAGGTTGGCTGCGCCATCATCGGCCAGACTGCGGATCTCGCGCCTGCCGACAAGCGCTTCTATGGCATTCGCGATGTCACTGCGACGGTCGAAAGCATCCACCTGATCACTGCCTCGATCCTATCGAAGAAACTGGCTGCCGGTCTTGACGGCCTCGTGCTTGATGTCAAATCCGGCTCAGGCGCTTTCATGCCGACTCACGAGGAAAGCATAGAGTTGGCAAAGAGCCTCGTTGCCGTTGCCAATGGGGCAGGGGTGAGGACCGCAGCGCTCATCACCGACATGAACGAGCCGCTCGCCACCGCGGCAGGCAATGCCATCGAAATGAAGAATGCGGTCGAGTTTCTGACCGGCGACTCCATCGATCCGCGCAACTGGGACATCACGGTCGCGCTCGGTGCAGAGATGCTACGGATCGCCGGACTGGTCACAGACCGGGCCGAAGGCACCAAGAAAATGGAAGAGGCCTACCGGTCCGGTGCGGCCGCCGAAAAATTCGGCGAGATGGTTGCCGCGCTTGGTGGTCCCGCCAATTTTGTCGAGAATTGGCAGAGCCATCTCACGCTGGCCCCGAAGGTACTCGACATTTTTGCTGAGGGCGAGGGGCTGGTTGAAGCCATTGACACCAGAGAGGTTGGCATCGCCGTCGTCGAGCTTGGTGGGGGGCGCATCCGTGCCGTTGACGCCATCGATCATTCGGTCGGTCTTGATCATCTGGCAGGCCTTGGCACCAAGGTGGACAGCAACACGCCGATCGCCCGCGTCTATGCCCACAGCGACGAGCAGGTGAAGAAAGCCACGGACCGTGTCCGGGCTGCCTATCGTATTGGCGTGTCCCGCGTGGAAAGCAAGACCGTTTACGACATCATCGATCGCTAGGCGTTGGTTCAGGGACTAAAGGTCGAGCGGCGGCCCAAATGCTTGCCGCTCCCTTTGCATCAAGAGGAGTGAGAGGAATGGCAAGAGCATTTCTACTGGTTCTGGATTCCTTCGGCATCGGCAACGCGCCGGACGCCGCGCAATATGGTCATCCGGAGAGCGATGAAGGGTCGGACACGCTGGGGCACATCGCCGCCGCCTGTGCGGCTGGCACTGCTGACAAGGATGGCCTGCGCTCCGGCCCCTTGAGCCTGCCCAACATGGACCGGCTTGGTCTGGGACTGGTGGCCGAAAAGGCCACGGGCTCCCGCCCAGCCAATCTCGACTATACGGGCGAGCCAATCGGGCTTTGCGCCAATGCGGTTGAAGTCTCCAAAGGCAAGGACACGCCATCAGGCCATTGGGAGATCGCCGGTGTGCCGGTTCCCTTCGACTGGGGTTATTTCCCCGACACCCAGCCGTCCTTCCCGCCCGAGATGACCGAAGCTTTTATCAAGGCCGCCGGTCTGCCCGGCATTCTGGGCGACAAGCATGCTTCAGGCACGGTGATCATCAACGAGCTCGGCGAAGAGCACATCCGGACCGGCAAGCCGATCTGCTACACCAGCGCCGACTCGGTCTATCAGATCGCCGCCCATGAGGAGCATTTTGGTCTCGACCGGCTCTATGAGATCTGCGAGATCGCCTATGAACTGGTCAAGCCCTACAACATCGGCCGTATCATTGCCCGGCCCTTCGTCGGCGAAACGCCCGCAGACTTCGAACGCACGGGCAACCGGCGGGATTTCTCGGTTTTGCCCCCCGAACCGACCCTGCTGGACCGGACCAAGGCCGCAGGCCGTCAGGTGCTGGCCGTGGGCAAGATCTCTGACATTTTTGCCGCTCAGGGCGTGACGAAAAAGATGAAGGCGACAGGCAACCCGCAGATTTTCGAGACCACCCTTAAAGCCATTTCCGAGGCAAAGGACGGCGATCTGGTCTTCTCCAATCTCGTCGACTTCGACATGCACTATGGCCACCGCCGCGACATTCCCGGCTATGCCGCCGCGCTCGAATATTTCGACGCCCGCATCCCCGAACTCGAAGCGGTGCTGAAGCCCGGCGACATGGTGATCCTCACCGCCGATCATGGCTGCGATCCGAGCTGGCCTGGAACTGACCACACCCGCGAGCAGGTGCCGGTGTTGATGTTCGGCCCCGGCATCAAGGGACGCTATGCCGGACAGCGCCTCACCTTTGCCGATATCGGCGAAACTGTAGCGGATCATCTGGGACTGGCACCCGGACAACACGGCACGTCTTTTCTGAAAGCATGACAATGAACCATTTGAATTTGCCTCTGACGCGTCCGCTTGGCTGGCTTTGCCTGAGCGTCATGCTCGCCATGCCACTGACCGTCGAAGCGGCCGAAAGCCCGAAGAAATGCCCTGCCGATCCGGCTAAGGCCGCGCAAGTGCTCTGGCCCATGAAAGAGGCCTTCGGGCGGGAGCTCAGGAAGCTCAAGGGCAAACACGATTGCGGCTTGTGGCTCGAGTGTGATCGCAGGCTCAGGAACCCGGACTGGCAATGCAAATGGGTCGATCGAGACGATCGGTGATGAACACGAAAAGAAAAGAAAAGATAAGAGAAGCGGAACGGATCGACGATGGCAACGAACGCACTCACCCCCTCAGGTCGCAGTCTTCTGAAGGCCGAACTGCATGTCCATATCGAAGGGGCCGCCCATCCAGATCTGGTCCGCAAGCTGGCCGCGCGCCACGGCACCAATCTTGATGAAATCATGCGCGACGACGGCACCTACATCTGGTCCGACTTCACCACTTTTCTTCAATGCTACGACCGGGTCGCCGCTGTTATCACCACGCCTGAAGACTATGCGGATCTCACCGAGGATTATCTCCTGCGCAATGCGGCAGAAGGCTGTTTCTATACCGAGTTTTTCCTCTCGCCCGATCATGTGGCGCTTCTCGGCATGAGCTACGACAATCTGCTCGAAGGGGTAACCGAAGGGCTGAGACGAGCAAAGGAGATCTGCGCCAAGGACGGATTCCCGATTGACGCCCGCTTCATCGTCACCTGCCTCAGGCACATGGGACCGGAACCTGCCATCGAGGTTGCCCGCCGTGTTGCCGCAAGACCTCATCCTCTGGTCACCGGCTTCGGCATGGGCGGCGACGAGCGCATGCACTCCCAGCTCGCCTTCAAACCGGCCTTCGAGATCGCGCATGACGCCGGTCTCGCCTGTACCACCCACGCTGGTGAGTTCGGCGGCCCTGAAAGCGTTCGCGACGCGCTGGATCATTTGCCCGTCACTCGCATCGGCCATGGCGTCCGGTCGCACGAGGACCCCGAGCTGATGAAACGCCTTGCCGATGAGGGCATCCTGCTTGAGGTTTGCCCACATTCAAACGTGGCGCTCGGCCTCTATGAGACCCTCTCCGACCACCCGATTGAAAAGCTGATGGCAGCCAGTATCAGGACCACAGTCTCCTCTGATGATCCGCCCTTTTTTGCCACCAGCATCGGCAAGGAATATGACGCGCTTCAAGCCTTGAAGGGCTGGGACAATAGCGTCATGGAAGCCTTCACAGAGCGTGCACTGGAGGCCGCCTTCATTGATGAGGCGAGCCGGGCCGGGTTGTTGTCTCGCCTGACAAAAGGCGACTGAGTACATTTGTTAACAGACGCGGCAAGAAAGCGGTTCATGCAGGCGAAAGCCTGAGGCTGGCAGCTTGCCCTTTTTGCCAAGCTTCGGCTAAGAAGAAGGAAGTCCCACAACAAGAAATGCGAAGGATTCGGCCATGGAGCAGGTAACCGTCGTCAACCACCCGCTTGTCCAGCATAAGCTGACCATCATGCGCGATAAGGACACGTCCACCGCGTCTTTCCGCCAGCTGCTGCGGGAGATCTCTCACCTGCTCTGCTACGAGGCGACCCGTGAGCTGGAAATGACCACCAAGCACATCGAAACGCCCTTGATGGAAATGAAGGCCCCAACCCTTTCCGGCAAGAAGCTGGTTTTTGCCTCGATCCTCAGAGCGGGCAACGGTCTGCTTGAAGGCATGCTCGATCTGGTCCCTTCCGCTCGCGTTGCCCATGTCGGCCTTTACCGAGATCCGGTGAGCTTCGAAGCTGTTGAATATTACTTCAAGGCTCCCGAAGATCTGGAAGATCGCCTCGTGATTGCGGTCGACCCCATGCTGGCAACGGCAAACTCGGCCGTGCTTGCCATCAACAAACTCAAGGAGCGCGGTGCGCAGAACCTTCGGTTTGTCTCACTTCTGGCCGCTCCCGAAGGCATCGAGGCCTTCACCAGCGCTCACCCGGACGTGCCGATCATCACTGCGGCGATTGACAAGAAACTCAATGAGAAAAACTACATCCTGCCAGGTCTCGGCGATGCCGGTGACCGGATGTATGGCACCAAATAGTCAGCTTCGGCTATTGCGATGAGATTGTTGAACGGGGGAGGTTCATCTCCCGTTTACACTGAGCCCAGAAAAGCACCCCAAGCCTTCGGTGTCTTAACACAATGCTCGGCTTGTCCTGACACACTGTCCAAAACGCACGCACAAGGGGACAAGGTGTCATGGGCCGCCTCATTTTTCTCTCGATCCTTGCCATCGGATTCTTCAGCTTCATTCCGCAAATCGCCATGAAGTGGGCGACCGAGAATGGCTATATGGAGCAGAGTGCGGATGCCGGGGCCACAGCCTATGTCAGCACCGGCACAGATCAGAAGAAGGTTCGCCACCATGGTCGCGCCGTGCTTCGTGCAAATGCGGGCGGTCACTATGTCGCCAAAGCCCACATCAATGATAGGCCCATCCGCGTCATGATCGACACAGGCGCGACCGTTGTTATCCTGACCTATGAAGATGCGAAAAAACTTGGCCTGCGTCCGTTGAAATCGGATTTCACAGTTCCGGTCAACACAGTCAACGGCCGTCTTTACAATGCCGAGGCCCAATTGCATTCGGTGCGTATCGGAGAAGCGGAAGAAAGAAGCATCCGGGCCCTGATCGCCCCTGAGGGTGCGCTGGGCATCAGCCTTATGGGTATGAGCTTTTTGAAGAAACTGAAGAGCTTCCGCATTTCCAACGGCGAACTGATCCTCGAGAGTTGAGCCCACAGACCCGCCCTTCTGAAAAAGGGCAGGGCAGTGCACAGAGCAGTCGGATATCAGCCTAGACGTCGAACCCGTAGCGTCTGAGATCTTCGGCCAGCAGATACGGGCTTTTGAAATGATGGGCGTGCATGCCCACAGCTCGCGCCCCGATCACATTCTTCTCGCTGTCATCGATGAACAGGCAATCCGCAGCCTCGAGATTGTTGCGTTCAAGCAGCACCTGATAGATGGCCGGGTCAGGCTTGACCACTTCCTCATCAGCGGAAACGACGATGTCGATGAAGGATTTGAGCGTCGGAAACCGCTCCTGACTTTCAGCAAACGTATCGGCGGCGAAGTTTGTGATGGCATAGAGTGGGGTATTGAGAGCCGCCAGACGTTCCTTGATCAACACCGTTCCGGCGATGACCCCCGGAGCCATGTGATGCCACTGCTTGCGAAAGGCACGGATTTCCTTTTCATACTGGGGAAAGCGCGGAACGAGCTCTGCTTCCGCGTCTTCCCAATTCCGGCCACGATCTTGTTCCAGGTTCCAGGCTTCAAGCCCCGTTTCGTCGATGAAGGCCTGTGCATCCTTGCGAGTCTTGAAGTAGGACTCATAAAGAAAGTGCATGTCCCAACGCAGCAACACATTGCCGATATCGAAGACCACGATAGAAGGATTCTTGTTCATGCCAACTCCACACATGCAGGGCTATTGTGATTGATCCGGCTGACTTAACACCGCAAGATGACCAATATATGATTCGTCTCCCAACCATCAGTCGAGAGAGCAGCAGTTCGATGTTCCAGACGTTCGCACCCGCAGAAGTCAACCTCAAGAAAAAAGCTCGCGGGGTCAGGTGCTTTCTGGCTTTTCTGCTGCTGAGTCTGGGTTTTTTGGGTGGTCTTGCACAGGCTCAGGAAGCCGTGGAAAGTCGCGAATTGGGCGACCTTGTCGCACCCGCTGCCGAAGAGGCCACCCCTGATCAGACGGCGGGTCAGACCACCGCTTCGGGGACAGGGGCCGAGATCGATCTGACCGGTGAGGGTGATCAGAGCCTTCCCCAAACGATCGAGCAACTCGGGAATGACGCGGCTCCTGATAGTGACAACACCATTGAGCTGATCGACAAGGCTCAGCCCTTGCGGATCGGTCTGGTTGCCGAGCGCGGCGCAGCCTATCTGCAAGGCCGCATAGCGCCCTTCCGGTCCTACCTGCAGCAGGCTCTGTCGCGCCCGGTCGAAATCATCGCTTTCAACGATATGTCGGCGCTGATCGCGGCCCACACCTCCAAGCAGGTTGACTATGCGAGTTACCCGGCCGGGGTCTTCGCCATGGCTCAGGCTGCCTGTGGCTGCCTTCTGCCGCTCGTCGCTCCGGTCTCGCAGCAGGAACCAGAGGGCATCTATATCCTGATGGTGGTGCGCTCTGACAGCCCCATCAAGAGCCTTGCGGACATGACCGGGCGCTCGTTGGCGCTGTCGTCCCGTCGCGGTGCCTTGCCCTATCATATGGCGCTCAATGAGCTGCAACGCTCGGGCCTTGATCCCAACAGAGACTTGTCGACTGTCTTCAGTCGCGACACGCCAGAGGAAGCTCTGGCGTTGCTTGAAAATGGGGAGGCAGATGCCGCTCTGGTTTGGTCGTCAACGCGCTATAGCCAGCAGCTTTCGACCAGTGACGGTGCCGTCTCGGCTTATCTCGCCAGCAAATCATCCGGGGTCGGTGTACAAGCCAGCTCTGGCTTCCTGTCGATCTGGAGCTCACCGGCCATTCCAGCCGGGCCGCATGCGGTTCACACCGACATGCCAAAACAGCAACGGGCCGATCTGGTCCGGGCACTGACGGCCATGAACAAGGATGATCCGGCGGCCTATGACGCCATTGAACGCTATTATGATGGTGGGTTCCGACGGGTCTCGCTCGAGGATTACGAGCCAATTGTTCAGGTCGCGACGTCGCAATAAACAGCGCCAGTACCCGCTGTTCTCAATCAGACCTCACAAACGCAAAGGCCTTCAGACTTGGGGGAAGGTCGTCAGCAGTCGATGGACGAAGAAATGCGCGGTGCGAAAACCGCATCATCCCGAAATGTCATGTTGGTGAAGCCCTGCTGTCCACCATACAGTCCCTTGCCAGCGTATAGTACGGTATAGTCGACCTCGGTCGCGGCCATCATGTAGAAGCTGTTGGCGATAACGAGACCGTCGGGCAGCGAATTCGCATCCAGGAGCGTCGTGCCGAAGCTGCAGGCTACCGATACTTTCTTGTTTGCGTCCACTTTCAGTCCGATCAGATTCACGCGCCGGGTGTAATTGGTATAGGGATACATTGCCTTCTCAAAGATGCTCGACAGCTTTGACCAGTCCGATGACGAGAGCGAATTTCCTTGCGTTGCCAGATCGGCGATGATTGCCGCTGCCGCAGTTGACTTGCGCTTCACCGCAATGGCGTTGGTTGCCTCCCATGTGGCAACGATCAGAAGGGCAAACAGCGGAAGGATAAGGGCGAATTCGACAATGGCGACGCCTTCACTATCCTTGGCGAAGGGTCTGATATTCGCGCGGATCTTGCCCAGAAAAGTCATCTCGATACCTGAAATCATGTGTGTATGAACGTGTGTGGATCCATTGCCTTCGGTAAAGCGAGAGGATTCCGTCAGTTGAACGGTTCGTTGCGGAATGCCGTGACGGCGGTCAAGGTGAAGCTCGGCGATGCTGTGCTGGAGAACAGTTTGAACAGGCTGTTGAACGAGGTGATCGGAAGCTCCGCTCTCACCAAGACATAATCGGAACCTTCGCCGGGATCGTACTTCTCGTTGGCAGGGTCGGGCTCGTCATTTGAGAGGCCTGAGATCGATTCCGCGCTTTCCACGTCAATGGCGATATCATCAAGGCAGTTGGACTTGGGAATAGCCAGGTAGCTGCAGACGAAATCCTTGAATTCAGTCTTGGTGAAACCGGCAGCTTCAACTTTTCCAACTCGGATCTGGCGACCTGCTTCCTGAACGGCGTCCTGCAGCGTTGCACCAACCCAGAAATAGTGTGCGATCGTAAGGATGGCGAACATCATTCCAATGAAAGGCGTGGAAACCAGCGCAAATTCGATCGCTGTCGCCCCGTCTTCATCCTGACGGAAGCGGGACTTCATTAGACTGGATAGCGGCCAACGCCTGATTGAATCGGTTTTGCGTACGGCTAGGGTCAATGATCGAATTCCTGTATCCTCGCGCATTCGATTGTCGGGCAAACCGGCCTTGATGCGCTTTGAGACGATTGGCAAGCGAACTGCGGTCTGGGCTACCCGAAAACCACTCTGACAGGACCTGACCGCATTTTGCACCTACAGTGTCAGAAAAGCGTTTAGGAATGATTTTGAAAGACAGTTAACGAACCACTTCGATCAAGGTTGACCGGCAGAAACCGGCCCCTTTGACGGTGCGAGCGCGTGCGACCGAGAGCCTGAAGGATAGTTGAAAGCGCACACATCAAGAATGGAAGAGTGCGTCTTCTATTATTGCTGCGTTGGAAGATGAGACCGACGTCAACCTAAGCTATTCTTCCGTTGGCAAATTGGCTGCCTCGCCTTTCGCCATGCTCCGGTAGATGCCGATTTGCGATGCCAGACCCTGAACAACATCGGTATTGTCACCAATACGGAAAGTGGGTTCGCACTCAGGAGCGCACGTCATCGTCTCGCGTGCTTTCCCTTTATAGATGACCACATGGCTGTCCAGAGGCGATGTTACGCGGAGCACCTCATCGGCGATGGGCTCACCATCCGAATCCAGAACAATAAGGTTCGTGGTGCCATATTGTTTGCCTGTGATAATCAGGGTTTGACTATCCTTGATGGTTGCATCGGCAATGGCAGGGTTGCCGAGAATGATCATGTGGGCCGGGCGCGAGACGCGCATGACCTTGGCCCGATCCACCTTGACGTCGATCATCGGATAGTCTTGAGCGGAGGCGACTGAACTGCCCATCAAGACTGCGGACAACACCAGCGCTGAAACAGCAGAAACGACTTTCATACCCAACTCCGTCGGACCGGTTGAATGATCAGGGGCACTTTCGCGGTCCCCACTAAAGGTGATGCTACAACCAAAAACCAACGCTCTCCCGATCGGCAAACAGAAAATTGCAGAAAATACGGAGGCTTCTTTTTGGTCATCAAGGCCAAGCATGAAAAAAAATGGTGAAGGAAGCCTTAAGGGGGCATTTTGATGAGAAGTTCGACACATGAAATAGAGTCAATTTCCGTAATTCCGATCGTTTAATTTGTCGCTGAATTACAAAAATTTGAAGTATATATATCGTTTAAATTTTTGTTATCCATTATTTATTGATATAATTTTCATTGATACTGTATTTATTGAAATTTTAACCAAGAAAATTCGATAGGAATTTATGTATTAAAGGAATTAAAATTTAACCATAACTTTGTTAGGGGCGGTAATTAATGAAATGAAGAGTAGGGTTTAACCAGTTGGAAAGATGTTTTGCCTAAAAGTGTTTGTGTCCGGGGCGATCTTCAAAACGCACAAAGCATAAGCCTCAGGATGGAAGAGCTGTCAAAACGTGGAATTCTAGGAGTCCAAACATGAAAAATTTCGCTCGTTTTCTGAATGATGAATCTGGTGCAACCGCTATTGAATACGCACTGCTCGCAGGTCTGATCGGCATCGGCATCGTGACCGCAGCCAGCAACCTGAAAGACGAAGTGACCGGCCTGTTCGGTCGTATCGGTACCGAACTTCAGGGCGCTGTTGTTGCAGAATAAGCGAACTGCTGCACTATCGCAAAGTTTCGAAAGGCTGCCTTCGGGCGGCCTTTCTTTTTTCTGTTCTGATTTTATCTTTGTTTTCAATATTTTGGTAATGAACTTCGCGTAGAGTTTTGGCAGAACGCGGATCTGTCATGCTAACCGGTACGCAGAGTGACGCAGGAGCTGTTGCAGAGAGGGGACTGTAATATGATGGATACATTTTTCGCCTGGGCCTTGATGCTGTTTGCACCATTGGTGTTTGCCTATGCAGGAAGCTCCGATCTGTTCAACATGCGCATTTCCAATCGGATTTCGCTGGTCCTGCTGCTCGCTTTCCCGTTTTTTGCATGGGGCGTCGAGATGCCCTGGATGACTGCACTGGCTCATCTGGGCACGAGCGTTGTCACGTTGGCCGTCTGCTATTTCTTCTGGTCTCGGGGTTGGATTGGTGGTGGTGATGCCAAATTCGCCGCCGCTGCCGCCCTCTGGCTCGGACCGCAACTGGCAATCTGGTTCTTTGCGATCACGTCGGTCTACGGAGCGTTGCTTGCATTGGTTCTGTTGTTGTTTCGCGCGCGCTATCTGCCTGTTTTCATCCTGAAAATGGATTGGGCCCTGCGCCTTCACAGCATCAAGCGCATTCCCTATGGCCTTGCGTTGGCGGCTGCTGGCCTGCAGCTCTATTCCGTCTCGGATTGGATGTCGATGGGTGTCCACCTCGCGATCGCTTCCTAGGATCCGGTTGCCAAGAGCAAGACCAGAAAAGCGTCGAGAGACGGTGGTCGTCCCTCACTTCCTGAGTTCAAAAGGGCGTTCTGTCAGTGACAGAGCGCCCTTTTTATTTTTGCGATCGGCTCAGATCAGAGCGACATTTTTGGCTAAGTACAAACATTTAGGCGTGTTTGGCGGCGAGGCAAGCCGCAAATTGCATGATTCATTTCATATTAATCATAGCTGCTTACCTGTCGTTAACCATAAGTGTTGGAGAGTATAGCAGGAGCGCCTGTGCGCCCGAAAGCCGTCTGATGCCTCGCATGCATGGGAACAAAGGACATGAAAGTAGCGCGTATTGCCGTAATTGCCATTGCACTGATTGCAGGATTGTTTGCCCTCATCCTCGCCAGATCTATGGGGGGGGGCGACCAGACCAAGAAAGTCGCGGTGCGGCAGGAGCAGCCGCAACTGGAACTGGATGAAGTTCTTACAGCGGCGAAAAACATCCCTCTTGGCACCAGTCTGACAGCAGACATGTTCATCTGGCGCAAATGGCCGGTGGACAGCACCGGGCCCGGCTTCATTCTGCGCAGCAAGCGTCCAGAAGCCGACAGCGAACTGCTTGGCTCCGTTGCGCGAAGCTCGTTCCTCGGTGGCGAGCCGATCAACGAAGGCAAGATTGCCACGGCTGGCAAGGGCATGATGTCGTCCATCCTGCCAAAGGGCTATCGCGCGGTTGCGACACGGATTTCGCCGGAAACCTCTGCCGGCGGCTTTGTCCTGCCCAAAGACAGGGTTGATGTGATTCTCACCGAGGAGAGTGACCGGGGTGTGGCGTCCGAGACGATCCTGAGCAACATACGCGTGCTTGCCATCGATCAGACTGTCGAGGATCAGGACGGGCAGAAGGTGGTTGTAGGTGAGACGGCGACCTTGGAGTTGACCCCGAGCCAGAGTGAAATTCTGGTCACCGCCCAGCGTCAGGGAAAATTGTCCCTCGCTTTGCGCTCCCTTGAAGATGCCAAGGGCGATGACCCGGCCGAGGACGAAAGAAGCGGCACAATCGTGCTGGTCCGGAACGGCAATCTGATCAAGAGGACCGTAAAGCAATGAGTAGAGATTTGGAGTTCGGGACCATGGTCAAGACATCACGCTCAGCTGCCTTGCCGGCTTGCGTGCCTTCTGCATTCCGTGCGGGACTGTCGGCGCTTATGACGCTGGCTGTCCTGAGCACGATGACCTTTTCCATGGCTGCCACCTCGGCTGAAGCCGGGTCGACAATGCGGCTCAACGCTTCGAGTGCAAACGGACGGAACCTGACGGTCGGGCTGAACAAGTCCATCGTGATCGAAACTCCGCGTGATGTGCGTGATGTGCTGGTCTCCAACCCGACCATCGCCGACGCCGTGGTCCGAAGCACTCGCCGGGTCTATGTTATCGGCAACAAGGTTGGTCAGGCCAACATCGTTCTTTTTGATGGGCAGGGCGGCCAGATTGCCAGCTTCGACGTTGATGTTTCTCGTGACAATTCCTCACTTGCCGCACTCCTGCGTCGCAACATTCCCGGTAGCGACATCAAGGTCGAGGGCGTCGGTGAAGGCGTCGTGCTGAGCGGAGAGGTTCGCAACCCGGCCGATGCGGAAAAGGCGAAGGATCTGGCCACCAACTATGTTGGTGACGCAAAGCTGGTCAGTAATTACATCGCCGTTCAGGCCCGTGAGCAGGTTCAGCTCCGCGTCACGGTTGCCGAAGTCGAGCGCAGCGTGACCAAGCAGCTGGGCATCAACCTCACCGCAGCCGGGAGCCGGGGCAATGCCCTGATGGGTGCGATTGTCGACACGCCCTTTTCCGCGAGCCAGCTGCAATTGTCAGAAACCGAACTTGGCATTCGTCTGGGTGCGGGTAGCGACTATGTGCAGGCCAACCTGAAGGCCATGGAGCGCAACGGTCTGGTCCGCACGCTCGCAGAACCGAACCTTACGGCGATCTCCGGGGAGCGCGCAAACTTCCTCGCTGGTGGCGAATTCCCAATCCCGATCGGACTTGACGACAACAAGATCGCGGTAGAGTTCAAGCAATTCGGTATCTCGCTCGGCTTCCGTCCAATTGTCCTGTCCGAAAACAGGATCAGCCTTCAGATCAAGACGGAAGTTTCCGAGATCGACTCCGAGACATCGGTTCAGCTGGGTAGTCAGAGCACTCTTGCTTTGACCATTCCGGGCCTCAAGGTTCGCCGATCCGAGACAACCCTCGAGTTGCCGTCCGGTGGCACGATGGCCATGGCCGGATTGCTGAACGACGATATCCGCAAGAATATTGATGGCTTCCCTGTGCTCAAGGATCTGCCGGTCCTCGGCCAGTTGTTCCGATCCACCGACTACAAACGGTCTCAGACAGAACTCGTCGTCTTCGTGACACCTTACATCGTCAACCCGGTCGCCCGATCGAAGACCGCCTTGCCGACGCAGAATGTCGAGCCGGCATCAGACATGAACTCAATCTTCCTGGGCCAGTTGATCCGGCGATATGACGTCTCCGGCGGCGCTCGGCGCGGCGTGAGGTATCACGGGCGCTTTGGCTACAGTTACGAGTAGGGCCGGGCAATGAACAAACAAGTTGAAACACGCACCATGCACCACAGGGCTGAGACAATGGGCAAAAGTAAAAGCGTTCTGCGAATGGCCGGGATCGCCACCTGCGCACTGCTGCTGGTGGCTTGCCAGACCAAGAAGGAAATCACCGGGTCTGTTCCCGATGACTATCGTCTTCGTCACCCGATCACCTTGCAGCAATCTGCTAGAACCATCGACATTCCTGTCGGCATGCATAGCGAAGATCTGACCCCGGCGTCCCGCTCGGCAATAGCCGGATTTGCCAGAGACTTCCTTCAGGAACGCGCAGCCGTCATCCAGATCATGGTGCCCTCGGGGGCCTACAATGAATCGAGTGCGCAATATGTCGCCAAGAAAGTGCGCTCGCATCTCATGCGTCAGGGTGTTGCCCACGGCCGCATCGACATGATCCCCTATTCTGCCGTGGATGCGAGTGATGCTCCGATCCGTCTTGCCTACCCTCGGGTGGAAGCCAAGACCCTGACCTGCGGTACCCATCCTGACGATATCGCGAACGACTCGACCAACCGCACCCATTTCGACTTTGGCTGTTCGACCCAGCAGAACCTTGCGGCGATGGTTGCCAATCCGCAGGACCTGATTCAGCCACGAGGTTGGGATGCGCGCGACTCGAGCCGTCGCTCGATTGTCAATGAGAAATATCGTAACGGTGAGCCGACCTGGTCTGAAGACCTAGGCAGTGATATCGGCGCCAGCTCCGAGGTGAAGTGATGAGTGATCAGGCTCTACCAAACGAGGCGTTTGAAGCCCCATCGGATCTGGAGGCTTTCTCGCAGGAATTCTCCGACAAAAGCCCTGAAGAGCTTGCCGAGATCCGGCCCCTGCCGCGCATCTCGATGCATGCCTTTTGTGAATCGCCCGAACTGCTCGCAACCATAGAGGCCGTCGCATCTGACCGGCGCATGGCACGGGTTCACGTCAAGGCCGTGTCTGGCGGCATTCGGGCCGCAACTGAATTCTTTGGTGAAGCACCGACGCCGAACCTGATCATGCTCGAGGCCGACAAGCCCTACGAGGAATTGGTCGAGGAGCTGGAGCGTTTGGCTGAAGTCTGCGACATGGGCACAAAAGTGGTTCTGGTGGGCCACATCAACGATGTGCAGATGTATCGCGACCTCGTTCGGCGCGGAGTGTCTGAATATATCGTGATGCCCGTTGGACAGATCGAACTCATTCAGGCTCTGAGTGATCTCTTCAGCAATCCGGACAACGAACCGCTCGGCAAGACCATTGCGTTCATCGGTGCCAAGGGGGGCGTTGGCTCCTCGACCATGGCACACAACATCGGCTGGGCGATTTCGACCGTGCATCAGCAGGATGTCATCATCTCCGATTTCGATGTGGCGTTTGGCACTGCTGGGCTCGATTTCAACGAGGATCCACCTCAGACCATCGCCGATGCCATCAAGGCGGCGGAGCGGCTCGATGATCAGTTCCTCGAGCGCCTGCTGACCAAGTGCAGCGAACGGCTGAGCTTGCTGACGGCCCCGGCGATCCTGGACAACACCTGCGATTATGAGCACGAGTTCTTCTCGCCCATGCTCGAGCTGCTCCAGAACAGCGCGCCCTACACAATATTGGATTTGCCCCATGTCTGGAGCGCCTGGAACAAATATCTATTGCTCGGTGCAGACGAGATCGTCATCACGGTGGCGCCCGATCTGGCCAACCTGCGCAATGTGAAGAACCTGCTGGACTTGATCGGTCAGGAACGGCGCGGTGACCGCGAACCTTTCCTCATCATCAACCAGACCGGCATTCAGAAGCGGCCAGAAATCAAGGCAAAGGATTTTGTAGCCGCCCTCGAACGGACGGACTTCGTTGAGATACCGTTTGATCCGGCAACCTTCGGGCTTGCAGCCAACAACGGCCAGATGATCAGTGAATTGAGTTCCAGCAGTAAGCTGGCAGACATTTTTGACAAGCTTGCATCGGACCTGACCGGCAGAACAGAAGCACCCAAGGCCAGCAAGTCCCTGCTCGCACCTTTGTTGGGTAAGCTGAAGAAGCCTAAGAAGTCGAAGAAGTCTAAGTAACGCTTAGAGAGTAAAACATGTTCGGAAAACGTGGTACTGACGGCATACAGAAAGCGACGGTGGCGTCCAAGCCCGCGGCGTCTAAGCCTGCTCCAAAGAAAAAGGAGGAGTCGAGCGCCTACAAGCAGGCTGTGGAGGTGAACTATCAGCCGATTGAGGACGCCGGGAATGCCGGTCGTTCCGAACAGTATTTCGATATCAAGACGTCCGTCTTCGGCGCCCTGATCGACACCATCGATCTGGCGCAAATGGCGCGCCTCGATTCCGAGACTGCGCGCGAGGAAATTCGCGACATCGTCTCGGAAATCATCGCTTTCAAGAATATCGTCCTGTCCATCGCCGAGCAGGAAGAACTGCTTGATGACATCTGCAACGACGTGCTTGGCTATGGCCCGCTCGAGCCGCTTCTGGCGCGCGATGACATCGCCGACATCATGGTCAATGGCGCGGAGAAAACTTACATCGAAACAAGCGGCAAGGTCTTCCTGACCAACGTCCGGTTCCGCGACAATGGCCAGCTGATGAACATCTGCCAGCGGATCGTGTCGCAGGTTGGACGTCGTGTTGATGAATCGAGCCCGATCTGTGACGCCCGTCTTCCCGATGGCTCTCGTGTCAACGTGATTGCCCCGCCGCTCTCCATTGATGGTCCCACCCTGACCATTCGTAAATTCAAGAAAGACAAGCTGACCCTCGACCAGTTGGTCAAGTTCGGATCCATCTCCCGTGAAGGGGCGCAGATCCTCAAGATCATTGGCAAGGTGCGATGCAACGTGATCATTTCCGGCGGTACCGGCTCCGGTAAGACGACGCTTCTGAACTGCCTAACGAACTTCATCGAAGGAGACGAGCGTATCGTCACCTGCGAGGACGCCGCTGAACTTCAGCTCCAGCAGCCTCACGTGGTTCGCCTTGAAACGCGCCCGCCCAACCTTGAGGGTGAGGGCCAGATCACCATGACCGACCTCGTGAAAAACTGTCTGCGTATGCGTCCCGAACGGATCATCGTCGGCGAGGTGCGCGGCTTTGAGGCCTTTGACCTTCTGCAGGCCATGAACACCGGCCATGACGGCTCCATGGGCACGCTGCACGCCAACAGCCCGCGCGAAGCCATGTCACGCCTTGAAGCCATGATCACCATGGGCGGTTACAATCTGCCGACCCGCACGATCCGCGAGATGATCGTCGGCTCTGTCGATATCATTGTCCAGGCCTCCCGCCTGCGTGACGGGTCTCGCCGCATCACCCACATCACCGAGGTGACCGGCATGGAAGGCGATGTCATCACCACGCAGGATCTCTTCCTCTACGAGATCCTCGGTGAAGACGCCAATGGCAACATTCTGGGCAAACACAAATCCACCGGTATCGGTCGTCCGGCCTTCTGGGAACGCGCGCGCTACTACAACGAAGAAGCAAACCTCGCCGCCGCCCTCGACGCTGCGTCCGATCGTGACGCTTTTCAGATGTAAGGAGCAGGTATGAGCATTCTCGGCAATGATCTGATCCTCACCATAGCCTTGTTCGTGCTCGTTGTGCTGTCCGTTCTGGGTGTGGCATGGGGACTGTTTTATCCGCGCCTCTCCAAGAACTTCAAGCGCGACAAGCGCTTTGAAGCCATTTCCATGAGCCGTGTGCAGGTGGGCGACAAGCGCTCGCGGGCGAACAACTTGGATCGCCGCAAGGATATTGAAGCCAACCTGCGCAAGATCGAAGAGCAGCAGAAGAAGGGCAGCAAGAAGAAATCCTCGCTCAAGGCGCGCCTGAAACAGGCCGGGTTGACCCTGACCGTGCGCCAGTTCTGGACCTACAGCGTTATCTCGGGTGTGGTCACCATGCTGATCTCGATGATCGGCGGCATGTCCATGCTGACCTCGATCGGGCTTGGTTTTGCCGGCTTCCTCGGCTTGCCGCATTTCTGGATTGCTCGCAAACGCAAGAAGCGCATGGCCAAATTTACCGCCGAGTTCCCCAACGCGGTCGATGTGATCGTGCGCGGTATCAAGACGGGCCTGCCCCTCGGCGACTGTCTCATCATCGCCGCATCGGAAACGGCCGAGCCGGTCAAGAGCGAGTTTCAGCAGGTCATCGACGAGCAGGCGATGGGCTTGCCCTTGAACAAGGTTCTGCCCCGTCTGCACGAGCGCGTGCCGATTGCCGAGACGAACTTTTTCGCGATCGTCATTTCCATTCAGATCGAGGCCGGTGGCTCCCTGTCCGAAGCTTTGGGCAACCTCAGTCGTGTTCTGCGGTCGCGCGCCCAGATGAAACAGAAGATCAACGCCATGTCCATGGAGGCCAAGGCCTCTGCGGCCATCATCGCCGCCATGCCCTTTATCATCGCCTTCATGACCTATCTGACTCAGCCCGACTACATCATGATCATGTTCACCGAACCGATGGGCAACATGCTGCTCGCGGTGACGCTGGCATGGATGGGCGTTGGCGTTCTCATGATGCGCAACATGATTTCCTTTGAAATCTGACGAAGGGGCGAATGCGTGAGTGACGGAGATCAGAAAAGAGCAGAACGAGGGTCTAACCAATGATGGGATTTGATCTTAGCGACATTTTCGCCGCATTGACGGCTGTGGCTGTGGTCGCCTCGATCATTGCTGCGGCCATGCCCTTGATGGAAGGGGACAGCCTCAACACGCGCATGAAGGCGGTTGCCAGCGAACGCGAGCGTATCCGCAAGCGCGAACGAGCCACCCTCAATGACGGGCGTTCAGGTCGGATCTCTTTGCGAGAGGAGCCCAAGGAACTGGTCATGAATATCGTTGACCGGTTCAAGATGCGCGACGCCTTCTCCGACAAGGCCACAAGGATCAAGCTCAAGCAGGCTGGTTTCCGCTCCGAAAGCCACCTGATGACCTTCACCTTCTCGCGCATCGTCGGCCCGATGGTCGGCTTTGCCTTTGCGGCTTTCTATCTTTTCGTGTTGCTCAAGCCCGACTACCCAACGATGGTCAAGCTGTTTCTGTCGGTCCTGTTTGCTTATGCCTGCTACTATGCACCACTGCTCTATCTTAGGAACCGTATCGCCAAGCGGCAGAAGTCGATCAACAAGGCCTGGCCGGATGCGCTTGACCTGCTGCTCATTTGCGTCGAATCCGGGATGACCGCCGAGACCGGTTTTCAGAAGGTTGCCGCGGAGATCGGCTCTGCTTCGGTGGAGCTGGCCGAAGAACTGACCCTTTTGACCGCCGAACTGTCCTATTTGCAGGATCGTCGCATGGCCTATGAGAATATCTCCTCGCGGACCGGACTGGAAACTGTCCGTGCAGTGATGACCTCGATGATTCAGGCCGAGCGCTACGGGACACCCTTGGGCGATGCCATCCGCGTGATGGCCGAAGAAAACCGTGCCGAGCGCATGAACGCCGCCGAGAAGAAAGCTGCAGCCCTGCCGCCAAAACTGACGGTGCCGATGATCCTCTTCTTCCTTCCCGCTATTTTCATCGTGGTTCTCGGACCCGTGGCCGTGCAATATTTTACCGGCAATTTCTAGGCCGTACAGGCTCTCGGGCTTCTCGTTGAAAGCCAGACCTCGTCGACCACGAAAAAGGGGCCTCCAAGGGCCCCTTGCTGGTTTGCAGGCATCGGGTTGGCATGTTTCTGCCGTTTGCCATCAGCCCTGCTTTTTAAGCTGTTTCCAGTTGCCACGCTCGCTCATCATGCTCTTGAGGTAAGCCATATTTGCGTCTGCCTGTTGTGGGGAAAGCTCGTTACGAGCGATCGATTCCGCCTCGGCGAATTTGCCCTGCAAGCCGAGCACGAGGGCCAGATTCTGGCGAACGCGGCTGTCGGCTTGGGGATGCTTGGCGGCACGGCGCAGATAGCTCTCGGCCGCAACAAGATCGCCTTCCAGCAAATAGGAAAGACCGTAGTTGCTGAGCACGCTCGGTGCATCGGGTACCTGAAGAAGCGCCTTGTCATAGAAGGCACGGGCCTGATTGAATTCGCCCATCTGGTCGTAAATTGCGCCCATCGCCGATTGCAGCCGCCAGTCCGGTGTGGTTGGCGTCTGGGCTCGATCCAGAACCGAGAGCGCCTGCTGGAACCGTCCGGCAGAGGCCAGCGACTTTCCATAGGCGGCAAGGACCACCTTGTCATCGGAATGGCTGAGCGCCAATTGCTCAAGCACCGCAAGTGCCTGCTCGTTGCGTCCGGCATAGCGCAGCGCTTGTCCGTAGTTCAGTGCGACCTTGGGGTCCTTGGGGCTATGCTTGTAGCGTTCTTCCCAATAGTGGACTGTCTCCTGCAAAGCCTCCTCAGAGGCATAACCATTGCCCAGATGCGTCGAGGACGAGACGCTCTTCTTCTTGGACGAACAGCCCGCAACGGCGACGACCAGCGCAACGGACGTAACGAGCAAGGCCTTGCGGACGCTCAGGCGTTGCGCGGAATTCATCAGGGCTTTCATGGAACAACCTCACACCACTTAAGAAGACACCGAAGGCAGGTCACAGCGAAGGGCCTGCCGGAATATACTGTCCCCTTAGCAATAAAGAATTAACCCTAATGCTTGGTTAATTCTTGCAATTTGCATCGATTTTCACGGTGAGTTGAAACGGCTTTAGTGCGAATTTGCCCTGTTCGGGCAAAGGGCTATTTTCATGGTGCAATCTTTGCACTAGTCTTCTCGCATTCCGCCGCAAGGGTTCGACCGAACCTCCCCCGACACTCTGGCGGTCCAAACAATTCTGGATAAGAACAAACGCATGTCTGACCTTTCGAAATCCGTTCCGATCTATCTTGTTGAAGCAAGCAGCGAAGTGCGCATCCCCAAGGAGTTGCCCGTCTCGGCAACCCAATGGGTCGAAGCGACCGGCTTTTCCGCCAACGAGGGCGAGATCTGTCTTGTCCCTGATATGGAAGGGGATCTGCTGGCCGTCCTGTTCGGCCTTGGCAAGAAGCCTCAATCAGCGCGCTCTCCTTTCCTGACCGGTGTCTTGCCTCCGAAATTGCCTGCCGGACGATATCACTATGTCACCGGAGAACTGTTCTCCGATGATCCGCACGGACTGTTTCTGGCGACCGTGGCCTGGTATCTCGGTGCCTACCGCTTTGATCGTTACAAGGAATATGCCAAGCCGATGCCCGAGCTTGACTGGCCGGAAGGTGTTGACCGCGATGAAGTGATGCTGCAGGTCAAGGGCTGCACGCTGGCCCGTGACCTCATCAATATCCCCGCCAACGATATGGGTCCCGAAGAACTCGAAGCCGTGACACGCGGTCTCGTCGACACCCATGGTGCCAAACTCGAGGTCACCAAAGGCGAAGATCTTCTTGCAAAGAACTTCCCCATGATCCACGCAGTCGGCAAGGGTTCGACCCGCACGCCGCGCCTTCTGGATTTCGTCTGGGGGCCGGATGATGCCCCCAAGGTGACGCTTGTCGGCAAGGGTGTCTGTTTCGACACCGGCGGTCTAGACATCAAGCCCGGTAGCGCCATGGTCCTGATGAAGAAAGACATGGGGGGAGCTGCCTGTGTGCTCGGCCTTGCCTCGATGATCATGAGCGCCAAACTGCCGATCCGCCTCCGCGTATTGATCCCGGCGGTCGAGAATTCCATCTCGGGAGACAGTTTCCGCCCCGGCGATGTGCTCCCGAGCCACAAGGGCCTGACGGTCGAGATCGGCAACACCGACGCCGAAGGGCGACTGGTTCTCGCCGACGCCCTTTCGCTGGCAGACGAGGAAGAGCCGGAGATCATGATCGACATGGCGACCCTGACCGGAGCGGCCCGTGTCGCTCTAGGCCCGGATCTGCCGCCCTTCTATTCCGATGATGAAACGCTGGTGGCCGATCTCAGTGCGCAGGGCAAGAAGCAGTTTGACCCGCTCTGGAACATGCCTCTGTGGGATCCTTATGACGCCGACCTGTCGTCCGACATCGCAGATGTCAACCATATCACCTCGGGTGGATTTGCCGGATCGATCACAGCCGCCTTGTTCCTGCGCCGCTTTGTGGCCAAGGCCAAATCCTGGGCGCATTTCGATATCTACGGCTGGGCTCCGAAAACCCAGCCCGCACGGCCCAAGGGCGGCGAAGCTCAGGCCATCCGGGCGATCTATGCGCATCTGTGTGAGCGTTACAAGGGCTGAGACAGGACCCGGTATCCTTCGCATCGTTCTGTGACAGGCCCAACGGATTATCCTAATTTGCAGGGGACCGAACATAACGTTTGGTCCCCGTCGCCTTGCGTCCCAGATGTGAATCAGGGTTTATTGGTACGGCGCCGAAACAAGTTGCCTGATGCTTTGCTGGTTGAGCGATCAGGGTCGGATGGAAATGGTAGCCAGCTATCACGTGAGTGATCATCCATGACACTGAATGTATGCGCCAGTCAGGCGCTCAAATTGTGGCACGATGTGACGCACGAACTGGTGCGTGAAGAAGAGACGGACCTGTCCGCTCGTCAGATGACCGTTCTGTTGACGGTCTACCTTGAAACTCCACCTCACACGGTACGCGGCCTTGCTGCCAAGCTGGGCGTCACCAAGCCCGCCATCACCCGCGCCCTTGACACCCTCGGGCGCAGTGGTCTCCTGACCCGTCGTCGCGACGAGAAGGACAAGCGCAACGTCGTCGTGCTGCGCACGGTCAAGGGCGCTCTCTATGTCGAAAAGCTGGGCTACAAGATCGTCGAGAACAGCCGCACGCTTCTCGACTGATCATCCTTGCCACAGCGCTAATTCCGTTTGAACAGGACAACCATGCTCAATCCCTCACTCAATGCCTTCCGTCCCGATCTGGCCGACAAGAGGTTGCAAGGGCAGGTGGAGGCAGAGCGCTTTGTCGACCCGACCATCATGCGGGTGCAGTTGCCCGTCGCTCCCGTCAAGTCCGCCCCCAACGGGATGAGCGGGCTTGATACGCAGGCCCTTTTGGGCGAAGTCGTCAAGGTGTTTGATGCCACGGAGGATGGCTGGAGCTGGGTGCAGCTTCAGAAGGACGGCTATGTCGGCTATATGCCAACCTCGGCCCTCGGCCCGTTTGGCGGTCAGCTGCGCGACAATTTTCTGGCAGGCACACCAACTCACCGGGTCACCGCGGTGCGCACCTTTGTCTATCCCGGCCCGGACCTCAAATTTCCAGCAGGTGCTTTTCTCTCGATCGGGGCTGGCGTCATTCTCGGTGACGAGGAAGTCACTCGCAACACCCGCTATCGCAAGCTGCTCAATCTGGTCACTCCCACGGGTGAACCCGGCTGGATCGTCGCCCAGCATGTCTCCGAAATCGATGAGACCGCAGCCGATTACGTGTCCGTCGCCGAGCAGCTGATTGGCACGCCCTATCTCTGGGGTGGCAAAAGCTCTCTCGGCATCGATTGTTCCGGCCTTGTCCAGCTTGCCTGCGAGATGGCAGGCATCGAGATGTTGCGCGATGCCTCGATGCAGGAGACGGAGGCAGGAGAAGCGCTTGACCTGTCCGGCGGGATGCCGGACTTGCAACGCGGCGACCTTCTGTTCTGGCCCGGCCATGTGGGGATCATGACAGACCCCCAGACGCTACTCCACGCCAATGGCCATCACATGGCTGTCGCCGCAGAGCCACTCGACACCGCTCTCGACCGTATCAAGGCCAATGAGTTTGGTGAGCTGAGAGCGGTTCGGCGTCTGACGGGATTATCCGCCTAATATCCCACCGATCTGTCGACGAGGCTTTCCGGCTCCTTGCCCTCTGCAAACAGCATCACCTGTCGGGCCAGATAGTTCGTCGTCGAATTGGCGTTCGAGCAGGCCGCATTGTGCGGGGTGAGGATCACGCCGGGCAGCGACCACAGCGGGCTGTCTTTCTTGAGTGGCTCCACCTCGAACACATCAAGAGAGGCGCCCTTGAGCGTGCCTTCGGTGACCGCTGTAGCGATATCGTCCTCGATTTGCAGTTTGCCGCGCCCGGCATTGAGCACATAAGGCCCGCCCAGCACGCCATCCTGCGCCATCTTGCGGAACAGCGAGAGATTGAGGATGCCCTCGGTCGCAGGGGTGTGTGGCAGAAGGCAGACAAGAATGTCGGTCCTTGCCAGCATGGCGTCGAGCCCGTCAGAGCCATGATAGGTCTGAAGGCCGTCGATCTCCTTGGGTGACCGGCTCCAGCCCGAAACCTGATAGCCCATCATCTTCAGTTTCTCGGCGGCATCAAGCCCCAGTACACCGAGCCCCATGATGCCAACGCGCACCTCGGAGGCAATCGGATCCTCGCGAAAGGCCCAGCGAGATTCAGACTGTGCCTGAAGATAGTCGAGTGCCTTCCTGTGATGCATCAGCACCTGCAGCAGCACCCATTCGCTCATCCGGTTGGTGAGGTCCGGGTCGATGACCCGCACAAGCGGCACATCGGCGGGGAGGGTCGCATCGGACAGCAGCGCGTCGACCCCGGCTCCAAGCGAGCAGATCAGCTTGAGATTGGGGAATTGGGTGAGGAAGCCGGGCTCGGGCTTCCAGACAAAGGCATAGTCGATCTCGTTGACGTCACCGAGACGATCCGCGGTGCGAACTTCGGAGCCGGGCAGGGCAGCTTCGATGCGCTGGGTCCATTCGACCATGTCCCAGCCTCTGGCATAAAGGGCGATTTTCATCAGTCTTCCTTGGCGCTTGTTCGTGGCAGCTAAGAGCGATCACGCGAACACGCCTTCTTTGGAGGGTGTTGTGGCTCCTTGTCCCGGAGCCTTTGGGGGAGAATGAGAGAGACTTACCCGAAATACCTAGTCCGAGACAACACCTTCCGGCGCAGTTTCCATCCTGAGGGCGGCGGCCATCAGGGCACGGGTATAGTCGGTCTCGGGGGCATCGAAGATCTGCTCCACGTCTCCCTGCTCGACGATCTTGCCCTGCCGCATGACGAGAACGCGGTTGGACAGAGCCCTCACCACCTTGAGGTCATGGCTGATGAATAGATAGGTAAGGCCATGGCGGGCCTGAAGATCGCGCAACAGATCCACCACCTGCGCCTGAACGCTCATGTCGAGGGCGCTTGTCGGCTCGTCCAGCATGACGAAGCTCGGCTCGAGTACCATGGCGCGTGCGATGGAAATGCGCTGGCGCTGTCCGCCGGAGAATTCATGCGGATAGCGGTGGCGGGTGTTGGGATCGATCCCAACTTCCTTGAGCACATTGACCACCTTGGCGTCCCGCTCCTCATTGCTGAGATTTGGGGCGTGGATGGACAGGCCTTCGGCCACGATCTGCTCGATGGACATGCGCGGCGAAAGCGAGCCGAACGGATCCTGAAAGACGATCTGCATGTCGCCCCGCTTGTCCCGCATCGCCTTGTTGTCGAGGCCGTCAAGCTTGGAGCCCTGAAAGACGATCGGTCCCTCGGACGAGATCATCCTGAGAAGCGCAAGGCCCAGCGTAGTCTTGCCGGAACCCGACTCGCCCACGATCCCGAGGGTTTCCCCTTTGCGGATTTCGAGCGAAATGCCATCCACCGCCTTGATGTGTCCGACGGTCTTGCGCAGGAACCCGCGCTTGATCGGGAACCAGACCTTCAACTCGTCGGTCGTCAACAGGATGGGGGCATCGTCTGCCACCGGATGGGCCCTGCCGCTTGGTTCTGACGAGAGCAGATGCTGGGTATAGCTGTGCTTTGGGTTGGCGAAAATCTCTTTCGTCGGACCCTTCTCGACGATCTCGCCATTGGTCATGACGCAAACTTTGTCGGCGAGCTTTTCGACGATCCCGAGATCATGGGTGATGAAGAGCAGTGCCATGCCGTGGGTTTTCTGAAGCTCGCGCAACAGCTCCAGAATCTGCGCCTGAACCGTCACGTCAAGGGCGGTGGTCGGCTCGTCGGCGATCAGCAGCTCCGGCTCGTTGGCAAGCGCCATGGCGATCATCACGCGCTGGCGCTGACCACCGGAGAGCTGGTGCGGATAGCTCTTGAGGCGCTTTTCCGGCTCGCGGATGCCAACGTCGTTGAGGAGCTGCAACACCCGTTCGCGGGCCTGCTTGTCGCTCATGCCCTTGTGGATCGAGAGCACCTCGCCGATCTGCTGCTCGACCGTGTGAAGCGGATTGAGCGAAGACATCGGCTCCTGAAAGATCATCGAGATCCGGTTGCCGCGCACCGACCGGAGTATCTTGTCATTGGCATTGAGCAGATCCTGCCCGTCAAACCAGACATGGCCCGACGGGTGCGAGGCGGCAGGGTAAGGCAACAGCTTGAGGATCGACAGCGCAGAGACGGACTTGCCGGAGCCGGACTCGCCAACCAGCGCGAGGGTCTCACCCTTTTTCAGATCGAAGGAAATGCGATCCACGGCCAGTTTCTGCTCGCCATCCTGCAGGAAGGCAACCGAGAGATCCTTAACGCTCAGAAGCGGTTTGGAAGAGGGAAGATCAGTCATCATTCTCTCCTAGTGAAATGTCTTGCGCGGATCGAATGCATCGCGCACCGCTTCGCCGATGAAAATGAGCAGGCTCAGCATGATCGAGATCGACAGGAAGCCTGTGATGCCGAGCCACGGTGCCTCAAGGTTCTTCTTGCCCTGCGCCAGCAACTCCCCGAGCGACGGCGAGCCGGGTGGCAGGCCGAAGCCGAGAAAGTCGAGCGACGTCAGCGTCGTGATCGAGCCATTGAGAATGAACGGCACGAAGGTCAGCGTCGCCACCATGGCATTGGGCAACAGATGCCGCATCATGATGGTCCGGTTGGAGACCCCGAGCGCCCGCGCCGCCGACACATATTCGAAGTTTCGCGCGCGCAGGAATTCCGCCCGCACCACACCGACAAGAGCCACCCACGAGAAAAGCAGGAGGATTCCAAGCAGGATCCAGAAGCTCGGTGTGATGATGGCCGCGATGATCAGCAGCAGATAGAGCTGCGGCACCGAGGTCCAGATCTCGATGAAGCGCTGGAAAATGAGGTCCGTGAGGCCGCCGAAGTAGCCCTGCACCGCACCGGCCGTTACCCCGATGATCGAGGAGAAGAAGGTAAGCGTCAGTCCAAACAGCACCGAGATGCGGAAGCCATAGATCAGCCGCGCAAGCACATCGCGCCCCTGATCATCCGTGCCGATCCAGTTCCAGTTGCCGATGGTGCAGTTGCGGTCATTGACCCCTTCGTCAAACGGCGCACAGCGCGTCTCCTTGTCGAGCATCCAGCTCGGCGGGGCCGGGGCCGGTGTCGGCAGGTCGAGATTGACCGTCCGGTAGCTGTAGCGCACCGGAGCCCAGAGGATCCAGCCGTTGCTGGTGATCTCGTCCTGAATGAACGGATCGCGATAGTCGGTATTGGGCAGGAAGCCGCCGAACTTGGTCTCCGGATAATCGGTGATGAGCGGCGAGAGCAGCTCGCCCTTGTAGGAGATAAGCAGCGGCTTGTCGTTGGCGATAAGCTCTGCAAACAGCGTCAGGAAAAACAGCAGCGCAAACAGATAGAGCGAGATATAGCCCCGCCGGTTGGCCTTGAAATTCTTCCAGCGGCGCTGGTTGAGCGGCGTCATCCGATCATAGAAGCTCGGCTTTTTCGTCTTGTCCGTCTTGGTCATCGTGGTCTCGCTCATCCCTAGACCTCCCGGCTTTCAAAGTCGATCCGGGGATCGATGAGCATGTAGGTGATATCGGAGACGAGGCTGATCAGAAGCCCCATCAGCGAGAAGATGTAAAGGGTCGCAAAGACCACGGAGTAATCCCGGTTGATCACGCTCTCGAAGGACAGCAGGCCAAGACCGTCGAGCGAGAAAATCGTCTCGATCAGCAGCGAGCCGCCAAAGAAGGCCCCGATAAAGGCACCGGGGAAGCCCGCGATGATGATCAGCATGGCATTGCGGAACACATGGCCATAGAGCACCTGACGCTCGGTGAGGCCCTTGGCCCGCGCGGTGACCACATATTGCTTGCGGATCTCGTCAAGGAACGAGTTCTTGGTCAAGAGGGTGGTCGTGGCAAAGGCCGCAAGGGCCATCGAGATGAGTGGCAGGGCGAGGTGCCAGAAATAGTCGAGGATCTTTTCCCACCAGCTCAGGTCGGCGAAATTGTCCGACACGAGGCCGCGAAGGGGGAACCAGTCGAAGAAGGAGCCACCGGCGAACAGCACCACCAGCAGCACGGCAAACAGGAAGCCCGGAATGGCATAACCGATGATGATCACCGCTGACGTCCAGACATCGAACTTCGAGCCGTCCGAGACCGCCTTTCGAATGCCGAGGGGGATCGAGACGAGATAGGAGATCAGCGTCATCCAGAGACCGAGGGAAATGGAAACGGGCATCTTCTCGACGATCAGGTCGAGCACGCCGATATCGCGGAAATAACTGTCGCCGAAATCGAAGGTGGCATAGTCAACGAGCATTCCGAGGAAGCGCTCAAGCGGCGGCTTGTCAAAGCCGAACTGCTTTTCCAGATCCTTGATGAATTCGGGATCGAGTCCCTGTGCGCCGCGATATTTCGAGCTGATGTCCTCGCCGCCACCGGTGCCCTGACCAGCGCCAGTTCCCGCAAAGTCGCCACTGCCGCCCGAGATGCGCTCGGTGGCTGACACGTCCGTGCCGGTGACCTGTGCGATGATCCGTTCCACCGGTCCGCCGGGAGCGAACTGGATGACTGCGAAGTTGATTGCCATGATCCCGATGAGGGTCGGGATGATCAGCAGGAGACGTCGCAAGATATAAGCGCCCATACTCTCTCCACCTCTTTCACCGGAAGGTCCGGTGTGATTGCTTGTTTTTCTCTTTTTATCAGCTGTCGGTGATTCGACTGCCTGTCTGGCTATCGGTCAGTCTAATCATCATGACTGACGCAATTTCCAGCAAAATTCCCGTGATTGCCTCGATTCAGGCCTCTTTCCACCACCATCGCTCCGGTCGAAACTCGTAGAGATTGGCACTGTCGATCCATTTGAGGCCTTTCCAGACCCCCAGCGTGTGCACTGGCTTGTTCCAGTTGGGCACCCAATAATGTCCCGCCCGCCAAATCCGGTCGATGGCCTGACCGGCCGCGATCATGTCCTCGCGGGTTTTGGCCGAAATGGCGGCCTCGATCATGGCATCCATCACCGGGTCGGCGACCCCGGCAATGTTGTTGCTGCCGTGAGACTCGGCTGCCTCCGAGCCCCACATCGAGCGGCTTGACGGCGTGATATTGGCATCAAGCCCATAGCGGCGTCCGACGAGATCGAAGTCGAAATTGTCAACACGGCTCTGGAATTGCGATGGGTCAACGAGCCGGAAGGTGAGGGGGATGTCGAGCAGCGCCAGCGTGTTGATCCAAGGGGTAACAATCCGTTCGAAGGCCGGGCTGTTGGTCAGAAGCTCGATGTCGAGCAATTCGCCTTCGGCATTCACCCAGCCCTTCTCGTTGCGGCTCCAGCCCGCCTCCTGAAGCAAGCGGTTGGCCTTGGCGAGCAGCTTCCGGTCCTTGCCCGACGCATCCGATTTCGGCGGACTGTAAGGTTCGTCAAAGACCGCCGGGTCAAGCTGATCGCGATAGGGTTCCAAGAGGGCCAGCACCTTGCCTTCGGCAGGTCCGGAAGCCTTCATTGCGGTGCGCTCGAAGAAGGACTCCGTGCGCTGGTAAAGGCCATAAAAGAGGTTCTTGTTGGACCATTCGAAATCGAAGGTGAGGGCGATGGCCTCCCGCGTGCGCGGATCGGCAAACTTGGGCTTCCTCAGATTAAAAAACCAGCCTTGCGCGCCGGACGGCTGACCATCGGGCAATTCGAGCTTGAAGACCCGACCGTCCTTGATCGCCGGGAAATCATACTGCGTCGCCCAGGCCTTGGAGGAAAACTCCACATGCAGGTTGATGTCCCCCTTTTTGAAGGCCTCGAACAGCACCGTGTGCTCGCGGGCAAAGAACATCCGCACGACATCGAAATTGTCATGCCCGATGGAGGTCGGAAGATCCTTGCCCCAATAGTCGGGATCACGCTCATAGTCGATGAAACTGCCCGCATTGACCGAGCCAACGCGATAGGGGCCGGAGCCGAGCGGCGGCTCAAGGGTCGAACGGTCGAAATCCATCGTCTCGTAATAGGCTTTCGAGAAGATCGGCACCATGTAGCTGACGTCGATCGCTGCCTGCTTCTGCTGACTGCCCGAGAAGACCAGAACAACGCGGTCGTCATCCACCTCGGCACGCTCAAGCTCGGCGAGGGCGACGCGCAGGTTCGGATGACCCTTTTCCTTAAGGATATTGAAGCTGAAGGCCACATCGTCCGTCGTGACCGGCGAACCGTCATGAAACCGTGCCTCGGGCCTCAAGGCAAAGGAATAGCGATTGCCATCCGGCGACAGCGACACCGAGCTGGCAAGGTGGCAATAGACGGCATCGGGCTCATCAAAGGCCCTGACGGTCAGGGTATCGAATAAAAGCTCTGTACGCGGCGGCGCATCCCCTTTCAGCACAAAGCCATTCAGGGTGTTGAAGGTCTGGGGGTTCTGATTATAGCGCCAGTCATGGGCCGACTGGACAAGACGCCCTCCCTTTTGTGCGTGCGCTTCGACATAGTCGAAATGGGCAAAGCCGGGCGGATATTTGAGCGGGCCGAAGACGGAGAGGCCATGAAGCTCTGCGGCGGCCCATCCGACGAGTGGCCTGCCGACAAGCCCGGCGCCAAATACCGCCGACGCAATGGCAGCTAAAGCGGAGGAGCGGAGAAAGGCGCGCCGGTCAATGCCGGCGACCCCGCCCGGTTTGGCCCCATGCAAGAAGGGCATTGTGTCTCTGTTCTTGACCAAGAGCCGTCCTTTGTCCTGTCCGACGTTGTCCTATCCAACGCCCGATTGGTTTCTCTGCCCGCCGGTGAGCTAGCCGATCAGTTCTTTGCTTCCACCGCAGCTGCTTTGGCCTCATCCCACCACCAGATGGTCGGGAAGCCGACGCTCAACATGGGCAGCGGATCCGGGTGTCCGAACCGGTCCCAATAGGCGATCCGGCTTGCCGCCAGCGTCCAGCCCGGAATGACATAGTGATTGGCAAGCAACACCCGGTCGAGCGCTTTCGTGGCGGCCACGAGATCTTCGCGATCCTTGGCGTAGATGATTTTGGTGATCAGCTCGTCGACCGCCTCGTTCTTGATACCCGCATAGTTGGCCGAGCCTTCGCGGTCCGCCGATTCCGAACCGAAATATTCCTGCTGCTCGTTGCCCGGCGACAGGCTTTGCCCCCAGCCGGTATAGATCAGGTCGAAGTCGCGGCTGCGGACCCGGTTGACATATTGCGAGCTGTCGACGACCCGCGGGGTCATCTTGATTCCGACGCGTTCAAGCGAAGCCTGCAGGCGCAGCGCCACGCGCTCGAAGTTGGTGCCATTGAGCAGATATTCGATCTCGAAGGCTTCGCCCTTCTCGTTGCGCATGACCACCTTGGTCGGGTCGCTGGCAAGGCCGAGCGTCACCATCATCGAATGTAGGAAGCCTTCGGGGCGCTTTTCCTCGTCAACCTCGGTTCTGGGTTCCCAACCGGCTTCCTTGAAGAGGTCCAGTGCCTTTTTCAGATTGTCACGCAGATCCTCGCGACTCTCCACCTTCGGATTGACGTATGGCTCGAAAGCTTCAGCCGGAACCTTGTCCTTAAGCGGTTCGAGCAGTTCGAGAACCTTGCCTTCTGCCTTGCCGGAGGAGGCAAGCTCGGTGCCGAAGTAGAAGCTCGAGATGCGCTCATACTGATCATAGAACAGGGTGCGGTTCATCTCCTCGAAGTTGAACACATAGTTCAGCGCTTCGCGAACTTTGGGATCCTGAAACTTCTCCCGACGCAGGTTCGGCAGGAAGCCGACGAGGACACCGGAGGATTTGTCCGGGATCACTTCCTTGGCGACCCGCCCGTCCTTGGCCGCGGGGAATTCATATTCCGTCGCCCAGCGTTTGGCGGTGGATTCGACGCGGAAGTCAAAACCGCCGGACTTGAAATTCTCGAACAGGACAGTGTCGTCGCGGAAATACTCGATCCTGAGCTGGTTGAAATTGTTGGTGCCGACGTTGACATTCAGGTCCTTGCCCCAATAGTCATCGACGCGATCATAGGTGATGTATTTGCCCGGCGAGAAGTCGCCGATCTTGTAGGCGCCTGAGCCAAGTGGCGGCTCAAGGGTGCCCTTGGAAATGTCGCGCTGTTCGCCATTTGCATCCGTGCCAGTCCACCAGTGCTTGGGCAGGATCATCAACTGGCCGACGATATGCGGCAGCTCGCGGTTGCCTTCCTGATCGAAGGTGAAGGTAACTTCCCGCTCGCCCGTGACTTCAGCCTTCGAGACATGGCTGTAGTAGAAGCGCTGCTGCGGATTGAGTTCGGTCAGCTTCTCGAATGACCAGACCACATCCTCGGCGGTGATCGGTTCGCCATCGTGCCAGCGTGCCTCTTCCCGGATGCGATATTTCACATAGGAATAGTTGGGACCAACATACATCGCATCGGCGATGAGGCCGTAGTCCGAGGAAATCTCGTCATAGGCCGAGGTCATCAGCGTGTCGTAGATATAGCCAAGGCCAGAAGCCGGTTCGCCTTTCGGGATGATGACGTTAAAGCTGTCAAATCCGCCCTGCAGCGCCTGCCGGGCCACACCGCCCTTTGGCGCGTTCACATTGACATATTCGAAATGCTCGAAGCCGTCCGGATATTTCGGGTCACCCATGAGGGAGGAGCCGTGCAGCCAGGTTTCGAATTCGACCGCCAGTGCATCGCCAGAACCTGCGATCAGACCGGCGGTTGCCATGGGCGCAAGAGCCAGCGAGAAACACAAAGCCCGCAAGGGGGAGGTCTTGCGACGACGCAAGGAATGAGGCACGGTTCGTCTCCTTCAATCAAGGGTCTCAAAATACATCAGGTCAAGCGCTCGTCATCCGGTCAGAACCATCCGATGACAGGCATGCAATCATTTCAAAGGCCCATCCCGTTCGAAAATCAAACGATTTGGCATGGATAGGCTCATGCCACCTTAGCAAAGCCCGACCCTTGCGAGTAGCTCCAATCTGGTGGCAGGACCCACATTGTTCCTTGCGGACGCTGGTTCAAGACATTTTCAGGCGCAATCGGACAGCAATGTGGCAGAATCATCCACATTTTCATGAAATTTTCTTAAGGATCAGTAGATCTTAGGCTCAATCGGCAGCTTCGAGCAGCACCGCTCCTGTTGCTTCGAATAGCTGTTGTGGGGCCACCTTGAAGACTGCGTTGGGTGCGCCTGCCGCGGCCCAGACGACGTCGAAGGTCAACAGGTCTGGGTCCATATAGACCGCCATCTCGCATAGGTGTCCGATCGGGGCGACCCCGCCAATGGCAAAGCCAGTTTCCGCTCGCACCTTTTTGGCATCAGCCCGGTCAAGGCTCGAGCCGATGACCTTTGCCGCGAGATCGAGGTCGGCCCGGTTGTGCCCGGCGATCAGCAGGAGCACGAGCTGCTGGTTGTCGTGACGCTCGAAGATCAGGCTCTTGACGATCTGCGCAACCTCGCAGGAGCAGGCCGCAGCGGCGTCTTCTGCGGTGCGGGTGGACTCCGGCATCACCAGAATGTCCACATCGAGGCCGAGGGCCTTTGCCGCAGCATCAACGCGGTCTTTCGAGCTTTGCTTGCCCTTGGGCTTCTGCATTTCATTCATTCAGACAATGACCTCCATGGCCTCTTGTGCGCCCACGCCGAAGACGCGCTTGTAACGTTCGATTTCGTCTTTTGGCCCCATGGCCTTGTTCGGATTGTCCGACAGTTTGACGGTCGGTCTGCCATTGGCCGAAACGGCCTTGCAGACGAGTGAGAAGGGAGCAAGTCCGTCGTCCGGGACAAGGCCTCTGAAGTCGTTGGTCAGAAGGGTGCCCCAGCCAAACGAGATCCTGACCCGTCCGTTGAAGCGGGCATAAAGTGACGCGATCTCGTCGACATCAAGCCCGTCCGAGAAAATGATCAGCTTTTCTTTCGGGTCCTCTCCCCGGTCAAGCCACCATTTGATGGCGATCTCGGCCGCTTCTGCCGGTTGCCCACTGTCGATACGGATGCCGGTCCAGTTGGTCAGCCAGCCCGGCGCCCGCTCGAGAAAGCCCTTGGTGCCATAGGTGTCCGGCAGGATGACCTGAAGATTGCCGTCATGCTCGCGCTGCCAGTCTTCCAGCACCCGGTAAGGGGCATAGGCGAGCTCTTCGTCGCTCTCGGCAAGAGCCGAATAGACCATCGGCAGCTCATGGGCATTGGTGCCGATGGCCTCCATCTCGCGGCGCATGGCGATGAGGCAGTTGGATGTGCCGGTGAAATTGGCCCCGAGCCCCTCCTGCATCGCCTGAACGCACCAGTCCTGCCAGAGGAAGGAATGGCGGCGGCGGGTGCCAAAATCCGCAACCCTTACCTCGCCGATGGATCGCAAACGCTCAACCTTCTCCCACAGCCGGGTCATGGCTCGGGCGTAAAGGATCTGCAATTCAAACCGCGCCATCTTGTGCAGGCAGGCGCGGGAGCGCAGTTCCATCAGCACTGACAATGCCGGGATCTCCCAGAGCATCACCTCGGGCCATGCGCCCTCGAAGCTCAGCTCATATTGATCACCCACTCGCTCGAGATGATAGGGGGGCAGGGTCAGATTTTCGAACCATTCCATGAAATCGGAATGGAACATCGACCGTTTGCCATAGAACATGTTGCCGCGCAGCCACGTGCTTTCGCCCCGTGACAGCTTGAGGGTGCGGATATAGTCGAGCTGGGCCCTCAGTTCCCCCTCATCGATCAGCTTGGCAAGCGGAATATGTTTGGAACGATTGATCAGGCTGAATTCGACGCGCACGTCCGGCTTGTTGTGAAAGACCGATTGCGCCATCAGGAGCTTGTAGAAATCGGTGTCGATCAGCGAACGGACGATGGGATCGATCTTCCAACGGTGGCTGTAGACGCGAGACGCGAGATCCGTGGTCATGATGAGGCCTTGTCTTCAATGTCAAATCGGCAACAGGCTGGCGCAGCCGTTTGCCTGATGCAAGGGGTTTTTGGGGCGAAGTTGGGGAGCGGTTGGAGGCCGGTCAGTCGATCAGCGTGACACCATGGCTCGTCATGTCTTCAAGCGCAGCCTGAAGCGAGCCGTCAAGATCAATGGCGCGGCAGGCACCAAGGTCAACGCTGACAGCAAAGCCAAGCTTGGCCGCATCCACGGCTGAGAAACGCACACAGAAGTCCGTGGCAAGCCCTGCCATGACGAGCGAGGTGATGCCCTTCTCCCTCAGATAGCCTTCGAGCCCCGTCGGTGTCCGGTGGTCATTTTCAAAAAAGGCCGAATAGCTGTCGATTGCCGGATTGCTGCCTTTGCGCAGAATGACGTTGGCGCGACGGGTCAGCAGGGACGGATGGAAGTCGGCGCCCGGATCGCCCTGAACGCAATGATCGGGCCAGAGAACCTGAGGCCCATAGGGCATGTCGATCATGTCATAGGGTGCTTTGCCATCATGGCTGGAGGCAAAGGAGAGATGGACTTGGGGATGCCAGTCCTGAGTGAGCACGATGTGCGAGAAGTCATCCTGCATGGCATTGATGCGCTCCACGACCTCATCTCCACCGGGCACTGCAAGGTGCCCGCCCGGGCAGAAATCAGTCTGCACGTCAATGATGATGAGGGCCTGATGAGGCGAATTGGACATCGGCTTGTCCCTCCGGGACCGTCTTTTCGGGAAATGAGCTTGGGAGACCTGTCAGCTTCACATGGCTCGTTGAATGATTTGAGGCCACAGGTTAGTCCCAAGAGCGTCATTTGCAAATGCCTGATCCGCATAACTTCATCTCAGACCGAGACATCCAACAAAAAAGGCCGGGTCTGAAACCCGGCCTCGTGATTCTTTTTATCTGCGCGACTGTGTCGCAGGTCTGCAGTCGCAGGTCTGCACTTACTGCGTCAGGGACTGCAGATAAGCGACAAGATCGGCGCGGTCGCCATCTTTTTTCAGACCGGCAAAGGCCATCTTGGTGCCGTCGACTAGATCCTTCGGTTTGGTCAGGAATGCGTTCAGGGTTTCCGCGTCCCAGGTCTTGCCTTCGCCGAAAGCAACCATGGCGTCGGAATAGCTGAAGTCGGAAATAGTCGCGATCCCGCGCCCAAAGACATCGTGCAGATGCGGGCCGGTCTTGTTGGCACCGCCAGCGTCAAACGTATGACAAGCCGCACATTTCTTTGCAACTTTCTCGCCTTTTTCTGGATCGGCAGAAGCCAGAAGAGTGGCGAAATCGACTTCCTCGACAGCTTCCTTCGGTGCAGCGCTGTCGCCAGCTTCCGCCACTTCGATCACGTAGCCCGGCGTTGCAGGAGCTTCTTCGTGGAAGATGTAGCCGGTCACCATGCCGGTCACCATGACGAAAATCAGGGCCATCAAAAGCGCGCCAAAGGCTTTGTTGAGTTCAAAAAAATTCATTGGTCCTAGCTCCGGGGTCATTTTTGCAACGCGAGCGATAAGGCATCAGCATTGCAAATTGCGTGGTGCGTTCTTTACTTGATGCGGAAACTACTAGCTTTTCCGGATAAATGTCCATAGGAATAGCGGCTAAGATACTCCGACTTGGGGTGTAGAAAGACCCCTTTTCAACAATATTGGGGAGAAATCCGCATGTCTATTGGTACCACCGACATCAATCCGATTGTTCTGATCCCGGCATGCATGACCTCGAACCGCCTTCCAAACAAGCCCATGATGGATATTGGCGGAGCTCCGATGATCGTGCAGGTCTGGCGGCGTGCAATGGAAGCGGGCATCGGCCCGGTTCTGGTTGCGGCGGACAGTCACGAGATCGCGCAAGTCATCCGGGATGCCGGAGGTGATGCGGTAGTCACCAATCCTGTTCATCCGTCCGGATCCGACCGGATTTGTGAGGCACTGGAGCATTTCGACCCCAATCACCGCTACAATATCGTTGTAGACGTCCAGGGTGACCTGCCCACGATCGACCCTGCCATTATCCGCAGCGTGCTCGATCCGCTTCAGGATCCGGCTGTCGATATTTCGACCCTTGCGGTGGAAATCACCGAAGAGTCTCAGAAAGACAATCCCAACGTCGTCAAGGTGGTCGGTGTCAAGATCGGCCCCAAACGCCTCAAGGCGCTGTATTTTACCCCGCGCCAAGGCACCGCACGGCGAAGGCACCCTCTATCATCACATCGGCCTTTACGGCTATCGCCGCAAGGTGCTCGAAACCTTCAGCGACCTGCCGGTTTCCCCGCTCGAAGACCGGGAGCATCTCGAACAGTTGCGGGCGCTCGAAGCCGGCATGAGGATCGATGTGGCCGTGGTCGAGGACATCCCGCTGGGTGTGGATACCATGGCTGATGTCGACAAGGCGCGCGAAATCATATCAAGCCGCACTTGACACGACCGATCAAGCGTCGCTCTATCCGTTTTTTACAGAACTCAAGACCCGCGGGCGCTCTTGCCCGTGATGCCGCATACATAGTCCATCAAGGAGCCGTCATGATCGCCAAGAAAGTCGTCTTTCAGGGAGAACCGGGAGCCAACTCGCACATCGCGTGCAACAATGTTTTTCCCGAATGTGAAGCAGTTCCCATGGCGACGTTTGAAGACTGCTTTAAACGCGGTCCAGAACGATCTGGCGGACCTTGCCATGATCCCGGTCGAAAACTCGGTCGCCGGTCGCGTCGCGGACATCCATCACCTGATGCCCACCTCGGACCTGCACATCATTGGCGAGTATTTTCTGCCCATCCATCATCAGCTGGTCGGTCTCAGGGGCTCGAAGCTGTCCGACGTGAAATCGGTGCAGAGCCATGTCATGGCGCTCGGACAATGCCGCAAGATCATCCGCAAGCTCGGCATCAAGGCTGTGGTGGGTGCGGACACAGCCGGGTCGGCCCGCCAGATCGCGGAGCGTGGTGATCCGACCCAAGCAGCCATCGCCTCCGATCTGGCTGCCGATATCTATGATCTCGACATCCTTCAGAAGGATATCGAGGACGAGACGCACAACACCACCCGTTTCATCATCCTCTCGAAATATCCCATCAAGGCTGATCGGGGCGAGGGTCCGGTGATTACCACCTTCGTCTTCCGCGTCCGCAACGTGCCCGCCGCGCTCTACAAGGCTATGGGCGGCTTTGCCACCAACGGGGTCAACATGACCAAGCTGGAAAGCTACCAGACCGGCGGCAAATTCTTTGCTACCCAGTTTTATGCGGACGTCGAGGGGCATCCGGATGACCCCAGTGTCCAGTTGGCGCTCGAGGAACTTCGCTTCTTCTCGGCCGAGTTCAAGATATTGGGCATTTATCCGGCCCATGACTATCGCCAGACCAACAATGAACCCGAGGCCAACCGCGCCCTGCGGCCAAGCCCCCATCATTGAGGATCATGAGGGCTGGGCCGCAAGCGCTCTTCCCGAGCATTATGCCAAAACAAAGCCGGTCATTGACCGGCTTTTTCTGTTTCTGATGTCAAGTGATCAGCACTGGTAGGCGTAGGTGAAGACCAGCCTATCCGAAGTCCAGCGCCCGGTCGGATTGCAGCGATTGTGCACTTCGCGATCCCCCTGAACGGTCACACGCAACTGGTTCGATGCCACAGGTCCCTCGACATGATAGGGCAGCGGGCTGCCCGGGCAGTATTTCGAGAAGACACGGGCCGTGCCCGTATACCAGTTGCCCTGTTTGCGACCGTTGAAAAGCAGGGTGCCGCGGCCCACCGAAAGGCCTGCACGAGGCTGCTCGTAATAGAACCAGCGCTCGTTGCCGCGCGCCTTGAGACGCATGAGGGAGCCATTGTGCCACCAGCAACTGTCTGCTGCAGCAGGCGTGACGAGGCTGGTGAGTGACAGGCCGGCAAATGCGCCGATCAGCGCGATGAGCAGACTCTTGCGGGTCATTCTTCTGAAGGTAAGAGCAAAGTCAGACATGTTGGTCCCCTATCTGTCTGAGGATAAGAAACCAATCTAGCATGACCTCGTAATTTTACGAAGGGTGTAGCCGGACTTTGACGGACAGTTCCTTGCGGGTTTTGACAATACTTTGGTTGAAGCAAAGTAAACCAAAATCGAGCCTTTTGTTCAGTCGTAGACAGCAAGCAGGTCCCTGTATTGCTGACACTATGTTCTTTGCATTAAACAAATAGGAACCAATGACTCACGTTTTTTCAATCTTTATCTGCGACACTGTGAAGCTGAATTTTGGGATTATTGCATCGATATAGAGTCCGTCATTGGAATGAACAATCAGGCATTGGGAAAAAGAAGCTTCTGGCAACAGGCTAAGTTCTTCATCTGGAACCCGGCAAATCTGCCCGCTGTTATAGCCATTATTGTTGTTCTGGGGGCTGCCTATACGGCGGAACGGATCAACGCAGCCTCCGAGGCCCGGCAGGAACGGGCCGAGATGCAGAACCGTGCCACGATGATGGCCTTCAGATTGCAGGCACTGCTGTCGCCCAATATCGAACTGACCAGAGGGCTTGCCAGCACCATCGCGACCGAACCCAACATGCGGCAGGAGCGTTTTTCCGAACTTGCTCGAAGCCTGTTCCACGAAAAAAGCCTCTTGAGGAACATCGCCGGAGCACCGGAACTCGTTGTCACCATGATCTATCCACGACGGGGCAACGAGCAGGTTATCGGGTTCGACTATCAAAAAAACATTGCGCAGCGGCAAATGGCCATTCAAGCCAGAGACGGTGGCATGCCGACACTGGCCGGTCCGGTCAAGCTGATTCAGGGCGGAGAAGGCTTCATTGCGCGCTTCCCGATCCACTATAACCATGAAATCCATGGGCTCCAGTTCTGGGGCCTGCTTTCGGCTGTGATATCGACAGATGTCATTTACAGCCAAAGCGGATTACTCGATCAGGACGATGTTTCGTTCGCTCTGGTGGGGCGAGACGGGCAGGGCGAGCAGGGATCGCTTTTCTTTGGCTCTAAAGAGATTTTGAATTCCGACCCTGTCGGTGCGCTGGTGGACTTCGGGTTTGCCCAATGGGAAGTCAAGGCGATCCCGAAGGGCGGCTGGACGACCGGCTATGAAGGCGAGTGGGGTATCCGCACCGCGGCCTTCCTCGCTTTCCTGCTCATTGTCGTTCCCTTCTTCTTTGTCGGTTGGCTCTATCGGGACCGGCTCTCCCATCTACGCGAAAGGATATTGCGCCAGCAGGCACTGAGCGAAGCAAATTCGCGTCTTGAGTTTGCGCTTGATGCGTCGGGCATTGCCGTCTGGGAATATGACATCGAGACGGGTACCACACAGTGGGATCCACGCATGCTCGAACTGTTTGGACTCGAGGAAGGTGACGCAGACGAGTTCGGGGCCATGAAGTGGATGGAATCTGTGAGCCTCGAAGATCGCTCTTCTCTCATCGACGTCATCAGGAAGGCCGTTGAAACAGGTGATAAATATCAGCACCAGTTCCGTATCAAGGACAAGAATGGCAAGAACCGGACCTTCAGAACCGTTGGTTTCTTCTTCGATACACCTGAGGGCGGCAAGCGCCTGATCGGTTCTCAACTGGGACATCAGTGATGATGTCGCCCGCGAGAACGAGCTGTTCGAGGCGCGCGCCGAAAGTGAGCGCCGCAATCAGGAGCTTGAAGTGGCCAAAGAGCGTCTTGAAGCTCTGGCCATGCATGACTTCCTGACCAGACTGCCCAATCGTCGCTTCCTCGATGAAAAGCTCAGTGGCAGCGAACACCATCCGTCGTGCCTCACCGACACACTCCATCTGCTTAAAATTGATCTCGATGGCTTCAAGGAGATCAACGACAGCTTCGGCCATGCGGCTGGGGACATCATGTTGCTCAGAACCGCAGACATGCTCAGATCCTCTCTGCTCGAAGGCGAGTTTGCTGCGCGCGTCGGTGGCGACGAATTTGTCGTGCTGTGCGACAGCGATCAGGACCCGTCCCGGCCGGAAAATCTGGCGAAAGATTTTATCGAGCGGATCCAGCAGCCAATCGAGTACAAGGGACAGACCTGCCGTCTGGGCATGAGCATCGGCATTTCGAACGGTCGTGATGCCAACTGGGATGTCGACAAGCTGCTCAGCAACGCCGATCTTGCGCTCTATCAGGCCAAGCAAAAGGGCAAGGGCTGCATGGAGATGTTCTCAGAGCCGCTCTACCAGAAAGCCCGCAAGCGCAAGGAATTGGCGGATGACCTTCTTCGTGCGATCGACAACCGCGAATTCATCGCGCACTTCCAGGGGCAATATTGCGCAAACAGCCACAAGCTGATCGGTGCCGAAGCGCTCGCCCGCTGGAACCATCCCGAACGAGGCGTACTGCCGCCATCCGATTTCATCGACTTGGCCGAAGATTCTGGGTGTGACCGGAGAGATTGACGAGATCATCCTCGAACACACCATCGAGGCAAAAAGCTACTGGGCTGAACGTGGGCTTGAATTGCCACGGGTGTCGGTAAATGTGTCAGCCAAACGTTTGGGCGACAAGGATCTGGTTACCCGCCTGAAGAAGCTCGACTTCGACTGGAGCAGCCTCACATTCGAGCTGGTTGAATCAACCTTCCTTGATCGCAGCGATGCGCAAGTCGCAGCCAACATCAAGCAAATCCGGAGCATGGGTATCGAAGTGGAAATTGATGACTTCGGAACCGCCTATGCGTCCATTGTCAGCCTGACACACCTGTTGCCGCATCGTCTCAAGATCGATCGCCAGCTGATCACGCCGGTGATCGAGAGTGCAGACCAGCGTGAGCTTGTCCATTCCATCATCCAGATCGGCCGCACCTTTGGCATCGGTGCCGTTGCCGAAGGCGTGGAAAGCATGACCCATGCGGAGATCCTGCAGATGATGGGCGTCGAGGTGCTGCAAGGCTATGCCCTTTGCCCACCGCTCGATCGCGAAAGCTTTCTTGAACACAATCTGGCGCGGTTGCATGACCGGCAGGCCATGATTTCTGCCATTTAGTTCAATGCCTCGTCTGGCTCTTTCGGGCCTTATCAGACAGTCAGTATAGTGCACAAACACAAAAGAGGCCCGTTAAGGGCCTCTTGATGTTCTGGGGGCGATGTTGGCGCCTGTCAGCCCATCAGCTGATAGCTGACAGGTACATAGCGGAAGCCATCGCCATTGGTTTCCACAAACCCGGCGGCCGGGAAAGGCATGTGATAACCGATCAGCGGAATGCGATCCGTCGCCAGCATGCCAAGAACCTTGCGGCGGGATTTGGCGGCCATTTCCTTGTCCATGTCGAAGCGGACTTCCCAGTCGGGATAGGCCAGCGACCAGACATAATGGTTGGCAAGGTCGGCCATCAGCAGAAGCTGCTTGTCATCGCTATCGAGCATGAAGGTCATGTGGCCGGGTGTGTGGCCGGGAGCAGCCATTGCCGTGATGCCCGGTGCAAACGCTGTCGCCATCGGACAGGAAGGTCATTTTCTCCGCCAAAGGCTTCACATTCTTTGCAAAGCCCTCATTGTCGGTTTTGGACCAGTGGTCATACTCGACTTGCCCGGTCAGGAAAGCCGCATTCTCGAACGTTGGCGCGCCTTCATTCATCAGGCCGCCGATGTGATCGCCATGCATGTGGGTGATCACCACATGGGTGACGTCGGCCGGTTTGGTGCCGGCTTCGGCAAGAGCGGCAGTGACGCCAGCAGCATTGAGGCCCGTGTCGAACAGGATCACATTGTCACCACTGCGCACCAGCGACGGCGTGAAATAGAAACTGGGCCACGTCCGTTCCGATGAAATTGGCTTCGCTGACCTTGGCAAATTCCTCATCGGAAGCGTTCAGGCCGAAAATGCCATGCGGATTGTCGCGTGGTGCGGAGCCAGCGAGCAGGGCCACCACCTCGAGAGAGCCGACCTTGTAGCCGCGGGCTTTTGCCATCGGCAGCTTCGGTTTCATCTCTTCACTTGCGATAGAAGACTTGGGTAGGGTCATGGCACCTGCCGTGCCGACGGCCGCGAGCATAGCTGTGCGGCGATTGATGGAAAACGTCACGTCTCTTCTCCCATGTAGCATCTGACGCCTCAGCTTCGATTGCTTCATACGTCATGTGATCGCTTGACGGTTTGGCGGACTGGTGATGCGCCACGCCCGAAAATTGGGTAAAGCGCTTTCCAGCCTCGATACGATTGGAGTCCGAAGTGGCCAGCGCCGGATCGGGTCTCGTTTGCTATACGAAAAAACTAGTGTCGGATGTTCAGGATAGCAAAACAATTGCTTGTGAACCCGCTTGGGTGCAATTGCATGGCGCATCAGACATCCACGAACTGCAAGAAACGAATAGAAAAATTTTTTTGCCGGGTTAACTCTAAGCCAAACAATTGGATCGTAAGCTGTCCATAACAAGCAGACCAAGGGCAGCGGCGAGACTTTTCATGACGGCAAGCAACACAGATCAGCCTGACCATAGGCCCCTGTTTCGTCTCTTCGCCCTCTGGCGCCTGATCGCCGCCGTCGCGGTGATGTTCTACCATCTCGGGCTATATGGCCCCTCCTGAATTTCAGATGCTCTCCAGAGATCTCGAGCAGCTCAATGATATGCTCGACATGTTCTTTGTCGTCTCGGGCTTTCTGATCTTCAGTTTCTATAGCGACCGCATCCAGTCCTTCGGCGATTATCTGGCTTTTCTGGTTCGTCGGGTTGCCCGCCTTTATCCCTTGCATCTGTTGACACTTGCAGGGTTCTGCGCCGTGTGGCTGGCGGTTGGTCTTGGTCTCGTAAACGCCAAGATGACCGAAACCTATTCCTTTGTTGATCTGCTTCAGGAACTGCTGATGATCAACGCCTGGGGGCTGACCGATACCCTCTCGTTCAACTATGTCTCCTGGTCCCTGTCGGCGGAATGGTTTGCTTATCTCATGTTCCCGCTGGTGCTTGCTATTTGGCGCAGGGCCGGGACGGGCGGTCTGATCGGGCTCTTGATCATGACCGTGATTGCCCTCGAAGTGCTGACATGGATTGGCTTCATGCCGTTCCCATCTTGGCTGGAGGCGACCACATGGGGCGCCTATCGGGTCTTTGCGGATTTCGTGCTTGGCGCAACCATTTGCGTGCTGGCCCATCGCCGCTACACCCAGATCCGTAGCCAGTGGTGGCCATGGGTTGGCTATGCCGTCGCCGTTTTCACTCTGATCTCGGATCCTGCGTGGGGCTATCTCGGCATGATCGCCATTGCGCTGGCGCTGTTTTTGGCCGCTCAGGTGGAGATCAACGCTCCCGAGAGGACGAAATATCTCAATCCTCTCATGCCTCTGGCTGCAGTCTCGTTCGGAATTTACATGTGGCACCCGCTGGTCGCCAGTGCCGTCATCGGCCTTGCCTGGAACCGTTGGCTGTTGCCCCAGTTCGGAACGCCCTTCATGGTCGCCGTGATGATCACGGTTGCCCTGTCATTGATCATCAGCCTGCTGTCAGCCCGCTATTTCGAGGCCCCGATCCGCAAGCGCATTGTGGACTGGCAAGAGCGCCGGGAAGGCAAGCGCAAGCGTAGCGACGTGGCGATGGCCTCGACCGCCGCCGAATGAGTTGAGGCTTCAGCCTGCATCGACCCAGTAGCGGATAAGCCATGCCGCAATCGAGAAACGCCCCGGGATATGCGGCAGGCCGCTGCTTGAATCCCGGCGCATCATCTCCCGCACTTCGTCACGCGTGAACCAACGCGCCTCGGTCAGCTCGGTGGGGTCGATGGAAATGCCCGAGCTTTGCGCCTCGGCAAAGCACCCCAGCATCAGCGAAGACGGAAACGGCCATGGTTGGCTGGTGAGATATTGCACCGCCCCGATCTTGATCCCCGCTTCTTCCTCGATCTCGCGTCTCACCGCATGTTCAAGGGTCTCGCCCTGTTCCATGAAACCGGCAAGGGTCGAATACATCGGCGTATCAAAGCGCGTGTGGTGACCGAGCAGGCACCGCTCAACCCCCATCTCGTCGCGATGGATGGCAAGCATGATGACGACCGGATCGGTCCGGGGAAAATGCATCGCCGAACAGTTCGGGCAGTCCCGCCGAGCGCCCGCAAGGGCGACCTCTGTGCGTGACCCGCATTTGGGGCAGAAGGGGTGGTTTTCATGCCATGAGAGCAGACTGTGCGCTTGCGCCACGGAGCCAAGCTGATCCGGAGGCAAAAGGCCCTTGAGCCCCACGCCGCGCACTGTCTCGAGAAGAAAATCCCGGTCGTCCTCCAGTGCCTTTAGCGCTTCGTTCTTGAGGCGGGTGGCAAGCCGTGGCGCGTTGTTCTCTTCCGGGTCACATCCCAGCAGGATGACGCGATCCATTCTTGCCCCGAGCCGGTCCGCCTGTTCTGCGCAAAAGAGAGGATCGTGCCGCCCGTCATGCTCCCTCAGCAACAGCTGATCACCGTCGAACAGATAATAGCGGGCCTCTGGCACGGCCTTCATGCGTTCAAGTGTCGTCTCGTCCCGTGATTCTGTGTCCCGATCGAGGCGATTGTGCGCATAGCCCAGACCTTCGAAGGATGGCAGCGAATGGGAAAAGGCAAAGAAGTCGTCGGAGGCAATGTCATCCATGGAACTGAACCGTATGCAGTGGAAGAATTGAGGGCCCGAAGGTCTGAAGGTCCGGGGGCCTGCAAGGGAGGGCTTTCGTGCGCTTTCTTTTACGCGCCTCCGAACCCCATATGCAAGCGGTCTGTCTCAGACACCGTATCAGAGCAGTGCAGTTTGCAACGCTTCGATCATTGCTTCTGCCTCTTCGTCCCCATAGGCTCTCGTCGGCAATTTGCCCCAGATCGGGCCGGGCCATGCCGCATCGCCTTCTGTGCGGGCGATCACATGCACATGAAGCTGGCGCACCTGATTGCCAAGCTGGGCCACATTGAGCTTGTCGCAGCCCGTCACCTGTTTGAGAGCGTGGGACACCTGACGGATCTCATCCATCAGCAGGTGCTGCTCCTGCCGTGCCAGATCAATGAGTTCAACCAGACCGTCCCGCTTTGGAACCATGAGCAGCCAGGGAAAATTGGCATCATTCATCAAGCGGACAGTCGTCAGCTCCAGCTCGGCCAGCGGCAGGCTGTCACCCTCCAACTGGGGATCAAGTGTGAATTCTGCCATTGCGGATCTCCTATCTTGTGAGACTTTTTAACGAGGATCATGCTCTGCCCCTTGCTTTAGCATGCAACAAGTGACATATGAACAAGTGGAAGGTTGGCAATGGACGTTCCCCTCGCCAACCGGGTCAGGTCCGGAAGGAAGCAGCCCTAACGAGTTTAGAGCGGGTCATCTGTTCAGCCTTCCACTTTTCCCCCAATTTGTGATCTTTGCAAACCCGCGATAGACGGGCTTTTGGCATGTCTTGCGCGTGGCTCTGCCGTGCTGTCAACAGGCAGGGCTCCTTGGCGACAAGAAACGTGACGCACCAACGATTCCTCTGCTATGGATGGGACTTCAGGTCACAAAGGTGAACAAGGACATTTCGATGGACGGTCAGGATCTTCAATCCCGCGAAGGATATCGCGTGCTGGCGCGGAAATACCGCCCCGCGAGCTTTGAAGATATGGTCGGCCAGGGCCCGATGATTCGCACCCTGACCAATGCGTTCGCGACCGGACGCATCGCGCAGGCCTACATGTTGACCGGCGTGCGAGGGGTGGGCAAGACCACCACGGCCCGCATTCTGGCCCGCGCGCTCAATTATGAAATCCCCGGCGAGATCAACCAGCCCACCATCGACATGGACCGCATAGGCACCCATTGTCAGGCCATTATGGAAGGTCGGCACGTCGACATCATGGAAATGGACGCCGCCTCCCACACCTCGATCAACGACATCCGCGAGATCATCGAGGCGGCGCGCTACAAACCGGTCAGCGCACGCTACAAGGTCTACATCATCGACGAAGTGCACATGCTCTCCACCGCCGCCTTCAACGGTCTTCTGAAGACTCTTGAGGAGCCGCCGGAACATGTGAAGTTCATTTTCGCGACAACCGAGATTCGCAAGGTGCCGGTGACGGTGCTCTCACGCTGTCAGCGCTTTGACCTGCGCCGCATCGAGGCCGTCGATATGGCGGGCTACATGCGCAAGATCTGCGACAAGGAGCAGGTCGAGATCGAGGACGATGCCTTGCAGATGATCGCAAGGGCAGGTGAGGGCTCGGTGCGCGATTCCCTGTCTCTGCTCGATCAGGCGATTTCGCACGGTGCGGGCAAGATCACCACCGAGACCACCCGCCAGATGCTCGGCCTTGCCGATAGGGCGCGGATCATCGATCTGTTCGAAGCGCTGATGAAGGGCGATATCGCCACCGCGCTCGAGGAAATGAAGGCGCAATATGACATTGGTGCAGAGCCTGCGGTGGTGCTGTCCGATCTTGCCGACTTTGTCCATCTGGTCACCCGCCTCAAGCTGACCCCGGATGCCCAGTCCGATGCGGCGGCGACCGAAGCAGAGAAAATCCGCGGCAGGGACTTCGCCGGACAGCTATCCGTGCGCGTCTTGTCCCGCGCCTGGCAGATGTTGCTCAAGGGTCTGGCCGAGGTTCAGACCTCGCCGCGCCCGCTGGCCTCTGCCGAAATGGTGCTGGTGCGCCTCGCCTATGTCGCCGATCTGCCGACCCCGGACGAGGCCCTGCGCCATCTTACAAATCGTGACTATCGCCCGCCGATGCCAACGGGAGCCGGATCGGGGCCCTCTCGTCCTCCGGATGCTGCCGTGCCGCCGTCCGAGGATCCATCGGCCCTCGCCTCCGATCCGGGGCCAATGCCTTCCGGCCATCATGGTCCCACGGCAATGCAGGCAACCGGTGGGAGCGCCACGCCAGCCTCAAGGCCCGAGCAAAAGCTTGGCCACGCCGAACCCGCCAAAAGCGAGAAGGCAGACCTGAGGTTGGTCGCCAGCAACAATGCCGTCGATGTCGCCCGCAACACGCCATCCGAGCCTCGCGCCCCGAGGCCGAGCGCTCCCGTGCGTCCGGTCATCACGCGCTTCGAGCATATCGTCGCGATGGCCAAGCAGAACCGCGACATCGCCTTGCAGCTGACGCTGGAATCGTCCGTCCGCCCGGTCAGCCTTGATCAGGGGCGGCTGGTGATTGCCTATGACGGCTTTGACGGCGAGGCCTTCCAGACCAAGCTCTCGCGCAAGCTCGGCGACTGGACCGGCGAGCGCTGGATTGTCGAGCTGTCGGGTGAGGGTGGCGGCGCCACGATCACCGAACGCAAGGAAGAGCGCGAGCGCCTCGTCCGCGAAGAGGCCGACCATCACCCGCTGGTCGAGGCGGTGCGAAACCTCTTCCCTGGCTCCAAGATTGTCGACGTGCGCATCAACCGTGATTTCGAGGAGGACTTCCTCGCACCGGCAGCCGAGGAGCTGCTTGAGGAAGAGCCGGACGGGACCTTGCTGCCACCAGCCGATGATCACTTCGGGCTGGATGAGGATTTGTAGCTTGAACCGGTCGGTTCGGACCTCATATAGATTTCAGTGACAATGAAGGCCCGGTCGCCCGTGGCAAGGCCGGGCTTTCGCAAGCGATGACGCGGAACAAAAAGGGGAATGATCATCATGGACATGATGAAGATGATGAAGAAGGCCAAGGAAATGCAGGCCAAAATGGCCGAGATGCAGGAACAGGTGGCCGAAATGGAAGCAACCGGCGTGTCCGGTGGTGACATGGTCAAGGTGACCCTCTCCGGCAAAGGCGAGATGAAGTCCCTGTCCATCGATCCGTCTCTGGTCAGCCCCGACGATGCCGAGATCCTCGAGGATCTCATCATCGCCGCTCACAATGACGCAAAGGCAAAGGTCGAGGCCGCAATGCAGGAAAAAATGCAGTCGATGGCCAGCGATCTTGGCCTTCCTGCCGGCATGAACCTTCCATTCTGATCCTGACGTCTGCGGTGAAAGAGCTGATCCGATGACCCTATCCTCGCTGTTGCTGTATGCCGGAACCCTGTTTCTGGTCGCCAGTGTGCCGGGGCCGAGCATCACGGCGCTGGTTGCCCGTGTCCTCAGCCGTGGCTCGCGCGATGTCCTGCCGTTCGTCGTTGCCATGTGGCTCGGCGAGGCGATCTGGCTGTCGCTGGCCATCGGTGGATTGTCGGTCGTCGCATCTGCTTTTGCCTCCGTCTTTGTGGTCATCAAATGGCTTGGTTGCGCCTATCTGGTCTATTTGGCCTACAGGATGTGGACCTCACGTCACGATGACGAGGTCGAGCAGAGCCTGCCGAACCGGGCCTCCGGGATCGGCATGTTTCTGGCCGGTTTTGCGGTGACCATGGGCAATCCGAAGATCATGCTCTTCTATGCGGCCCTGCTGCCGACCCTGATCGACCTTGGCTCTGTCACGACAATTGGCTGGTTCGAGCTGCTCATCACCATGGTGATCACGCTGGCGACGGTCGATCTCGGCTGGGTCTTCTTTGCAAGCAAGGCCCGCCGCCTGCTGCAGAGCGCCCGCGCTGTCCGCATCGCCAATCGCGCCGGAGCTGTCGCCATGGCGGGTGCCGCCGCCGCGATTGTCAGCAAATCATAAGAGACAGCCTCGCCCAGCGGTGGGCGACATCAAGGTGAGGTGAAGAATGGCCAATCAGATGGCAGGGCCGGAAATCGAGAAACTGATCAAGCTGCTGGCGCGTCTGCCCGGTTTGGGGCCACGCTCCGCCCGCCGCGTCGGGCTGCATCTCATCAAGAACAAGGATCAGTTGCTGGTGCCGCTCTCCGAGGCCATGGCGGACGCCGTTGACAAGGTCAAAGTCTGTGAAGTCTGTGGCAACATCGATAGCATGAGCCCTTGCACCATCTGTACGGACACGCGCCGCGATCCCACCCTTTTGGTGGTGGTCGAGGATGTCTCGGATCTCTGGGCGCTGGAGCGGGCCTCGGTTCTCAACGCTGCCTATCACGTCCTTGGCGGCACCCTTTCGCCGCTCGATGGCGTCGGACCGGATGATCTCAACATCGCGGGCTTGCTTGCACGCACGGCCAAAGGCGAGATAAGGGAAATCATTCTCGCCGTCAACGCCACGGTCGAGGGCCAGACCACGGCCCACTATATCACCGATCAGTTGCAGGCTCAGGCAAAAGAGCTCAAGCAGTCCAATCCGGATTACGAGCCAGTCAAGATCTCCCAGCTCGCCCATGGCGTGCCCATCGGTGGCGAGCTAGACTATCTCGACGAAGGCACGCTGTTGCAGGCCATGCGCAGCCGCAAGGAATTCGGCTAGGCCAGTACCTTCAGCCTTTCGAAGTGGTTCATGTCGACAAAAGAGCAGAAGGCAGGTGGCTCCAGTTCGATGATCGGTGCGGCTTCCTGCAGATCTTCCAGGATCTCAACAAGACCCTTGTGCCAGGCAAACATCGCCTCATCGCTGAAGCGAGCCACCACGTAGGCAAAGGTGATGTGAAAGCCATAGCTGTCGTGGTCCGGATGGCGATAGCCGAAGACGTCGGCCAGACGATCACGCCAGACTTTCATCGCCTTGCGATCCGCGTTGGTCAACCCGTCCACCGACAGCCCGTTGGGGGTCGCTCCAATAACCTCAACCTTGAAGCTATCCGGCGCTTCAAACCCTTCCAGCCGATTGAGAAAGATCTCGGTCATCTCGTCGATTGGCGTGTCGAGGGCCACATCCTCGGGCCAGAAGGGCAGCTTGCGGCGATATTCGATGATGCCCTGAAACAGCGTCATGTGCAGGCTGGACTCGGCGGTGAAAGCCAGCTTGTCCGCTTCCGGCAGAGACTGCATCCGCGCGCGCGCGCCGATCACGGCCTGCGCTGACATCGATCCGCTTTCCAGATGGCAGACAATCGTGTTGCCCGGCTCTTCAAGAAATACGCCATCTGCGCTGTAGCGGGTGCCAAGATGGCGCAACGGCGATTGATTGAACGACTGCGAGAAGCCATGCAGATGGTGCGGAAGAGTCTGAAGGGTCATGAAACCAGCCTTGGTGCAATGATTATGAGAATGAAGGAAGACATATCGGCCTGACGTTACAGAGTGATGACTCTGCAACTGTGTCGGCGGGATACGAGTCGTAATGCCTGTCATTCACCGTCGAAAAGAGACGCCATGCGGCGGCTCACTTCATCCTCCGGCCCGGCAATGCCGACCGGTTGGCCACGATGCCGAGGCTCTTGTGGTGCCTTGACGCGCGACTCTTCTGCGATGGCATCGGCCTTGTTCTGTGCTCTCGCCATGGCTTCGAGTTCGGCTTCGCTGACGTCGATATCCTCGATCTTCTGGCCGCGTTTGACGATCTTGCCGGTCGAGGTGAGGATCTGGTCGATGTCCTTCTGGGTCTGGCCGAAATGGGTCTGCAGTTTTGCCACGCGATCATCGAGACGGATCACGTCCTCCATCAGAAGGGCGACTTCTCGCTGGATGATATGGGCTTGCTCGCGCATCCGGGCATCCTTGAGCACCGATTGCACGACCTGGATTGACAGGGTCAGCAGGGATGGCGAAACGATCACCACCCGCGTGCGATGCGCGAGCTGGACGATGTCATCGAACTGCTCGTGCAGATCGGCAAACAGGCTTTCGGACGGCACGAACATGAAGGCGGTGTCCTGCGTCTCGCCGGGAATGAAATAGCGCTCCGAGATATCCTTGATGTGCTTCTTCACGTCATTGCGGAAGCGCGTGCGGGCGGCTTTGTCCTCGTCCGGTGTCTGGGCTTCCTTGACCGCAGTCCAGCCCTCGAGCGGGAACTTGGCATCGATGATCAACACCGCATTGTCATTCGGGATATGAATGACGCAGTCGGGGCGGGTCTTGTTGGACAGGGTGAACTGGAAATCATAGGCATGCTTGGGCAGTGCATCCTCGATGATCGCTTCCATCCGTCCCTGACCGAAAGTGCCACGCGTCTGCTTGTTGGCGAGAATCTGCTGCAGCTCGACCACCCGCCCGGACAGCTCGGTGATGTTGCCCTGAGCCTTGTCGATCACTGCCAGCCGCTCATGCAGCGCCCTGAGATTGTCTCCTGTCGCCTTCTGCTGGTCGGTAAGGCTTTTGGTGACCGTCTGGGTCAGACGATGGCCCATGCCGTCCATGCGGGTGGTCAGTGCCTGCGCCATCTCGGTCTGGCGAGTCGAGAAGATCTCGGCCATGGTCTGCATCCGGCCTGTCATCTCAGCCTGTAGCCGCGACAGCTCCTCGACTTGTGCCCGCTGGGCCTTGGCCTGTTCCTGCGCGTCATAGAGCTCCTGCTCGCGCGCGCCGCTCTCACGGTTCTGCGAAATGAGCAGCCAGACCAGAAGAAACCCGACAAGGGCTATCGCCCCGATCAGGATCTGAAAGGTCGTCAGGCCATGCTGGCCGATGGTAATCACGATGTCATTCATGGCCCGACTATAGATCGATTCGCCACAAGCGGAAACAAAATGAGAACAGATCGATTTCTCGTCAACGGCTCTCTTGTTGAGAAGAGGGCTAAAATCGGCGGTCCTTAACTTGTTTCTGATTGACGCCCATCGCCCAAACGCTTACATCACCTGCCATGGCACTGTTGGATATCGTTACATTGCCGGATCCGATGCTGCGAGAGCAGTCTGCTCCGGTTGAGCGCGTGGATGATGATCTGCGTCGCCTTGTCGAAAACATGTTTGAAACCATGTACAACGCCCCGGGCATTGGTCTGGCTGGCATCCAGGTCGGTGTGCCCTTGCGCATCTTCACCATGGACTGCGCCAAGGACGGTGACGAGAAGACGCCGATCTGCATGATCAACCCGGAAATCCTCTGGCAATCGGACGATCTCAGCTCTTACGAGGAAGGCTGCCTGTCGATCCCCGACTATTATGCCGAGGTAGAGCGCCCCGCGTCCGTCAGGTTCCGCTATCTCGACCAGTTCGGCAAGGAGCAGGAAATGCTCTGCGAAGGACTTGATGCCACCTGTGCACAACATGAATTCGACCATCTCAACGGTGCGCTGTTCATCGACTATATCTCCAAACTGCGTCGCGACCGGGTGATCAAGAAATTCGCCAAACTAGCCAAGCAGAAAGACAAGTCGGGCGTGCTCTGAGCCACCCCCGCCTACAGTCCAGACACATTGCAAGGATTTGCCATGCTGCGCGTCATCTTTATGGGTACCCCGGATTTCTCGGTGCCGACCCTGATGGAAATCGTCGGGCAGGGCCACGAGGTCGTCGCGGTCTACAGCCAGCCGCCAAGACCCGCTGGACGCGGCATGGAAGAGCGCAAGTCTCCGGTGCATGAGGCGGCAGAACGTCTCGGCCTGCCGGTCTTCACACCGACATCGCTGAAATCCGGAGACGAGCAGGAACAATTCCGTGCGCTCGACGCCGATGTGGCGGTCGTTGTCGCCTATGGCCTGCTGCTGCCGAAGGCCATTCTCGAAGCGCCGCGTGATGGTTGCCTCAACCTGCACGGCTCGCTTTTGCCCCGCTGGCGAGGCGCGGCCCCGATCCAGCGCGCCATCATGGCCGGTGACGCCGAGACCGGCGTTCAGGTCATGCGCATGGACGAGGGCCTTGACACCGGCGATGTTGCCATGTCCGAGACGATCCAGATTACCGAGACCATGACGGCACAGGATCTGCATGATCGCATGATGGTGCTCGGTGCCGATCTGATGGTCCGCGCTCTGGCGGCCCTGTCGCGAGGGGGCCTGACCTCGCGCCCACAAGATAGCGAAGGCGTGACCTACGCCAAGAAGATCGACAAGGCGGAAAGCCGCATCGATTTCTCTGCTCCCGCGACCGACGTGCACAACAAGATCCGCGGCCTGTCTCCCTTCCCCGGAGCATGGTGCGAGATGACCATTCGCGGCAAGGCCCAGCGGGTCAAGATCCTGCGTTCTGCTTCTGCCGAGGGCAAGGGCGAGCCCGGCGCTTTGCTTGATGATGCCATGACGGTTGCCTGTGGCGAGGGGGCTGTGCGCCTCATCGAGCTGCAACGGGCCGGCAAGGGTGCCATGAAGGCCGAAGACTTCCAGCGCGGCGCAGACCTCAAGGTCGGCGACGTCATTGCCTGACGAAGAGACCGGATGCCACGCTTCAAGCTTCTCATCGAATATGACGGACGCCCCTTTTCAGGCTGGCAGCGTCAGGACAATGCCCCCAGCGTCATGGGGCTGATTGAGGAGTCTCTTTTCAAGTTCGCCCGCGAGCGCGTCACCCTGTTTGGCGCAGGTCGCACCGATTCCGGCGTCCATGCCATCGGGCAGGTGGCCCATTTCGATCTCGAGCGTGACTGGCACAGCCAGAAGATCAAGGAAGCGCTCAATCATTTCCTCAAGGAGACGGGTGTTGCCATCCTCGACAGCTGGAAGGTGACGGAGGACTTCGACAGCCGTTTTCTGGCCTCCAAACGTTATTATCGCTATCGGATCTGCAACCGTCGTGCGCCACTCACCTTCGAGATCGGTCGCGCATGGCAATATAGCTATCCCATCGATATCGACCTGATGCAGCAGGGGGCCGATCAGTTGGTCGGTCACTATGACTTCACCACCTTTCGCGCCACCGCCTGTCAGGCTAAGAGCCCTTGGCGCACGATGGAAAGCCTCAAGGTCAGCCGGGAAGGGGAATGGGTCTATCTCGACGCCATGTCACGTTCCTTCCTGCACAACCAGATCCGCTCCTTCGTCGGCTCGCTGGTCGAGGTTGGCGCGGCACGAAAACCGGTGGGATGGATCACCGAGATCCTCAACGCCCGTGACCGCCGCGCCTGTGGGCCCGTTGCCCCACCGGACGGGCTCTATCTCACGCAGGTAGACTATCCTGAGGACGTCGATTATCTCGTCCAAGAGGAACCGTGGACGGGCCACACAAAGGACTGAAACCTGGTGGCTGACTGGGTAGATCAGGTGGCGATGGTGGCATGGCCGGTCAACTGGAACAGAACGACCGTCGCCGCGATATTGGCGACCATAAGCAGCACCGACAGGGCCAGCGCCATCGAACCGGGACAGTCGAGCACGAAGCGGAACAGCCGATAGGAAATCCAGAGGGCAAAGAGGATGATCCCGAGGGTCACCATGACGGTGACGCCGCCCCCGCCAAGCCCTGACGAGACGATTGCTCCGGGCACGAGGGTCAACAGCAGGACGATGACCCCGAGCCAGTTGTAACTGACGATCAGCGGCATGATGCGGTCGCGAAAGCCCAGTGACCGGCAAATCAGGTAGAGGAGCGCCGGACCGAGCCCCCAGTCGAGCAGCGTGTTGGCCATCCAGAAGCCCAAGCCGCCTTCCCGGAACAGAAGGATGCTGTTCACGTCCCCGAACAACACCGTATGCAACAGGCTGATCGGCTCGACGATAATGATCGCAAGGAAGGACAGGAGGACTCCGCGCATCGTCGCATCGATCCTGTAGAGCGCTTCCTCATCGCCGCGCACAAAGGCCCAGACGAGCTCGAGATGGAAAAGAATATAGGCCATGCAGTTCCGAACTGGGATAGACGAGACAAAAGCAGGGTCAGCATAACCAACCCCGCCAATATGGCAATCTTCAGGCTTCTAGCCTTGCGGCGGGAAGTAGCTCATCAAATACTCGTAATAGATATCTGAGAGGGTCTGCAGATCGTCTAGCGCGATATGTTCGTCGATCTTGTGCATGGTCTTGCCGACAAGGCCGAATTCGATCACCGGGCAATAGTCCTTGATGAAGCGGGCGTCGGACGTGCCACCGTCAGTGGAATGCTCCGGCATTTTGCCTGTCACCTTGGCAACGGCAGCGCTGAAGCCATTGATCAGTTTTTCAGACCGGGTCAGGAAAGCCTGACTCATTGCCGGTTCCATTTCGAGCACAACGTGGAAATCCTCGGACGGCAGGCTTTCCTTGGCGCGGGACAGCACCAGATCGGCAATCTTGTCCGCGTCCCAAAGGTCATTGTAGCGCACGTTGAACCGGGCGGATGCGGCCTTGGGGATGAGGTTCCATGTCTCGTTGCCCACATCCATGGAAACAAACTCAAGGTTTGTCGGCTGGAAATGATCCGTGCCGTGATCAAGGACGGCTGAGCTCAGGCAGGACACGGCCTTGGCCAGAACGGGAACCGGATTGTGCGCCAGATGCGGATAGGCCACATGGCCCTGTTGGCCCATCACGGTCAGGGTGCCGGACTGGCTGCCGCGGCGGCCAATCTTGATGGCGTCGCCCATGGCCTCGGGGTTGGTCGGCTCGCCGACGATGGCATCATTGAACCGCTCGCCGCGATCCGCAGCCCATTGCATCAGTTTGACCGTGCCGTTGATCGCCGGACCTTCTTCATCGCCGGTGATCAGCAGAGAAATCGTGCCGTGTGGTTCACCATGCAGCTCGATATATTTCAGAACCGCCGCGATGAAGGCTCCGATGCCACCCTTCATGTCCGACGTGCCACGACCATAAAGTTGTCCGTCTCTCACTTCGCCAGCAAAGGGTGGAACAGACCACAGGGTCTCATCACCGGTCGGGACAACATCCGCATGACCGGCAAAGGTCAGATGCGGGCCTTCGCCGCCACTGATCTTGGCGAACAGGTTTTCAACGTCCGGCGTGCCCTGGTCTGTGAAGACTGGGCGGTGAACCAGAAACCCCAGTGGGCTGAGCAGGGTGTCGAGATAGGCCATGGCCCCGGCTTCCTTGGGCGTGACGCTGGGGCACTGAACGAGTTTCTGGGTGATTTCCAGAGCAGAGGGGGCTTTGGTCATTCGCGGCGCTTTCATCTAAAAATGGCCCGGTCAGATTGGGCTGGTCGCCATGCGCGATGATCTGCGGCGCAATCGAGAAACGGCAAAGCGTCTGTCATGCGACCGGTGGCAGGATCGGTCTGGCAGGGGAGAACACAGGAAATGGGATCATCTTTCCGGGTTGAGAAAAACTGTGCGGCGCCACCTTAGGCAAGGTTGCAGCAGCCTTCAATCCACTTTCGACCCGGCACGGACAAAAGGTAGCGACTTTGGTTGAAAAGTCATGGACGTCAGTCCGGCGTCCTACGGGCTTTTCCGAAAGGGATGTCAGATCGGAGCGACGGTCTCCGAGCCCTGATCGTCGCCAGCCTCGGAAGCGGGCGACTTGTGCACACCAAATCCCAGATCGATGAAATAGATCAGCCAGAAGGGCAGGATCGCCATGAGATAGAAGCCCCGCGTCTCGATGCCGACACTGCAGGACAGGGGATAATGGGGAGCAAGAGCCGTCAGCGTACCGAGGATCGGAATCGCATAGGCAAAGAAGCTCAGATGGCCGCGACCGCGATCTCGCAGTCGCTTGATGGCCACGCAATACCACATGAAGAAGAAGGTGGCGGCCATGATGCCAAGGGCACCGTAATAGACCTTGCCCAGAGGCAGTGTCGGGTCCATCAGGCAGAGATAATTCTCATGCACCCTGAACAGGAAGGCAGCACCGATCTCGAGCGGAAACAGCAGGAGATGGGCAAGCCAGAATTCCTTGCGGCCTATCTGGCCACGGCTGTCAAACAGCAACTGTTCCGTGATCATGACATCTCCTCCGGCCCGGCCTCGACTGGCAAGGACCAATCAGACGGCTCGCGGCACGTCGAGTGTGACCCTTTTGCAAGGGCCAAACCATGACTTGCCGCAAGACCGCAAAGATCAGTAGGCACTATTCCTGAGCGAGCGTCAATCGGCGGCTGCAACCCCGTCTCGCTGCGCGGAGGAAAAGACATCAAGCGCGACATTCAGTCCGTTGATCGCCGCAGGAAGGCCGCCATAAACGGCCATCTGCCAGATGATCTCGATGATCTCCTCTTCGCTGCAGCCAACCGCCAGACTATGCTCGATATTGATCCTGAGCTGCGGTCCCGTCTGGCCACCCAGAGCGGTGAGGGCGGCGAGAGTTGCCAACTGCCGGGTGCGGGCATCAAGGCCCGAGCGAGAATAATGCCGCCCGTAGGCCCATTCGATCAGGCTTTCAGAGAAGCCCGGAACGCGGGCATCATATTGTGCCGAGAGGGCTTTTTCGAGGTGAGGATGGTGCTTGGCGCAATAGGCGCGGCCCCGTTCAAGCGCGCTGGTTTGAGGAGCGGACACGCGGGATTGTTCTTGTGCTTCGGTCATGGGATGCCTCCATGATATGGGCTTGTTCCATATCGTGATAGATTGCGATTTTCTTGTCGAGCACAGGAAGGGTGGCCTCAAGACTTTGGATCTGGGCGACCACCTTGGCCTTCTGGTCTTCCAGCATCTGGCGGCGTTCGGGCGCAGTATGCGGGCCTTCGGCCCGTAGGCGGGCATAGCGGACCATGTCCTTGATGCCCATTCCGGTCGTCTTCAGATGTTTGAGGAAGGTAAGCCAGGTGGTGATCTCCAGACCATATTGGCGACGACCGCCCGCATCCCGATGGGCATCGGGCATCAGCCCGATCTTCTCGTAATAACGGATGGTATGGACGGAAAGACCCGTCTTTTCAGATAGATCGCCAATCTTCATTGGACCTGCTCCTGTGATGACTTGAGGGAGGCTAGATGCTTGAGTGCACTCTAGGTCAAGCACGAAAATGAGAACAGTCCATTTTTGAAAACACTCAGCGCACTGCCGGTGCAGAAGTCCTTGTCGGAGGTCCTTGATCGTGTTTGAGGTCTCGCCAGTGTTGAGGTTGGGTCAAGATCAAGTTTCTAACGCACTCTTGCACCCTCTTGGAGACATCCATGCGTACAGCTCTCTTCTTTGTCCTGATCCTGATCTGGGCGTCCTTTCCTGCTTTGGCTGACGGTCCTGCCGGTTTTCGCAAGCTGACAGTTGCAAACACGACCGTTAGGGTCTGGTATCCAGCGGCACAAAGCGTTGTCAACGGATCGGCCGGTCCGATCACAATGGTGGCCGAGAACAAGGTCTTTGTCGGGGTGCCCGTTATCGAGGATGCTCCTCTTGAAGAAAAGCCACACCCTTTGGCGATCCTCTCCCACGGTTACAGTGGCTTGTGGCGCAATCAGGCATGGCTCGCGGAACGCATGGCGAGGGAGGGGTTCATCGTTGCCTCCTTCAATCATGCCGGTACGAGTTTCAACGACATGAAGGATGACTGGGCCAAAAACCTGACCGAGCGCCCGCATCAGGTCTCAACGGTCCTCACCGCGCTGCTGAAGGGCGATGTTTTGGGTTCACAAATCGATCGGCAGCAGATCAGCGTGGTCGGCCATTCTCTGGGCGGGTCAACGGCGCTGATGCTGGCCGGGGGAGAGTTCGATCCGGCCCGACTGCTGGATGCCTGTGGCGAAGATGAGACCAAACTCGTCTGCACAACATATCGCAAGGGCGGACTTGACCGCTTGATGGCCCCGGCATCGGCGGTAGACGACCGGATTGCCTCCGTTGTCCTGCTGGAGCTGGAAGGCATACGGGGCTTCACACCGGAAAGCTTGAGGGCTCTGGATCGCCCTGTTCTGGCGCTGGTGGCCGGGATGGAAGATCCCGCTCTGCCCATTGATTGGGAAGGCCGCCAACAGGCTGCCCTTTTGCCCGCTTCGATCAGCCGTTATGCCGAAGTGATCGGCGCAACGCATTTTTCCTTCATGAGCCAGTGCAAGCCGGGAGCGGAAGAGCTGTTGGCGGATGAAGCCTTCGTCTGTTCGGGAGAAACGCTCTCGCGAGAGCAGTTGCACGAAACTGTCGCCGGGATGGTGATCAGCTTCCTGCGGTCCGGTAGGACGTTGGTGTCTGCCCTGCAAACGCCTTGAAGACGCGGTTGAAGTTGGATTTTGTCTGAAATCCGGCTTCAAACATGATCTGGGTAACCGGTGCATCCGTGTCTCTGAGCAAGCGCATCGCTTCCTCTACCCGATAGCGATTGACCAAGTCAGTGATCGTGCAGCCATAGTACTGATTGACGGTCCGGGAGACGGCCCGGGCCGGTATTCTCGCACGGCGTGCAAGGCGAGCCAACGTCAGATCAGGGTCCTTGTAAAGGCCATCTTGCAGCAGCGCTTCAATGGCTCCCAGAACTTCCGAGGCATTTGCTTCGTCTGCGACGTCTTCATCATCAGCTTCGCCGATCATAGCACGCGAAGCAGTCTCATCAACTGTGGTGCTGTTTGAGAGTGGCCGTTCGAGACCGGTTCTTGCCAGAAGACTGCTCGCGATCACCACAAGTACAATGCTGATCGTTCCGGCAATGACAGGGGGGGCAATTGCCTGCTCTCCGGTGCTCAAGGCGATGGAGACCAAAATGTCGGACACCCCGCTGAGCGCCAGCGCGATCGAAACACCTGTCCGCGTTTGGGCGATGGTCTTCTCACTTCCCAGCCGGGTGTTAGCCAGAATGCCATCCGATGGCTTCGAGGAGTAGATGAGCCAACCATAGAGCAGAAATTCGGCAGACAGAATGAAATCAATGCCAACCGGCGCCAACCAGATGGCGGCGATCACGAACACTGGCCACAAACCATGCAGGACAGACAGCCTTTTGTCGTCGAGCGAACGGAAAGCGGCAAAGGCAACAATGGGAAGAAAGGCAGCGAGGATGGGCTGGATCACCCGTACCCACTCGAGCCCTGTTTCCCAGCGAAGGCCGACGATGGTCGTCTGGAGCGCCGATCCAGCCAGAAACAGGATGAACCAGATTTCCCTGCAGCCCCGTTTGACCAGCAGAAAGAGGATCAGCAACAAAACCGCAGTGGCGATGAAGGGAAGCGGGATAGCGGGCATGAGGGATCTCAAAAACAATCCCGCCCCTAACAGGAGGGGCGAGATCTGAATTTGCTAAGGTCCGGCGCAGGATCAGTCGCGCAGCAGCTCGTTGATCGAGGTTTTCGAACGGGTCCGCTCGTCAACGCGCTTGACGATGACGGCGCAATAAAGGTTCGGGCCGGGCGTACCGTCAGGCAGCGGCTTGCCGGGCATGGTGCCCGAGACAACCACGGAGTAGGGCGGTACTTCGCCCATGAAGATCTCGCCCGTGCTGCGGTCGATGATCTTGGTCGACGCGCCCAGATAGACACCCATGGACAGCACCGAGCCTTCACGCACGATCACGCCTTCGGCGACCTCGGCACGGGCCCCGATGAAGCAATTGTCCTCGATGATCACGGGACCAGCCTGCAACGGCTCGAGAACGCCGCCGATACCGGCGCCACCGGACAGATGCACATTCTTGCCGATCTGGGCGCAGGAACCGACGGTTGCCCAGGTGTCGACCATGGTGCCCTCATCCACATGGGCGCCGAGGTTCACGAAGGACGGCATCAGCACCACGCCCTTGCCGATGAAGGCAGAACGGCGAACGATGCAGTTGGGAACCGCACGGAATCCGGCCTGTTCGAACTGGGTCGCACCCCAGCCGTCAAACTTGGACGGAACCTTGTCCCACCAGGTTGCCTCGCCCGGACCACCCTTGATGACTTCCATGGCATTCAGACGGAAGGAAAGAAGCACGGCCTTCTTGAGCCATTGATTGACAACCCATTCTCCGTCGGCAGACTTCTCGGCTACGCGGGCTTCGCCATGGTCGAGGAGCGTCAGGGCAGCTTCGACCGCGTCGCGGATTTCGCCGGTCGTGCTGATGGTAACGGTATCGCGTGCGTCAAAGGCTGCTTCAATGATGCTCTTGAGCGCAGGCAGATCGTTCTGGGTCATGTCTCTCGCTTTCAACTAGTGCGTTTTTGAACCTGATCCGGTCAGCCGGATTGGCAGAAAACACCATATTTCGATCTATTGTACAACTCCTCGAGGCGGAGGCATCGGAAATTGCACGGGTCTGGATAAAAGAATGCAGGTGTCCGGCGGCAGGGACCACCGAAACTGTGGCGCAAACCATAAGCAACCCGCCAGTGAAGTCAATCATTGAAAGAAGAAAAGTGGGCCAGCATGTCGACGGTCACTGCCATGGCGTCCATCCGCGATCCGCAATAAAAAAGGGCGGCTGATTAGCCGCCCCGAAAGAAAGGACTTTACAAGCCCCTATGGTCTAGCTTGCCAGCCTCTCCGGCTGTTGATGCCGAGCCTGCCGGTTCTTCCCTTCGTCTCTGCGTTCCGGGCCGCTGTAGGACGGATCGTCGACTTCGCGTCGATCCAGCGGGCCGCGCCTGAGACTGAGGATGAAGTCCGTGACTTCCTGTTGCAGGGTTGCTGCATCGCGGGTCATGCGCTCGGCCGATGACATCACGAAATTGGCAGCCTCACCGGTTTCCTTCGCGTTCGAGGACACATTGTCAATATTCTCGGCCACCTGAGCGGTCCCGGCATGGGCTTCCTCGATGTTGCGGGCGATTTCCGTGGTGGCGGCATTCTGCTGTTCGGCGGCGGCTGCAACGGCAGAGGTGATTTCCTCGATCTGGCTGATCGTGCCCGAGACATTGCTGAAGGCAGAAACGGCCTGCGAGGTTGCCGACTGAATCTGATGGATCTGCGCTGTGATCTCGCCAATCGCCTTACCGGTTTGTCCGGCCAGCTCTTTCACTTCCCCGGCAACGACGGCAAAACCCTTCCCGGCTTCCCCGGCGCGCGCCGCTTCGATGGTTGCGTTGAGCGCCAGAAGGTTCGTCTGTTCCGCAATGGCCGAAATCAGTTCGACCACGCGGCCGATGGTTTCTGCCGCGTGGGAGAGGCCATTGATCTTGTCTTCGCCCGCCCGGACCTCCGAGACCGCTTCCGCCGCTACCTTGGCAGAGCGTTCAATCTGGGTGCCAATCTCGGCCGAACTTGCGCTCAGCTCCTCAACGGCCGCAGACACGGTTTGCACGTTGATTGAGGTTTCATGGCTTGCAGATGCAACAAGGCTGGCGCGTTCGTTGGTGTTGCTGGCGCTCCGGGTCATGTTGGAGGCAGTGTCGTTCATCTGGGTGCCAGCTTCGGACAGATAGCTGGCAATCTGATTGGTGGCCTTTTCGAAATGCTCGGTCTTTTCGGCAAAATCCTGAATGCGTGACTGGACGCGAACAATCGCTTGGTTGATCTGTTCCGAATAGGCCAGGAAGGCGCCCGGCATCCCGAGCAGCTGAATGCGCCGGTAATATTTGTTGCGCGACATTGCGTTCGTTGACGCGACAGCTTCTCGCATGAAGGTGTCGAACCGGTCGGCCTGATAGTTGACAGCAACCATCAGATCACCGAGCACGCCGCTATCGCGGCTTTCGTCGGTGCGGCTTTCAAGCTCCCCCTTGCCCAGAGCCGTCGCCACCTCAGCAATATGACGAATGGAGCTCTCCGCCTTGAAGCTGAAGACAAGCTGAGCCGCCATCAAAAGAGCGGACAGGCCAAACAGGATCGTGGCGAGCAGGGACGATCCTGCCATGAATGACACAAGTCCGGCGACAAGCGTCACCAAAGCGCCGATGGCAAGATATCGGGCCTTAGAAAGAGAGGACGAACTGATCATATGTCACGGCTTTCTCTTTGAGCAGATCATTGAGCTGTGCATAGCCAGCTTCCAGACCCTGCTTGCGATTGGTGTGTTGATTTTCGGTGCTGCACAGCTGGCGATAGAGTGGATCAATGATCGTTTCGATGGCCGTGAAATTGGGAGAGCGCCGGGAGGAATGGTAGCCGATCACCTCGCCCTGACCATTGTAGGTCGGCGTGACATGGGCAAAGACCCAATAGTGATCACCGTTGGAGCAGAGATTCTTGACATAGGCAAAGACCTCGCGCTTGGCTTCGATCGCGCCCCAAAGGATCTTGAACACGGTCCGGGGCATTTCCGGATGGCGCACAAGACTATGCGGCTGGCTGATCAATTCCTTGTTGGAATAACCGGCGATGTCTCTGAATTGCTTGTTGCAGTAGGTGATGCGCCCGCGCGTGTCGGTCTTGCTGACCAGAATTTCACTATCCTGAAAACGCCGTTCACGCCCGGTGGGCGTTATTGTCTCTGCCATGAGGTACCCCATACAAAAGCTGAGAGGTGATTGGTCAAAGTTTTACTGGAAATGTTAAAAAAACTGTTTCAACTCGCCGTTTTCATTGGCGTTTTTTTGAATTGTATCGATTTAGATTATTTTATTTATTACGGAATTTTGAAAGTAGGAAGATAAATTAAGGGTTTGCACTTTTTCAGAGGTTAGTCTTTTACTTTTGTAACAGTTGGAATATTTACTTATCATCGTAATGAGCTTCAGACCAATATTCAATCTTGGGGCTGTTAAGATGTGCTTCACCCATTTGAGTCAGACTTTGCCCTGATTGGTACATTCCGATCAAGAAAGTCAGAAAAAGAGCAGAAATATCGCATCGAAGGGTGAGCTTCTACGGGGCTGCTTTGCACGATACTGACTTCGTGAAGGCTTCCGGACAAAACTTCGTGAGTGATAACTAGAATGTGACCAGACAAATGTACCGATGTCGCCAATTAGTATTGCCCGATTATTCGGAATAGATATAGTGATGCAGTATTCTTTAGGTTTTGCTACAAGCATATTGCACGTCTGATTGTGAAGTGTGAGGGGACTGAAATGAACAAAGCGGGTTTCGTATGTCTGATGGGTGGTCTGTTCATGTCGGCCACGGGGCTGACGCACGCCAATGAGCAGATGTTGGGGTCATTGCCGGTCTCTCCGACCAATACGTTGGCCATTGCGCCCGAATATGAACCACCGATCCAGATCATTGTCTCGCGCAAGGACCAGCACGTTCGGGTCTTCAAGGGCACCGAGGTCATCGCGACGTCACGCGTCTCCACTGGCAAGCGTGGTCACACGACCCCGACGGGCATCTTCTCCATTTTGGAAAAACGTCGCCAGCATTTCTCCAACCTCTACAACAGTGCGCCGATGCCCTACATGCAACGGCTGACCTGGTCGGGGGTTGCCCTGCACCAGTCCAATTCCGTTCCCGGCTATCCGGCCTCTCATGGCTGTGTGCGTCTGCCGGGTGGATTTGCAAAACAGCTCTTCTCGATCACCGAGCGCGGTGCCCATGTGATCATCGCTAACCGCAATGCGACCCCCGAGCCGATTGAGCATGCCAATCTCTTCCAGCCGCAGGAAAGCGACGAACTGGCCGACAAGATCTCGGCCGTTGCGCCTGTGGTGGCCCCTTCGAAGGCGCTTGGCAAGATCACCCTTCTTACCGATCATCCGGTTCAGGATACCTCAGCCCAACAGGTCGCGCGCTATCTGAACCAGCTGGAAGAGGTGAAGAAAAGCGACAAGCCCTTGCGCATCTTCATCACCCGACAGGCGCGGGGCAATCTGGTCAAGGAAGCCCAGACCCTGCTCAACCAGCTCGGGTATGATGCCGGTGAGCCCGATGGACTAGCCGGTAGCCAGACGCTGGCCGCCGTGCGCAGCTTTGTCGAAGCGCAGAATGGCAGCATGGACCAGCGCTTCTATGGCTCCAAGCCACAGATCAATCAGGCGCTCTTGCAGAATCTTTACAATGCTGCCGGCAAGGGCGAAATCCCGACGGGCCACCTTTTTGTCCGGCACAATATGAAGCCCCTGTTTGACGCCCCGATCCAGATCCGCGACACCTCCAAACCTCTCGGCGCTCACCTGTTCACCGCGAGCGCAGTCAGCCCCAGCAAGCTCAATTGGCTGTCCGTGAACCTTGACGACAAGCTGACGCCTGCCCAGCAGGAGCAGCTCGGCGTTCAGCAGGATCTCGAGGTCGAAGGCGCCGTTGATTCCACAGCCGTTCTCGACCGTCTGATCATTCCGGACAACATTCGCGCCCAAATCGACCACCTGATCGGCAATGGCGCATCCATCACCGTCTCCGACCGTGGCTTCAGCCGTGAAACGACCCCGCAAGGGACCGACTTTATCGTGTTGACCAAGCCCGATGTCAGCTACTCGAAAGTTGCCAAGGCCACCACGAACGTCAAGCGCAAGCCTGCTCAGACGAGAACCGTGATCGCCAAGAAGGCAACCAAACCGCAACGCAAGACCCTGTTCTCAGTCCTGCGTGCAAAAGTAGGCAACTGATAGAGCAAACTGTCCGGCAGAATTGAGAAACCCCGGTTGCCAAGAGGCCGCCGGGGTTTTTCTGTCATCAGTTCTTTGTGGGTTGGGCGAATGGATGTACGCCCGACGTCAATCGCTTATTCCACCGCAAACTGGTCGTCGAAACTGTAGCCGGAGCCGCGCACGGTACGGATCGGATCCTTGGCACGGCCACGGTTGATGGTCTTGCGCAGACGGCCAACGTGCACATCCACCGTGCGTTCATCGACATAGACATCATGCCCCCAGACGCCATCGAGCAACTGCTCGCGTGAATAGACACGCCCCGGGTTCTGCATCAGGAATTCAAGTAGACGATATTCGGTCGGTCCCAGATTGACCTCACGATTGGCCCGTTTGACACGGTGTGTCTCGCGATTGAGCTCGAGATCTCCTGCCTTCAGGATCGTAGCCACGAGGTCCGGGCTCGCACGGCGCAAAATGGCACGGACGCGGGCCATCAGTTCGGGAACGGAGAAGGGTTTGACCACATAATCATCAGCACCGGTCGAAAGACCGCGAATGCGCTCGGATTCTTCACCGCGCGCCGTCAGCATGATGATCGGCAGCTTCAGGGTCTTCGGCTTGGCGCGCAGGCGTCTGCACAGCTCGATGCCGGATAGGCCCGGCAGCATCCAGTCCAGCAGCAACAGATCGGGCAAGGTCTCCTGAAGTCGGCTTTCCGCTTCATCTCCCCTCGCAATAACTTCAACCTGATAGCCTTCTGCTTCAAGGTTATAACGAAGAAGAAGGCTGAGGGCTTCTTCGTCCTCCACGATCATGACATTTGGGCTCATGGCCATACATTCCGCATTCTAGGGATCCGGGCTGAAGCGAATATGGCATCACAGCCAGCAGGATCAGGTCTTGGACGTACAGCATGGCGCGTGAGGTTTGCGCCATGCTTGAGTTCTCTTGGTTCATAGCTGAAGGCAAAGGCCCTCGGCCACGGGATCCTGCGTCAGAGCGGGCGGTCTTCCATCGTCCGGCCGGTCTTCACATAATAGATCGTCTCGGCGATGTTGGTGGCATGGTCGCCAACGCGCTCGAGATGTTTCGCCGCGAACAGATAGTTCGTGCAGATGGTGATGTTGCGAGGATCTTCCATCATGTAGGTCAGGAACTCGCGGAACAGCGAATTGTAGAGCGCATCGATGTCGCGGTCTTTCGCAACGATGGCAAGGGCGGCATTCTCGTCAAGCGCCGTATAGGCGTCCAGCACGGCACGCAGCTGATCAAGCGTCAGTTCGGCCATATGCTCGATGCCATGCAGGAAATGCTTGGGCTGCGGGCGGCCTTCCAGCGCTACGGCGTTGCGGGCGATATTCTTGCCAAGGTCGGCGACGCGTTCCAGATCAATCGAAATGCGCAGCGCAGCCACGATGTGACGCAGGTCCTGTGCCATAGGCTGGCGACGGGCAATGGTCAGAACAGCCTTTTCCTCGATTTCCTGATCAAGCTTGTTGATGATCTGATCATTGGCAATCGTGGTGTTGGCCATGGTCATGTCGAGGCGGACGAGGGAATTCACGGCTTCCTCGACCATACGCTCGGCCTGGCCACCCATTTCGGCAATGCGACCGGTTAGTTCGCGAAGATCATTGTCATAAGACGAAACAATGTGATCGGACATTTGGGTTCTCTCCTTGCGTTCGCGTCACTCTCCGGCCAACCGGGACTTGCAGACTGCCATGAGTCTGGCCCGGGGAACAGGGGCCTGAAGAGCGGGCGAACAAACGTGTCTGTTAGCCGAAGCGGCCGGTGATATAGTCTTGGGTGCGCTGGTCCACCGGGTTGGTGAAGATCTGGTCGGTCGGACCCTCCTCTACCAGATTGCCAAGGTGGAAGAACGCGGTGCGCTGAGAGACACGAGCGGCCTGCTGCATGGAGTGCGTCACGATGACGATGGTGTAGTTTTCACGCAATTCGTCGATCAGTTCTTCCACTTTCGCCGTTGCAATCGGGTCGAGCGCCGAACAGGGCTCATCCATCAGGATGACTTCGGGGCTGACGGCGATCGCACGGGCAATACACAGGCGCTGCTGCTGACCACCGGAGAGGCCGGTGCCGGGCTCATCAAGACGATCCTTGATTTCTTCAAACAGACCGGCTTTCTGAAGCGAGGAAACAACCACTTCTTCCATGTCCGTCTTGGTGCGGCAGAGACCATGAATGCGCGGGCCGTAGGCGACATTCTCGAAAATGCTTTTCGGGAACGGGTTCGGCTTCTGGAAAACCATGCCGACGCGCGCGCGCAGCTCGACCACATCCACGTTCGGATCGTAGATGTCGTTGTCACCAAGCTTGAGCGTTCCGCCAACACGGCAGATATCGATGGTGTCGTTCATGCGATTGAGGCAGCGAAGGAAGGTCGACTTGCCGCAACCGGACGGGCCGATCAGCGAGGTGACCTGATTTTCCTCGATCAGCAGATCGACGTCGAACAGGGCCTGCTTGGCTCCATAATGAACCGTGACTTTCTCGCCCGACATCTTGATGGGATTCTTGCGGGCTTTGCTGTCCTTGACAGTCTTGGTGGTGGTGTCCTGCATGTTCATGCTTTCTAAGTCCTTTTTCAGCCTGGCATCGCCGGTCTTGCGGCAAACACTCCAGCGGCTAAACAATTCGAAGGGTCATACGCCGCTGGCTTACCAGCGACGTTCGAAGCGGCGACGCAGAAGCACCGCGGAAATGTTCATCACAGCGAGGAAGCCCAGAAGGATCATGATCGCCGCCGAGGTCCGCTCGACGAAGGCGCGTTCCGCAGCATTGGCCCACATGTAGATCTGGACGGGCAGGGCGGTCGCTGGATCAAACGGGGTCACCGGATAATCCTTCACGAAGGCCACCATGCCGATCATCAGCAGCGGCGCGGTTTCACCAAGAGCCTGTGCCAGACCGATGATCGTTCCAGTGAGGATACCGGGCGTTGCCAGCGGCAGCACATGATGGAAGATCGCCTGTGTCTTAGAAGCCCCGACACCGAGCGCTGCCTCACGAATGGAGGGTGGCACGGCCTTGAGGGCGGAGCGGGTGGCAATGATGATCGTCGGCAGGGTCATCAGGGTCAGCACCAGACCCCCGACGACCGAAGCGGAGCGCGGCAGACCGGCGAAGTTGATGAAGACTGCCAGACCCAGAAGACCGAAGACGATGGAGGGAACCGCAGCGAGGTTATTGATGTTCACCTCGATGAGATCGGTCCAGCGGTTCTTGGGAGCAAATTCTTCTAGATAGATCGAGGCAGCCACCCCGATCGGCAGGGCGCAGACCAGAACGATCAGCATCATGAAGATCGACCCAAGAGCCGCAACCCCGATACCGGCCGTTTCCGGACGGGAGGAGGCGCCAAAGACGAAGAGGCCTGTGTTGAACTTCTTGGCCATGACCCCTTTTTCCATCAGATCATCAATGACGGCAATCTGCGCATCGCTGATCTGGCGGCGGGCTTCGGGCGTCTCGCGGGAGATCTGACCCTTGACGAAGGAGTCGACATCTCCATCGGCAAGGAACCACATCTCAAGGCGCTTGCCGATGAGATCCGGGTTGGTGGACACGATGTCCCTGAGCTCAACCGCAGCACCTGCAGATAGAAGATCCTTGACCGCCTTGACCTGAGCCTTCTGGGTCTTGTCCTTCGGATCGACACCGGCAGCTTTGTAGAAAGCAGGCAGGAGTACCTTGTTGTAGCGAATGACCTGGGTCAGCTCGGACCGTGAGCGATTGCCCTTGGGATCGATGATGCTCTCTTCGAGATAGACATCAAGATGGATCTTGGTCTGCTGAAAGGCAGTGTAGCCTTTGGAAATGATCGACCAGAAGAGGATGATCAGAAACAGCACGCCAAGGGCGATGGCAACAACACCTGCGGCACGGAAGCGTCTTTCGGAAGCATAGCGCTTCTTGAGACCCAGATCGCGTTGATGTGTCTCGGCAATTACGAGGCCCTGATTTCCAGTGATATCAGTCATCAGTCATACTGCTCCCGATATTTCCGCACGATGTGCAGAGCGAAGATATTAAGTCCCAGCGTGATGACGAACAGGGTGATGCCCAGAGCAAAGGCCACAAGGGTCTGCGGCGAGTTGAACTCAAGGTCACCGGTCAGCTGGTTGACGATTTTCACGGTCACGGTGGTCATGGCCTCAAAGGGGTTGCCAGTGAGGTTGGCCGCCGCTCCGGCACCCAGCACCACGATCATCGTTTCACCGATGGCGCGGGAGGCTGCCAGAAGGATCGAGCCCACGATGCCCGGCAGGGCAGCTGGCAGGATCACGCGTTTGATGGTCTCGGACCGGGTTGCCCCAAGGCCGAGCGAGCCATCGCGCAGCGATTGCGGAACCGCCGTGATGATGTCGTCCGACAGGGACGAGATGAACGGGATCAGCATGATGCCCATGACGAGACCGGCGGTCAGCACCGAGCGGGCCGAGATATCAAGGCCGATCAGCGAGCCACTGTCACGCAGGAACGGGCCAACCGTCACCATGGCGAAGAAGCCGTAAACGATGGTCGGGATACCGGCGAGGATCTCGAGCAGGGGTTTGGCAATGGCGCGCACAGTGTTGGTCGCATATTCTGCCATGTAGATGGCAGCAAACAGGCCGATTGGAACCGCAACGAGCAGAGCGACGATGGAAATATACATCGTGCCCCAGAGAAGCGGCAACAGACCGAAGGTGCCGTCTCCGCCACCTTCGCGCCCGGCGGACGTGAAGCGAGGATCCCATGTGGTGCCGAAGAAGAAATCGGTGGGAGGGACAACGCGGAAAAAGTGAATCGCCTCGAACAGCATCGACATTACAATCCCGACCGTGGTCAGGATGGCGATGGAGGATGCCATGATCAGGGCAATCTTGATATTCGCCTCGACCCGGTTGCGCGCTCTGAGGGCAGGATTGATCCGCAGGTAGCTAAGCACGAGGCCAAGCGCCAACAGAACCGCCACACCGGCAACGAGGATGGTGGTGATCAGAGAACGCGTGTCATTGAGATGATAGGCTGCATCAACCACCGCCTTGTCGACATTCTCGGCCAGCGCGACACCATGCTTGGCAAGGGTCGGGCGAACTGCAACAAGACCGGACTTCAGCTGAACGGTTTCCTCGTCGCTGAGAAGCTTGACCCCATCGGCAACACTCGTCACCACCCCCTGCATCAGGGCACGACGTGTGTCATGTTCCAGATATTCACTAAACTCGGCACAGATGGCGGGTTCGGCTGCGTTAGCCTCACCTTCAACCCGGGCCTTTTCCCGGTCACAGGCCTGACTGTAACCGACGCGCAATTCCTGATCGACAACAGATGCCGTAACAAAAGGCTGAGCAATATAGACAGCAATCAAAAATACAATGGCTGGAATGGCCGTCCAGATCAGAACGTAGGAACCGTAATATCCGGGTCGAGAATGAAGTGCAGCAATATTTCCATTCACCGAAGAGATCGCACGACTGCGCCCCAACATGGCACCGATCAGTGCGACAATGAAAATAGCTGCCAGAAGCCAAAGCGGGCTCATAGCGACCTGCCCCTTGAGTATTGCGTAGACTTCGCAAGACTGAACAAATGAAGCTTTTCCGGCTGCCCTTTTCTGCCTTTCCGCTCACGGGAAAAGTTGGGCTCTCTCTTGAAAAACTTCGTTGACGCCACCCCGTCGAGCGGCTCGATCAAAGGGAGCCAGACGAAGTGAAGCCAGTATCGATATAGTCGAACTGGCCAAAAAAAAGCCATGCGCGGCGGTCCGCGCATGGCCGGGTAGAAAAACCTTAGAGGGTTTTGCCTTCTTCGATTGCAGCGTGGATCTCGTCGCGCTCTGCAGCAGGAGCCGGAACCAGACCATAATCAGCGGTCGGGGAACCTTCACCGGTCATGTCGTCGGACATGAAGAAGTCAACATACTCTTTGAGGCCCGGGATAACGCCCAGGTGAGCTTTCTTGACATAGAAGTAGAGCGGACGGGAAACCGGATAGGTGCCATCAGCGATAACCGCAGCGTTCGGTGCGATACCGGACATGGTGGCAACTTTCAGCTTGTCGGTGTTGTTTTCATAGAAAGCAAGACCGAAGACGCCGAGGCCGGTTTTGTTGGAGTCGATGCGAGCGAGGGTTTCGGTGTAGTCGCCGTCGATGTCAACTGCTTTGCCATCTTTGCGAACTTTGAAGCACTCTTTCTCGGCATCTTTTTTGTCGAGACCAGAAGCGATGTACGCGTCATAAGCGCCAGAAGCTTTACAGCCAGCTTCGAGAACCTTGGTTTCGAAGACTTCGCGGGTGCCGTGCTTTTCGCCCGGGATGTAGGCAGCGATTTCCCAATCCGGGAAGGAAGCGTCGATGTCAGACCATTTGGTGTTGCTGTTGTCGACCAGAGCGCCGTCTTTTACGATTTTCGGAGCCAGAGCATTGAACCAGTGGATCGGTTCGAAAGCGAAGTCCGGGCCGTTGATGTCGGAAGCGAAGACAATGCCGTCGTAACCAATCTTGACTTCCATAACCTCGGAAACACCGTTGTCGGCGCAGGTTTTGATTTCGGAGTCTTTGATCTTGCGGGAAGCGTTGGCAACGTCGATGGTTTCAGGACCGGTGCCCTGGCAGAACTGTTTCAGGCCAGCGGAAGACCCGCCGGATTCAACGATCGGGGTTTTGAAGTCAGGGTAGTTTTCGCCGAAAGCTTCAGCAACGATGGTTGCATAAGGAAGAACGGTGGAAGAACCAGCAACCTGAACCTGGTCACGAGCCTGAGCGGCGGTACCAGCGAGAATGGTGGTTGCAGCAAGAGCAGCTGCGCTAGCAAAAGATGCGAATTTCACGTGACCTCTCCATAAGTCAGTTTTTTAGAGCAAATGGTCCCGGCTTCATTTGTCCCGGGGTGCGCTCATGAAAAATTGCCGAGCCAACCTCTTGCAGCGCCGATGGAGGGGCTTGCAACGGTGTGTCGTGCTCGGAACACCAGCGACACTATCGCTCCGATATGATGGAGATATGACAAAAGTATTTCAGTATTATGACATTATAAGATATTGAAAAATATAATATATTTTTGTGACTTTCAAATAACTGTCACAAATCCTCGGATTCTGTTGCCGGAAGCCTGACCTCAAAGGTTGAGCCCTCTCCGGGGACACTTTCAACGAGCAGCTTGCCGCGATGTCGCGTAAGGATATGTTTGACGATCGCAAGTCCGAGACCGGTGCCTTTTTGCTGACGGGATGATGCCACGTCGATGCGGTAAAAACGCTCGGTCAGGCGGGGAAGATGCTCGCTCGGAATGCCCTGCCCGTAGTCGCGAATGCTGATGGCATAATAGAGTCGGCTATCTGCCGGATCGACGACCTTTTTGCAGTCGATGTCGATCTTCTTGCCGTCCTGTCCATATTTGACTGCATTCTCGACCAGATTCTCGAACACCTGCACCAGTTCGTCCCGGTCTCCGGCCACCCACCGGCTGTCCTTGCACTGGCACATGTTGACCGCAACTCCTTGCTCTTTGGCGAGTGGGGCCAACGCGTCGGTGACGTGGCTGATGATCTTGGAAAGGTCCACTTGTGTATCCGGCAGCACGTGGGCCTTCATCTCGATGCGGGAGAGGGACAACAGGTCCGAGACGAGGCGGGACATGCGCTCCGACTGGTCGAGCATGATCCCGAGGAACTTCTCGGTCGCGACCATGTCGCCCTTGGCCGGGCCCTGCAGGGTCTCGATGAAGCCGATCACGGAGGCCAGAGGCGTGCGCAGTTCATGACTGGCGTTGGCGACAAAATCAGCGCGCATCCGCTCAAGATTTTTCTGCTCGGTCTGATCGTGGAGCAACAACAGGATGAAATCCGGTCGTGCGCCGCCCAAGGGCTCGGCGGACAGATGGATCGGCGTCACCCATGCCTCATAGAGGCGCTCGGAGTGGCTCTTCAGCGAATATTGGATCTTCTCAATCGGCCCACCATCCAGCACATTGTCGAGCGCTGCCAGCATGTTCGGCTGACGGATGCGGAACGACAGAGGGTCGCCTTCCTTCACATTGCCGAAGATGGTCGCTCCGGGGGCGTTGGCAAAGCGGACAATGCCGCGCCGGTCGAGGATGAAACAGGGGTCCGGCAAGGCGGCGGCCAGTTTGCGCATGTGCACATCGGGCACCATGGTCAGCCGACGTGCCTGTGCGCGAGCTTTCAGGCGCGTGACCCGCCTGCGTCTGGGGAAAAAGGCTGTGGCAAAAACGATGAGTGCCATGACGATACCAGCTCGCCATGGTTCCTCATTGGTCGAATAGGTGATCCAGCCAAGGCCGAATGCGGCCGCCAGAAGTGCCCAGCGCGCGGAGAAGAGCCGGATCAGAGGACCATTGTCCATGAAGGGCTCGGTATCCTGCGAGCGGCTTGAACGCGGGATTTTCTTATCATTTGCCATGACCGTTATTCCATCCAGAAACGCGGCAAGAACAGGACCAGCATGGTCAGGAGTTCAAGACGTCCCAACAACATGCCAAAAGAAAGCAACCATTTTGCAACATCATTGAGCGGCTGGAAATTTCCCGCCGGTCCGATGATGTGACCGACGCCGGGGCCTACGTTGGCGATGGCCGTTCCGGCACCGGACAGGGCGGTCACGAAATCAAGCCCGGTCATTTGCAACAAGATGCCAAGCACAAGGAAGCTGACCACATAAAGAAAGAAGAAGCTCATCACCGCGGCCGAGACATCATCTCCGAGCGGCATACCGGCATATTTCTTCACGAACACGCCGTTGGGAAAGACGATCCGGTTGATATGCTGCTTGACGATCTGAAACATCACCTGCAGCCGGAACACCTTGAGCCCGCAGGCCGTTGATCCCTGACAGCCGCCAATGAACATGATGAAGAAGAAGAAGGCAATGGAGAAGGGCCCCCACGCCTGATAGTCGGTTGAGGCATATCCGGTTCCGGTTACCACCGAGACCACATTGAAAGCCGCGTGACGAAAGGCTTCAAGGCCCTCGAACGTGCCTGATTCGATGGCATGGAGCCCGGCGATCAGGGTAAAGAAGGCAAGGATCGCCAGAAAGGCCCGTATCTCGGAATCCCGAAACAGCCGCTTCAACTGGCCTCGGATCGCCTGAATATAGAGAATGAAGGGCATCGAGCCGATGATCATGAAGACGATGGCGATGATCTCGATTCGGGCACTGCCGTAATGGCCAATGGAATTGTCGTGCGAGGATAGCCCCCCGGTCGCAACCGTCGTCATGCCGTGAATGATTGCATCAAGAGCCGTCATCCCGGCGAGGTGATAGAGCAGGGCGCAGATTGCCGTGAAGAAGATATAAAGCCCGGTCAGGCCCGCAGAAATCTGCGTCGCCCGGGGCAGGATCTTCTCGGCCGTGCTGAAGGCCTCGGCTTGAAACAGCTGCATCCCACCGACCTGCAGCATCGGCAGCACCGCAATTGCCATGACAATCACGCCGAGGCCGCCGAGCCACTGCATGATGCCGCGCCATAACAGAACACCGGCCTGCATCTGGTCAAGCCCGGAGAGAACCGTCGATCCTGTGGTGGTAATGCCGGACATGCTTTCAAAAAAAGCGTCGGTATAGGTTGGTGCAGCTCCCGACCAGAGCAGGGGCAGTGCGCCGAAGGCGGCAAGAGATGTCCAGGACAGGACCGTCATGACAAAGGCCTGACGGCGCGTGAACTCGACCCGGCCTTCCCGGGTGGCAAGCCACAGGCCGCCGCCGACGAACAGGGTAACTCCGCCGGAGGTCGCAAAGACACGCCATTGTCTGTCCCCGACGGCCAGATCGAGCAAGGCCGGAATGAACATCGCTACCCCCAGAACGGACAGGAGCGTTCCGATCACCATCAGCACGGGTCTGATATCGAGCAACATGAGCGTCTTGGCCTTCTGTCAGTTGCCCAAAGGCAAGGACCCATTCGAGGGTGCAGGTTCGGGGCGCATGAGAACAGTCAGTTCAGAGTAACGATCCGGTCGGGCAGGTCCAGAGAGAAAGACGGCACAAGCACCTCAAACAGGCTCCCGTCGTCAGCTTCCATCTCGAAATGTCCCGACATAATGCCAGAATCACAGTTCAACGGACATCCGGAACTATAGGTGTAGCAGTCTCCGGCTTCAATCAGTGGCTCTTCTCCAACGACCCCTCGTCCACGGACCTCTTGCACGCGGCCCATGCCATCCACGATGCGCCAGTAGCGGGAGCGCAGTTGGATGTCACTCTGGCCCAGATTGCAGATTTCGATATGATAGGCCCAGAAATGTTCGCCCGCTTCTGCCGAGGAGCGATCAGGATCATATTCCGTCTCCACCATGACCTGAACCGATCCGGTGATTGCCTTGTAACTGTAGTCGTCCATGTCCTCGATGTTTTCATCCCCGATTGGTCTGACGAGCCGAATAAACTGCGCCATGGAAGACAGATTACCGGCTCGACTTCAAGTGCGAGTTGCGAAAAAGTGAAAGAATGTGCTTGGCAATTTTGCAAAATCGGCACTAGGTCATCCTCGTGCGAGGCGCGGTACATGAGTGCCTCAGCGAATTCGTACGCTCAACAGGAAACTGAACATGTTTGATGCCCGCCTGCGCCGTATAATCGACCCGCCAGTCAATCGCCTTGGCTTGACTCTTGCCGGGGCTGGCATCACGGCCAATCAGATCACCACAGCGGGGCTGGTGCTCGGGGCTCTGTCAGCTGTTGCGATTGCGTTTGAGGCCTATTGGCTCGGGCTGGCAGTGCTGCTGACAAGCCGCCTGATGGATGGCCTTGATGGTGCGGTCGCGCGAGCAAGCGGCAAGACGGATCTGGGCGGCTATCTCGATATCGTCTTCGACTTCATCTTCTACGGACTCGTGCCGCTCGGCTTTGCTTTTGCACGGCCGGAAAATGCCCTGCCTGCCGCGATCCTGCTTGCAGTCTTCTATGCCAATGGAGCGAGCTTCCTTGCCTATGCCATCATGGCCGAAAAGCACAAGCTGAGCACCGTGAGCCACGGCTCCAAGTCTCTCTACTTTACTGGAGGTCTCGCCGAAGCGGGCGAGACCTATGCCGTCTTTGCTGCCTTCTGTCTGTTTCCCGACCACTTCGGCTGGATCGCCTGTGCCTTTGCCGCCGTGACCGCCGTCACGACCATCTCCCGTATCCTGCTGGCCATCAAGGTCTTTGGAACGACAGACAACAGAGACGAGCCAGCCTGAAGCAACGGTCCTTAGGGCAGAATCAGATGCCCGTCCTCGCCGATCGGGAAGGCACCCCATGCCACTTCCCACAAATAGCCGTCCGGGTCGGCGAAATATCCTGAATAGCCACCCCAGAAGGTGTCTTTGGCCGGTTTGCGGATCGTGGCGCCGGCTGCGACTGCGTCAGTGAGGGCTACATCCACCTCGTTCCGTTCGCGGACATTGTGGGCGAGGGTGATGCCGCAAGGCCCAGCCACCGGTTTGAAATCCGGATCAGGCAATTCTTCGGCCAACTGGTCGATCGGGTAGAGCGCCAGCACTGTGCCCCAGGTCTTGAAGAAGGCAACGCCGTCCCCGGCCTTGTAGCCTGTCGGCCACTTCAGGCCATCGCGATAGAAGGCGACGGACCGTTCAAGGTCGGTGACGCCGAGTGTGACAAGGGATAGGCGCGGATCCATCGGGTTTTCCTTTCTGCCAAGTGATTCTCGATCAGAGCCTAGCAGGGCCACAAAGCACGATGGCAAGAGGAAAATGCCGAGGTCGGTCTGTAAGGGAACAAAAAACACCCGGTCAGATTGGATCTGGCCGGGCGAAATTGCTTGGTCGGTTGCTAGCGCCGAATGGATTGCCTCAGAGCGAGTTTAGCGCCTGCTCGAAGTCGGCCCACAGATCCTCGATATCTTCAAGGCCAACGCTGAGGCGCAGGGTACCCTGACCAATACCTGCTGCAGCAAGCTGGTCGTCATCAAGGCGCTGATGCGTCGTGGTCGCCGGATGGGTGATCAGGCTCTTGGCATCGCCGAGGTTGTTGGAGATCTTGACGATCTTCAGGGCATTCTCAAGCTCGAAGGCCTTCTGTTTGCCACCTGCCACATTGAGCGCGATCATGGTTGAACCACCAGTCATCTGGCGGGCCACAACATCGGCCTGCGGATGGTCGGCACGCCCGGGATAGAAGATCCGGTCAATGGCCTTGTGCTCCGCAAGGCGGTCGGCAAGGATGCGCGCGCTTTCGGTCTGGGCCTTCACCCGCAAGGGGAAAGTCTCAAGGCTTTTCAGCATCACCCAAGCGTTGAAGGGCGACAGGGACGGCCCGGTGTGGCGGTGAATGTCCTTGAAATCGGCCTCTAAGAATTCCTCGGTCGACAGCACAACCCCGCCCAGACAGCGGCCTTGACCGTCGATATGCTTGGTGGCCGAATAGACAACCACGTCAGCGCCCAGCGCCAGCGGGCTCTGCCACAGCGCGGTCGCAAAGACGTTGTCGACCACCAGTTTGGCCCCCGCTTCATGGGCGATTTCGGCAACCCCGGCGATATCGATCACCGACAGGACCGGGTTGGTCGGGCTTTCAAGGAAGCAGGCGCGAGTATTCGGGCGCATTGCCGCCTTCCACTCATCAAGCTTGGTGCCATCGACGAGGGTGCACTCGACGCCGAAGCGCGGCAGCAGCTCGGAGACGATATAAAGGCAGGAGCCGAACAGCGCGCTGGCGGCCACCACATGGTCTCCGGCCTTCACGCAGGCGAGCATCGCTGCAGACACAGCCGCCATGCCGGATGCAGTCCCACGCGCAGCCTCGGCGCTTTCCAGAAGCGCCATACGCTCTTCGAACATGGAAATGGTCGGGTTGGCATAGCGCGAATAGACATAGCCTGGCTCTTCACCCTTGAAGCGGGCTTCCTGGCTTTCTGCGCTGTCATAGACATAGCCCTGTGTCATGAACATCGCCTCGGAGGTCTCTCCCCATTGGGAGCGCATGGTTCCGCCATGCACCATACGGGTGGCGGGGCGAAGGGTATCCTCGAGTTTTTTCGTGTCTGACATCGGTCTATCCAGTTCTTCTTGTTGTTTTTGCTGAGTGATGAACAAAACAAAACCCAGCAATGCGATCTGCATGGCCGGGCTCGAAATGTTTCATCCCCCGACCTTTTAGCTACATTATTTTACGTGGCGGCAAGCCGGTCGGCTCAAATGACCACGAATGGCGTCCTTATACGCCTTCCTTTCGCCTGCGTCAATCTGTCAGGCGCAGAAATGCGCCATTGCGGTCTTTCAAAGACCATCATGACGTTGCGTCAGGCGCAAGGCTGGTGTTTGCGACTACTTTGCAGGGCCGGTGCGCACGGCTTCACAACAACGAGTGCTGCCGATCAGGGTGAGAAGGAAATGGATCGGTCTTTGCTCAGCTTGCGCTGCAATGCTCGTGATAGAATTTGAGCTTTTTGGCTGTATCCCGGTCACGATCCTTGAACAACAGGGTATGCTTCACATTGAGCAAACGCTGATACCTTGTGTTGTTCTTGCAGGAGCCGGAAATCAGCTGGCTTCCGAGCTTGTCGATCGCCATCGTTCTGAGGATCCGCTGCTCTGCTGCGATGACATGTTCCGACCACAGGGTTTCGGTCGCGCCTCCGCGGTTGCCCAGAAACTCCCAGAACTGCGCTTTGGCGGCGTTGACCCGTTGCTGCACATCGGAATTGAATTCGAACGTCACAGAACTCTGAAAATCCGAACCGGGGTTTGGCGTTTCGAAATAGTCGATGTTGGCAACTTCGTGCAAATCGATCCGGGTTTCCGAATAGCGCACATCGTTACCGTCCGAGCAGCTATAGGGAGCCTGATGCCGGAAGGTAATTGCACAATTCTTCACTTCCACCCAGTTCTTTGCCAGACGGGAGCGTCCCAGATCGTCCTTGAGGCTGCTCGCCAGAGATTGCTCCAGCGAGGTGAGACGGGGTTGGGGCAGAGAGAAGGCGGGGCCTGCCTCGTAGAAATAGATAGTGCCAATGGCGGCGCTCAGGACACCAAATAGGCTCAAACCGTAGACGTAAGTTTTCATATTGAATTACCGGTAAATTACGTGCGGGTTTTTTGCATAACCGTCCAAATATTACAATCAAGGAGTAAAGTTAGACTTAAGTGTCGATTAACGTTGCGACTTGATGTATCTGATCTGGCAATCTCACGTTGTGCCGCATAGGTAGTTTTGCTAATAATGGTTTAATTGCTGAACCTACCAGCTTCCAAAGCAACTGATCTAATCGCTATTGAAATTGACAAGTCCCGCTTTTCCGATGACAGGAGATATGCATGCTTCATCTACACCGGCCGCGGATGGCCTGGCTTCTGGCCATCGTGGCCAGCTTTTTTGCGACACAGGCCTTGGCTCAGCAATGGTCTGCGACAGGGCTTTATGAGCAGATCATAGCCAGTGATTGCCGGGATTGCGGTGAAGACGTCGGCATGCTGGTTGCCTGCACGGGCAATGGCCAACCCGCCGAGATCACGATCAATGCTGCCGCCAGTGAAACGGGACGGAATGGCGAGGCCGCTCCGGTCGCGATCAACATCGATGGCCAGATCTTCAATTATGAAGCAAAGACCGTCGAATTCGGGCTGATCGGTTTCACCCCGGTTTTCAGCGTCGCCTATGACGACCCTTTGATCGGAGCGCTGCAATCGGGTCGCAACGCGATCGTGACCTTCAACGGTGGTCAGAGTGTGGTGCGCCTCAACGGCTCGCGTGAAGCCCTCGAAATCTTCAAGGCCCATTGTGGCTGGACGCCTCAGGGCTTTCAGCAAAATCTGGAGCGCCAGCAGGCTTCCAATCCGGGGCAGTTCACTCCTCCGTCAAAAGACGCGCCCCAAAATGATACTGGCCAGAATGACGCTGCCCAGAATGAAGCAGGGCCGAGCGACACCGGTCACACTGATCAAATGTCCGATCCCGACAGACCTAGCTATAGCCACACCGCGATGACGAAGACGCCGGTCAAACCCGGCACCATCGGGCTGTTCTGGTACACCGGCGATGGCATGGGTGGAGGCTCGCCGAAAATCCTGAGCTATGCCGTTCCGGAAACCGACGAACGGGCCTTCTATGCAACATGCGAGCAGGCGGGCGACTTCATGGAGGTGGAGATCTATTCGGAATTCGGCAATCTGCAGGCCGGTGACATTGTCTATTTGACCATCAATCACCCCGGCGGGCAGGAGCGCTATCAGGGTCATACCTTTATCGAGAATGACGAGTATGCCGGGTCCCGTTTCAAGATCATCCGGGATCGCAACCTGTGGCTCTCCATGGCCAATGCCCCCGATCTGACATTTGGCAACGAAGGCTACACCATGGCCAGGGCGAACAGTGTTGAGGGCAAGGAAGCCTTCTACGAATTTGCCCAGTCCTGCGGCCAGTAAGGCTCCGCCGAACCTCATATATCACCATCGGGCGGCCAAAGTGGCCGTCCGATATCATAGGGCTAAGGGCGCTTCAGGCCAGCCAGCCCACCGACATGCGCCAAGAGCTGCGATTGCGCGACTGCTGCGAACTTGCTAAACAAGCGCGAAACAACTCTCGCAGGCGGATCCATGTCTTCACTTTCCTTCCCCGGTTCCGGTATTCTCAATGACGCCGACATCTCCGCATTGGTGGATGCGGGCGCGATCACCTTTGATGTGCCGCTCGACGGGGATCAGATCCAACCCGCAAGCCTCGATCTGCGTTTAGGGCGCACCGCCTACCGTGTGCGCGCTTCGTTCCTCCCCGGCCCTGACCGTGCGGTGAAGGACAAGCTCGATCACTTGCAATTGCACCAGATCGACTTGAGCGAGGGTGCCGTGCTCGAAACGGGCTGCGTCTACATCGTGCCCTTGATGGAGACACTGCACCTGCCCGAGGGCATCGCCGCCGCAGCAAACCCCAAAAGCTCGACGGGGCGTCTCGACATCTTTACCCGCGTCATCGCGGACCGGTCGCAACAGTTCGACAAGATCCCCGAAGGCTACAACGGTCCGCTCTATATGGAGGTTAGCCCGCGCACCTTCCCCATCCTTGCTCGGGCAGGCAGTCGTCTCACCCAGATCCGTTTCCGTCAGGGCCGCGTGGTACTGAGCGACGCCGAGCATCGGGAGCTGCATGAGGCCGAAACGCTGGTTGCCTCAAGCGATCCCTTCATCGCCGATGGCATCGCGGTCTCGATCGATCTCGCCGGAGAGGGCGTTATCGGCTATCGGGCCAAACGCCATGCCGCCGTCATCGATGTGGATCGCCGGGATGCACTGGACCTGCTCGACTTCTGGGAGCCGATTATGGGGCGCGGCCGCGGCGAGTTGGTGCTCGATCCGGATGAGTTTTACATTCTCGTCTCCAACGAGGCGGTGCATGTGCCCCCGCTCTTTGCCGCCGAAATGGTGCCTTTCGATCCCCTCGTCGGCGAGTTCCGGGTGCACTATGCAGGGTTCTTCGATCCCGGTTTCGGCCATTCCGAGGCGGGCGGGACCGGTAGCCGCGCTGTTCTGGAAGTGCGCAGCCATGAGGTCCCGTTCATCGTCGAGCATGGCCAGATCATCGGCGGCTGGCCTATGAACGGATGAGAGAACGCCCGAGCGTCCTTTATGGCTCAGGGCTGGGCTCCAACTATCAGGCGCAAGGCTTGAAGCTGTCCAAACACTTCCGCTCCGCATAAGCAC